>NZ_JBVIFR010000004.1:499453-556401 GCF_055571235.1 Streptomyces sp. NPDC030991
GAGGGGGGGTAGAAGGGAAAGAAAAAAAGGGGGGAGCGGAGTTTGGGGGAGACGAGGAGGGGAGAACCAGAGAGGAGGGGGGGGTCCGCCCGGGCCCCGCGGGGCCCGGGCGGACCGCACTCGCGCGTGTCGCCCGGACAACACACGGCAGCACACGACAACACGCGGACAGCACAAAACCCGGTCCGGCGTGGTGACCACCCCGGACCGGGTGAGTGCAGCAGTAAGCAGAAATCAGGCAGTTGAAATCAGTTACGTGCTGACAGTGCTACGAGGTCAAGCGCCGCGGCGCTGAGACGAGGGACCGGACTCGTCGGAGTCCTCGTCCTCGCCCTCGTCGTACAGATCCGCATAGCGGGCGTACGGGTCGTCTTCCTCGTCGTCGTCATCGAAAGGCTCGCCGTTCGGCGGCTGATTCGATACTGGGTTCGACGTCGATGCGCCCAGCTCATTGGCCAGACGCGACAGGTCAGTCCCGCCGCTGCTGTACTTCAGCTGGCGGGCGACCTTCGTCTGCTTGGCCTTTGCCCGGCCGCGCCCCATGGCTCGACCCCCTCGGATACGGGGCTCGACGGCCCCAGAGTCTTGACACGCGTTCATGAACTGGAACGGGCTCCCCGTAAGGAGCTCGGTCCGTAGGGCTTCCACGGTACCTGAGCCCACGCCCATACGGTACGTCGCCCGCAGGACGCGCCTGTGCGCAGGACCAGCAAGGAGCCCCGTCCTCGCTGGTCAGCTGCGATTTTAACCTCTTCTTGGCGGCCGACCCGCCGATCGGCGTGACTCTCGTTACGTAGACGCCGCGATCAGCGCCGTGAACGTGCCTCCGCCATCCGCTGTTCGGCGATCCGGTCCGCCGCCGCGGCCGGCGGGATCCCGTCGGACTTTGCGCGGGCGAAGATGGAAAGCGTGGTGTCGAAGATCTTCGAGGCCTTGGCTTTGCACCGGTCGAAGTCGAAACCGTGCAGCTCGTCGGCGACCTGGATGACGCCGCCCGCGTTCACGACGTAGTCCGGGGCGTAGAGGATGCCGCGGTCGGCGAGGTCCTTCTCGACGCCCGGGTGCGCGAGCTGGTTGTTGGCGGCGCCGCAGACCACCTTGGCGGTGAGCACCGGGACGGTGTGGTCGTCCAGGGCGCCGCCGAGCGCGCAGGGAGCGTAGATGTCGAGGCCCTCGACCCGGATCAGCGCCTCCGTGTCGGGGACGACGGCGACCTCGGGGTGCTGGTCGGTGACGCGGCGCACGGACTCCGCGCGCACATCCGTGACCACGACCTCGGCGCCGTCCGCCAGCAGATGCTCGACCAGGTGGTGCCCCACCTTGCCCACGCCCGCGACGGCGACCTTGCGGCCGCGCAGCGTCGGATCGCCCCAGAGGTGCTGGGCGCTGGCCCGCATGCCCTGGAAGACGCCGTAGGCGGTGAGCACGGAGGAGTCCCCCGCGCCGCCGTTCTCCGGGGAGCGCCCGGTGGTCCAGCGGCACTCGCGCGCGACCACGTCCATGTCGGCCACGTACGTGCCGACGTCGCAGGCCGTCACGTACCGCCCGCCGAGGGAGGCGACGAAGCGCCCGTACGCGAGCAGCAGCGCCTCGCTCTTGATCACGGCCGGGTCGCCGATGATCACGGCCTTGCCGCCGCCGTGGTCGAGCCCGGCCATGGCGTTCTTGTACGACATGCCGCGCGCCAGGTTGAGGGCGTCGGCGACGGCCTCCGCCTCGGTGGCGTACGGGTAGAAGCGGGTGCCTCCGAGGGCCGGGCCCAGGGCGGTGTCGTGGAGGGCGATGACGGCCTTGAGGCCGCTCGCCCGGTCCTGGCAGAGCACGACCTGTTCGTGTCCGCCCTGGTCCGAGTGGAAGAGGGTGTGCAGGACATCCGGAGCGGTTGAGGTGCCGGAGGTGGTGACAGCGTCGCCGGTCACATCGGTCACTGTGGTGACTCCCAAGTACATAGCGGCGGTTGGGCGGAATCCCGTGCGGGTGGCGGGCCTTCCGTGGGTTCGTGGGCACGAGATTAGAACGTGGGCGGGCCCGCCACGGCCGCAGTGCCGAGGATCACTCTCTCGCGTCCGGGGGTGGTGGAAGTACGGTCGGATCCCGCCGCGTCCCGCGCGCTCCCGTCGTGGGACGATTTGCAGTGTTTTCCAGCCGATGGGCGGGGGAGGGAACAGCCGTGCCCAAGGTGTCGTCGGTGACCGTTCCGTACGCGACCTATCTCCGCGTGTACGAACCCCTCGCTGCCTTTCCGCAGCCGGAGCGGGACCACTGGGAGCGCTACGCGAAGCGTGAGCGCCACCCCTCCTACCAGGACGAACTCCGCCGTTCGCTGGCCGACTTGCTGCCCACGCCGCCGATCCCGGTGCTGGTGCACGAGAGCGACGACGCGTTCGTGTTCGAGGCCGAAGGGGTGCTCTGCGTGTGCCCGTGGCGGACTCGGCTGCGCGGCTGGCAGGCGCTGGACGAGTTGCCGGGCCAGTTGCCGCTCCCGCTGCTCGACGCGGTGCTCCCGCCGGTGGTGCGCCGGCAGGCGTCGGACGACCACGAGCGCTGGCTGGAGCGGAATCCGGACGCGCGGCCCTGGATCCGTACGTCGACGTGGCAGGTGCCGCTGCACTGGTTCGTGCTCGTCTCCGACGAGGAGCGCGCGTACGAACCGGTGCACAAGACCGACGAGGGCGACGAGGACGGGCCTTCGCTCCGCTACCGGACCCCGATGGTCCAGGCGCGGCGCCGGGTGGCACGCGGACTGAAGGCGCTGCGGGACGCGTTCGACGAGGGGCCCCTGATCGAGGGCCTGGTAGACGTGGGGCGCTGGCTGGAGGAGTTCCATCCCCGCTCGTACGTCGAGCTCGACTACGGCGGCCTCGTGCACACCCTGCCGTCCGGCCTCCTGGACGAGGACCACTCGGCGGCGGACGTCGCCGCGGGCATCGAGGCGCTGCGCCGCGGTGACGGGGACGGCGCAGGGGAGGCGTACGCCCGGCTCGTGGAACGCTGGCGGGCGGTGCGGGACCGGCAGCACGCCAACTGACGGGGTTCACAGGGTTCTTAGGGACCTACGTCCTGATCCGGGCTTTTGGCTCATGCGTGTCTCAAGCGTGACGGACTGCACTAACTTCACCCTTGCGCCCATCGCCCCTCCTCGTGCCAAAATAGGACAAGGAGTCCGGGGAGGGCTCTGTCGCTGGGGGGTCTGACGACTCCTGATCTTTGTGTGACTGATCGTCACTGTGGCGTGACTGTCCGCTATGGCATGGTCCATCGGCTTCCGTCGCTGATGAACACCTGGGAGGGCAATTCCATCGGTTTGGCCGACGAGGCTGGACGGATGGTGTAGTTGTAGTGCCGAGGACAAGCCGTTCGTCCTATAACCGACTCGACCCGTGTCCGCCATTTCGGGCAACGCGGGTCAAGGTGCAGAATTTAAAGGAAAGAACCGAGAAGGTTCGGTTCTCCCGAGGAGGCCGCTCATGACCGCTCGCACCCCTGATGCCGAGCCGCTGCTGACCCCCGCCGAGGTCGCCACGATGTTCCGCGTGGACCCGAAGACGGTCACGCGCTGGGCCAAGGCTGGCAAGCTCACGTCGATTCGAACGCTCGGCGGGCACCGTCGTTACCGCGAGGCCGAGGTCCGCGCACTGCTTGCGGGTATTCCGCAGCAGCGCAGCGAGGCCTGAGGCACCGCATAACGCAGCATTACCGGGCGTTTCGGGTCCCCCAACCCGTTGCACGCCCACCCCTTGCTCCACACGACGCGGGTCCTGCCCCAACAGGCCCCACGCCCACTGAAGCGTCATCTCAACTGCATCACGGGTGCGTCGTCGATCGCGCTGGACTCCGCCGGGTCCAGCGCGATCTTTTTTGTGCGTTCGGGCCGGTGACCGGCTCCGGCGGCGGGGTTCTGTGTGCGCCCTTGTCGGGGCTTGGCCGCTCTCTGGTGGGTACCTGGACGCCAGCTGTGAGAGTGGTGCAATTGCACATATTAAATTGAGGAGTTGTAGGAAGGGTGTAAGAAACGGTGTTTCCAAAACTAGTTCAGTGACACCCGTCACACGCCGGGGAGCTTGTTGCTGGCGACGCCCGTGCGCTAATGGGGCCGCGCAAGGAGGCCGTACCCCCAGACTCCCACCGGACAGGGGGCTCGTGGGGCGGCTTTGGTCACCCCTGAGGGGGACTTTCGCCCCCACTCTCCTCCCAGTCGCTCCCAAGGCCCTCCTGGGCCTCTGTGGCGGGGTCCATGGCGAGCCGCAGGAGGCGGTGGCAGATCGGGCAGTGCCGGGTCAGGTGGCGGTAGCCGGAGGCAGCGGCGAGGTGGGCGCGCAGCAGCGCGCGGGTCTCGTGCCGTCGAATCGGTGTCGCCATGCGGCCGCCTCCCGCCCGGGGTCTGGTTCTGGCGTACCGAGGGGCCGGGCCGGCGTCAAGGGTGCCTTCCGGCGCGGACACCGCACAGACGTGACATCGACGCCGCACAGACGCGACGCGGACGCCGCCCAGACACGAAGAAGCCCGCACCGGGTCGGTGCGGGCTTCTCATCTACTGCGGTCCTGACGGGATTTGAACCCGCGGCCTCCACCTTGACAGGGTGGCGAGCACTCCAAACTGCTCCACAGGACCTTGCTCTGCCGCGCTGTTACCTCGTTGCGCTGCGAGCAGGACTCTACAGCAGTGCAGGCCCGCCGGTCGAACTCACCGACCGTGCGCGGCCGGTCACGGCGCCGCGGCGTCGATCGCCTTCACGATCCGCTTGTCCGAGACGGGGTACGCCGTGCCCAGCGCGTGCGCGAAGTAGCTGACGCGGAGCTCCTCGATCATCCAGCGGATGTCCAGGACCTCCTGCGGCACGGGCCGCCCCTGCGGCAGCTGTTCGAGCAGCCAGGCGTACTCGTCCTGCATCTCGTGGACCTTCTCCATGCGGGTGGTGTCCCGCTGGACGCCGGTCGGCATCTGCTGGAGCCGCCGGTCGGCGGCGACGAGGTACCGCATCAGGTCGGGCAGCCGGCGCAGCCCGGTGCCGGTCACGAAGCCGGGATACACCAGCGCCGTCAACTGCGCGCGTACGTCCTGCCGGTTGGGCAGCAGCGTCGGGCTGGTCGTGGACTTCAGGCGGCGCTCGCAGGCCTGCCAGGCGGCCAGCACCTGCTGCACCTGGCCGACCGTCCGCACGGTGGTGTCGACGATCTCCGCGCGCACCTTCTCGTAGAGCTTGCGGTACGACTCCTCGTCCCACGCGGGGCCGCCGAAGTCCGCGACGAGCTTGTCCGCGGCCGCCATCGCGCAGTCGTCGAAGAGGGCCTGGACGGTGCCGTGCGGGTTGGCGGAGAGGGCCAGCTTCTGGGCGTTGCTCAGCTTGTCCGAGGCGAACTTGCCGGGATTGACCGGGATGTTGCGCAGGATGAGCCGGCGCGTGCCCTTCCACATGGCCTGCGCCTGCTCGGCCTCGGTGTCGAAGAGGCGTACGGAGACGGTGTCCCCGTCGTCGACGAGCGCCGGGTACGCCTTGACCGGCTGGCCCGCGCGCCGGGTCTCGAAGACGCGGGAGAGCGTGCCGATCGTCCAGTCGGTGAGGCCCGTGCGCTCGACGGACTCGCCGCCTGAGCGCTCGGCCGTCGCCGCGGCCGCCTTGGAGATGGCCTGCCGCGCCTTCGGCCGCAGCCTCAGCTTGAGGGCTTCCAGGTCCTTGTCCTCGGCGAGGTTGCGGCGCCGCTCGTCGACGATCCGGAACGTGATCTTCAGGTGGTCCGGTACGCGGCTCAGGTCGAAGTCCTCGGCCGCCACCGGGACGCCGACCATCCGCTGCAACTCGCGCGCGAGGGTCGTCGGCAACGGCTCCTGGAGCGGCACGGCCCGGTCGAGGAACGCCTTCGCGAAGTTCGGTGCGGGCACGTAGTTGCGCCGGATCGGCTTCGGCAGGGACCGGATCAGCTCGACCACGACGTCCTCGCGCAGCCCCGGGATCTGCCAGTCGAAGCCCTCGTCCGTGACCTGGTTCAGGACCTGGAGCGGGATGTGGACGGTGACGCCGTCCGCGTCCGCGCCCGGCTCGAACTGGTACGTCACCCGGAACTTCAGGTTCCGCTGCTGCCACGCGTCCGGGTAGTCGTCCTTGGTGACGGCCCCCGCGGACTCGCGGATGAGCATGGACCGCTCGAAGTCGAGCAGCTCCGGCTCCTCGCGCTGCCGCTTCTTCCACCAGGAGTCGAAGTGCGCGCCGGAGACGACGTCCGCGGGCACCCGCTGGTCGTAGAAGTCGTAGAGGGTGTCGTCGTCGACCACGATGTCGCGGCGGCGCGCCCGGTGCTCCAACTCCTCGACCTCGGTGAGGAGTGCGCGGTTCGCGGCGAAGAACTTGTGGTGCGTACGCCAGTCGCCCTCGACGAGCGCGTTGCGGATGAACAGCTCGCGGGAGACCTCGGGGTCGATCCGGCCGTAGTTGATCTTCCGCTGGGCGACGAGCGGGACGCCGTACAGCGTGACCTTCTCGTACGCCATCACCGCGGCCTGGTCCTTCTCCCAGTGCGGCTCGCTGTACGTGCGCTTGAGCAGGTGCTCGGCGAGCGGCTCGACCCACTCCGGCTCGATCCTCGCGTTGACCCGCGCCCACAGGCGGCTGGTCTCCACCAGCTCCGCCGACATCACGAAGCGCGGCGGCTTCTTGAAGAGGGCCGAGCCGGGGAAGAGCGCGAACTTGGCGTTGCGGGCACCGATGTACTCGTTGCGGCCACCGCCGCGCTCGCGCTGCTTCGGGTCCTTCTGGACGGACTCCTTCGTCTCCTTCACGTCCTTCATCCCGATGTGGGAGAGGAGGCCGGAGAGGAGGGAGATGTGGACGGAGTCGCCGGCGGCGTCGTCCTCGTTGAGATGGATGCCCATCTGCTTGGCGACCGTGCGCAACTGCGTGTAGATGTCCTGCCACTCGCGGATGCGCAGGAAGTTCAGGAACTCGCGTTTGCACATCCGGCGGAAGGCCGAGGAGCCCAGCTCCTTCTGCTGCTCGCGCACGTAGCGCCACAGGTTGAGGAACGCGAGGAAGTCGCTGGTCTCGTCCTTGAAGCGGGCGTGGCTCTGGTCCGCCTGCGCCTGCTTGTCGGAGGGGCGCTCGCGCGGGTCCTGGATGGAGAGGGCCGCCGCGATCACCATGACCTCGCGGGCGCAGCCGTTCTTGTCGGCCTCCAGGACCATGCGGGCCAGCCGCGGGTCGACGGGGAGCTGGGCGAGCTTGCGGCCCTGCGGGGTGAGACGCTTCCGCGCGTCCTTCTCGGTCGGGTCCAGCGCGCCGAGCTCCTGGAGGAGCTGGACGCCGTCGCGGATGTTGCGGTGGTCCGGCGGGTCGATGAACGGGAACTTCTCGATGTCGCCGAGGCCGGCCGCCGTCATCTGGAGGATGACCGAGGCGAGGTTCGTCCGCAGGATCTCCGCGTCCGTGAACTCGGGCCGCGCGAGGAAGTCGTCCTCGGAGTAGAGACGGATGCAGATACCGTCCGACGTCCGGCCGCAGCGGCCCTTGCGCTGGTTGGCGCTGGCCTGGCTGATCGCCTCGATGGGCAGCCGCTGCACCTTCGTACGGTGGCTGTAGCGCGAGATGCGGGCGGTGCCCGGGTCGATGACGTACTTGATGCCGGGGACGGTCAGCGACGTCTCGGCCACGTTGGTCGCGAGGACGATCCGTCTCGTCATGCCCGCGCCGGGCCGCTGGAAGACGCGGTGCTGCTCGGCGTGGGAGAGCCGGGCGTACAGCGGCAGCACCTCGGTGAACCGGTACTTCTTCTTCTCCAGGGCGTCCGCGGTGTCCCGGATCTCGCGCTCGCCGGAGAGGAACACGAGGATGTCGCCGCCCTCGCCCCTGCTTTCGCGCTGGAGCTCCTCGACGGCGTCCGTGATCGCGGTGATCTGGTCGCGGTCGGAGTCGTCCGACTCCTCCTCCAGGAGCGGGCGGTACCGCACCTCGACCGGGTAGGTACGGCCGCTGACCTCGACGACCGGGGCGTCCCCGAAGTGCCGTGCGAAGCGCGCCGGGTCGATCGTCGCCGAGGTGATGACGACCTTGAGGTCCGGGCGCCTCGGCAGCAGCTGGGCCAGGTAGCCGAGCAGGAAGTCGATGTTGAGGGAGCGCTCGTGGGCCTCGTCGATGATGATCGTGTCGTACGCGCGAAGCTCGCGGTCCGTCTGGATCTCGGCCAGCAGGATGCCGTCCGTCATCAGCTTGACGAACGTGGCGTCCTGGTCGACCTGGTCGGTGAAGCGCACCTTCCAGCCGACCGCCTCGCCCAGCGGCGTGTGCAGCTCGTCGGCGACGCGCTCGGCGACCGTACGGGCCGCGATCCGGCGGGGCTGGGTGTGCCCGATCATGCCGCGCACGCCCCGGCCGAGGTCGAGGCAGATCTTCGGGATCTGGGTCGTCTTGCCGGAGCCGGTCTCGCCCGCCACGATCACGACCTGGTGGTCGCGGATGGCGTCGGCGATCTCGTCCTTCTTCTGGCTGACGGGAAGCTGCTCGGGGTACGTGACGTCGAGCGCCGCCCGGCGCTCGCGCCGCAGGGCCGTGCGGACCTCGGCCTTCGCGGCCTCCGCGTCGATCTCGGCGACGACGGCGGCCCGGGCCTCGGGCTTGCGGATCTTGCGCGCGCCTTCGAGCCTGCGGCCCAGGCGGTGCGCGTCACGGAGGGACAGCTCGGAGACGCGCCGCGCTACGGCGGCGATCCGATCGGCGGCGGGGGCAGGCTGCGTAGACATACGTCCTCCAGGATCTCACCTCCGGGAAATACGTGGCGAACGGTTTTGCCAGGGCGCCCGGGCAGCTGGACGCTCTCGGGGTGTATGCGGCTTAAGTCTGCTTTAGCGTGCAGGTATGTCGTCCTTGCACGAGCAGGAACAGCCCCGACCGCACCCGGCGCACGGCGAGCACGGCCGGACCCCGACGCGGGCCGACCGCTGGGCCAACTTCAAGAAGTCGCCGTTCTTGCCGGCCACCGTGCTGCTGTTCATCCTGGCCGCCGCGGCGGCCCTGTTCGCGGCCTCGTACACGTACTCCATGGCGAACCCGACCCCGCACCACATCCCGACGGGGATCACCGGACAGTACGAGCAGGAGCGCGGCAAGAAGTTCCTGGGCGCGATGGAGAAGGCGCTCGACGCGCAGCTCGACCTGAAACCGTACGACTCGCGGGCGGCCGCCCGGCAGGCCATCGAGCAGCAGAAGATCTACGCGGTCCTCGACGTGCAGGCAGACGGCGCCCGCGTCGCCCTCGACGTCTCGGGCGCCTCCGGGGTCACCGTCGCCCAGGTCTTCACACAGGCGGCCCCGCCGGTGAGCAAGGCGACCGGCATCCCCGTGACCGTCAAGGACCTGAACCCGCTGCAGGCCGGCGACCCGCGCGGCCTGACGATCTTCTACATCACGCTGGCGGCGGTGATCATCGGCTTCGTCGGGGCCATCCAGCTCAGCGTGCACGCGCGCGGCCTGAACCCGGCCGAGCGGATCGGCTTCACCGTCCTGTACGCACTGCTCGGCGGGTTCGCCGTGGCGGCGGTCGCCGACTGGTGGCTCGGGGCGATCGACCTGCCCTTCGTCCAGTCCTGGTTGATCCTCGCGCTGACCATGTTCACCTGCGGGATGGTCTTCACGATGTTCAACACGTTCTTCCACCGCTGGGCGATGATCCCGACCTGGGGCCTGCTCGTGCTCCTCGGCAACCCGGCGTCCGGTGGTGCGGTGGCGCCGCCGCTGCTCCCCACGGTCATCGGCCGCCTCGGCCAGTGGCTGCCCCCGGGCGCCTCGTACAACGCCCAGCACACGGCGGTCTACTTCCAGGGCGACCAGCACGTCTTCCCGTTCCTGGTGCTCGCAGCATGGGCGCTGGTCTCGTGCGCCCTGTTCTGGTTCTGGCGGCACCGGCACCCGGGCGGCCGGGACACACGGCCGCTGCACGCCGCGACGGTGTGACCGGCGGAGGAACGCAACAGGCCCCGTCCGGGACGGGGCCTGATTCCTGTGGCTGGGGCCGGGATCGAACCGGCGACCTATCGCTTTTCAGGCGATCGCTCGTACCAACTGAGCTACCCAGCCACGCAGTTCACCGAGGTGATCTGCAAGCGGTCCTGACGGGATTTGAACCCGCGGCCTCCACCTTGACAGGGTGGCGAGCACTCCAAACTGCTCCACAGGACCAAGCTTGTTGCGTGCAACAGTGTCGCACACGGACTCCCGTGCCCCCAACGGGATGCGAACCCGACAGCGCCACTTCCCTGAACTGCGGAAACGCCGGAGAACAGGCTCCGCGGGACCGGCCGATCAGATGTGATCAACGGGGTCCGCGGCACCTGCACCGACCACGAAAACGCCCCGGACGTAGGTCCGGGGCGGATTCTGTGCGGTGGCTGGGGCCGGGATCGAACCGGCGACCTATCGCTTTTCAGGCGATCGCTCGTACCAACTGAGCTACCCAGCCACGCAGTTCACCGAGGTGATCTGCAAGCGGTCCTGACGGGATTTGAACCCGCGGCCTCCACCTTGACAGGGTGGCGAGCACTCCAAACTGCTCCACAGGACCATATTCACGTATGCGAACGAATTCACGTACGTAGTTGTGCGTGCCCCCAACGGGATTCGAACCCGTGCTACCGCCTTGAAAGGGCGGCGTCCTAGGCCGCTAGACGATGAGGGCTATCGGCCCGCCTGGGCGCTTCGCAGCGCGTCGGGGACGTGAGAAGCATATGGGATGCGGGGAGCTATCGCCAAAACGGTTTACCCGGAGCTCGGGGAGGCGGTTGGCGAAGGCGTCGCCCCCGGCTGGTTCTCCTTCGGCAGATGGCGGCTGACCTCGGCTTTCGTCAGGCCGAGACCGCCCAGCCTGATCTCGTCCCAGGCCTGTAGGCGCTTGGTGGCGCTGTCCAGGTAGAGGACGGAGGCCTCGACGGGATCGGGGTACTTGTCATCGACCGCGCGCAGGCCGCTGCCGCCCGTCGAGCCCTCGACGCGCAGCCGGGTGCCCAGCGGCAGCACCTCCATCTTCTGGCGGTGGATGTGCCCGGCCAGGACGAGCGGCACCGCGCCATCCGTCTCGCGCGCCGCCGCCGGGTCGTGCGCCAGCGCGATGTCGACCGGGGTGCCCGCCGCCCGCTGGTCGCGCAGGGCCGAGGCGAGGCGGATGCCCGCCATGCGTTCCGCCGGGTCGCCCTGGGCCGCGGTGGAGCGGTCCGGGGTGTACTGCGGGTCGCCGGTGCCCGCGATGCGCAGACCCGCGACCGTCACGGCCCTGCCGTCGTCGAGTACGTGGACGTTCTTGAAGCGCTTGCGGGACGACAGGTACTGCTGGGTCGTCCTGGAGTCGTGGTTGCCGCGGATCCACACGTAGGGCGCGCCGAGGTCCCTGATCGGGTCGAGGAAGGCGTTCTCGGCCGGGGAGCCGTGGTCCATGGTGTCGCCGGTGTCGATGACGACCGAGATCCGGTACTGCTCCACGAGCGACGCGATGATCTTCCAGGACGCCGGGTTGAGGTGGATGTCGGAGACGTGCAGGACGCGGATCGTGGAGGGGTCGGGGCGGTACGTCGGCAGCGTGGACGTCACGTCGTAGAGCTTGGTGACGTTGGTGACGAGCCGGGCCAACTCCCGCTGGTAGACGTCGAACTCGGTGACGATCGAGCGGGCGTTGCCGACCACGGAGGGGGCCGAGGAGAGCAGCCCGGAGAACTTCGGCTCCAGGACCGAGTTCGGGTTCCAGGTCGCGTACGCGGTTCCGCCGGACGCCGCGAGGAGGGTGAGCGCCAGACCGCCGGCGGCCAGGGCGCGGCGCGGGCGCCGGTAGACCGCGAGGCCGAGCGCCGTCGCCCCGGAGACCACCGCGACGCAGGAGCGGACGGCCAGGTCGAGGGTGCCGTGCTCGACGTCGCGGGCCACCTCGTCCTGGAGCCCCGAGATGCGCTCCGGGTGGTCGACGAGGGCCCGGGAACGGATGGGGTCCAGGCGGTCGACGTCGACGTCGAGGCGGATCGGGGCCGTGTGGGACTTCAGTTCCAGGGCGCCGAGCGGGGACACGTTGATCTTCGTGCCGCCGGAGACGGACGGGCGCAGCGTCATCCGGGTGTCCATCGGGCCGACGGGGGCGCGGACGCTGCCGACGGCGAGCAGACCCAGCCAGGCGCCGAGCAAGACGACCGCGATCAATCCCAGGGCGCGCAGGTAGGGGTGGGGATGGTGGACCGGCGCGAGGAGCGCGGGGGGCGGCGCCCGGTGCGGACGGCGGCGCGAGCGGTGGCGGCGCAGGAGGGCCGTGGGGGCGGTGCGGGTGCCTCGTATCCGGTGGAGTGCTCGGCGCATGGCGACAGCGGGCGGGCGGGCCATTGCTCCCGTATGCCCAAGTGGACGGGTGGATATGCGGCGTCGTACCGGACAATGGCCGTGTGCTGGAGATGACGCGCGAGGAGTTCGAGGAACTGGTGGCCGAGGCGCTCGACCGGGTTCCGCCCGAGTTGACGCGGCTCATGGACAACGTCGCGGTGTTCGTCGAGGACGAGCCACCCGCGGACGACCCCGAGCTGCTCGGGCTCTACGAAGGGACGCCACTCACCGACCGCGGGGAGTGGTACGCGGGCGTCCTGCCGGACCGGATCACGATCTACCGGGGGCCGGCGCTGCGGATGTGCGACTCCCGGCAGGACGTGGTGGCGGAGACCGAGATCACCGTGGTGCATGAGATCGCCCACCATTTCGGGATCGACGACGAGCGGCTGCACGCGCTCGGGTACGGCTGAGGGGCGGGGGCGCGCGGGGGCGCCGCCCGGCGCGTTTTGTGCGGGCTTTGTGCGGTGCGTGCGCGGCGCGTGTCTTCTTGTGGGGCGCCGGAGTTGGGACAGGTGACCCTGTCACGTGCCCGGAGGTGCTCGCCCGTGCGCCAGCTGTCCGTACCGCTTTGTGTCCTTCGACTCAGCTGCCTGGCCGCGACCACGGTGGCCGTCGCCGCTGCCGCCGGATGCATGAGCGTGGCCGACGACGACGACGGGCGGCCGCCCGCGCCCTCCCGCTCCGCGGCACATCGCGGCGGGGTGGCCGCGCCCGACGGGGGCACGGTGGTCTCCGAGGGCGTGGGCGACATCGGGGCGCGGGCCGGCAAGAAGGCGGCGCGCGCGGGGTCCTCCGCCCCGGTCCGCGGGTCCGCGTCGCCCGCGGCGTCCGCCGCCGCCGCGCCGCGGGGCGCGTCCCCGTCGGTGTCGCGGACGGCGCGGCCCGCACGGAGCACGCCGCCCGCCCGGCCGAGCACGCCGCGCGGTACGCCGACGACACCGGCGCCGCCGCAGGAGACGCCGCCGACGCCCACGCCCGAGCCCTCCCCGACGACCGCGGAGCCGTCCTCCTCCGCCCACGCGCAGCAGGCCGGTCCGCGGCTGATGGGGGTGCCCGCGCCGCAGGCCGGGAGCCCCGCGTAGCCGTGGGGCGGTTGCTGCGGGTGTGAGCGGCGTCTCACGGGAGCGGTTTGCCTCCGGGGGTGGTGGGTGCGTATGGTGGTAGATCGTTTGATCCCATTTGCCCGGCGCCGCACAGGAGCGCCGCGTGGCGCGTACTCTCCCTTGCCGTGGCTGGACCGCATTGAGGCGGTCGATTTGCGAAACCGCGAATACACGGAGTTGACGGGCGCGTGCCGAAACTCCGGAAGGTTTCGCATTTCGCATGTCCATTTCTGCTGAACACACCATCGAGAACCCCGAGAACCCCGAGAACACCGAGAACGCTCCGGCCGTCGAAGCTGTCGAGGCCGTCGAGATCACTGAGGCCGTCGAGCTGGACGCGAGCGTCGACGCCGACGCCGCCACCGATGTGGCCGACGCCGACGTCGCCGTCGCCGTCGATGAGGACGCCGAGCCCACCCTCACCTTCTCCGACCTGGGCCTGCCCGAGCCGGTCGTCCGCAAGCTCGCGGCGAACGGTGTGACGACCCCCTTCCCGATCCAGGCCGCGACCATTCCGGACGCCCTGGCCGGCAAGGACATCCTCGGCCGTGGCCGCACCGGCTCCGGCAAGACCCTCTCGTTCGGTCTCCCCGTGCTGGCCCGCCTCGCCGGCAGCCGCACCGAGAAGCACAAGCCGCGCGCCGTCATCCTCACTCCGACCCGTGAGCTCGCGATGCAGGTCGCGGACGCGCTTCAGCCTTACGGCGACCAGGTCGGCCTGAAGATGAAGGTCGTCTGCGGCGGCACCTCGATGGGCAACCAGATCTACGCCCTGGAGCGCGGTGTCGACATCCTCGTCGCCACCCCGGGTCGCCTGCGCGACCTCATCAACCGCGGCGCCTGCTCCCTGGAGAACATCGAGGTCGCCGTCATCGACGAGGCCGACCAGATGTCCGACCTGGGCTTCCTGCCCGAGGTCACCGAGCTGCTCGACCAGGTCCCGGCCGGCGGCCAGCGGATGCTGTTCTCGGCCACGATGGAGAACGAGATCTCCACGCTGGTCAAGCGCTACCTGACGAACCCCGTCACGCACGAGGTCGACAGCGCGCAGGGCAACGTCACGACGATGTCCCACCACATCCTCATCGTGAAGCCCAAGGACAAGGCGCCGGTCACCGCCGCGATCGCCTCCCGCAAGGGCCGCACGATCATCTTCGTCCGCACCCAGCTGGGCGCCGACCGCATCGCCGAGCAGCTCTGCGAATCCGGCGTGAAGGCCGACGCGCTGCACGGCGGCATGACGCAGGGCGCGCGCACCCGCGTCCTGGAGGACTTCAAGAAGGGCTACGTCAACGCCCTCGTCGCCACCGACGTCGCCGCCCGCGGCATCCACGTCGACGGCATCGACCTGGTCCTGAACGTGGACCCGGCCGGCGACCACAAGGACTACCTGCACCGCGCGGGCCGCACCGCCCGTGCCGGCCGCACCGGCACGGTCGTCTCCCTGTCGCTGCCGCACCAGCGCCGCCAGATCTTCCGCCTGATGGAGGACGCCGGCGTCGACGCCGGGCGCCACATCATCCAGGGCGGCGCCGCCTTCGACCCGGAGGTCGCGGAGATCACCGGCGCCCGGTCGATGACCGAGGTGCAGGCCGAGTCCGCGGGCAACGCCGCGCAGCAGGCCGAGCGTGAGGTCACCCAGCTGACCAAGCAGCTGGAGCGCGCGAACCGCCGCGCGGCCGAGCTGCGCGAGGAGGCCGACCGCCTCACCGCCCGCGCCGCCCGTGAGCGCGGCGAGGACGAGGAGGGCGTGGCCGCGGCCGTCGCCGCCGCCGCGGAGGCCGCCGCCGCTCAGATCGCCGAGGCCGTCGCCGCCGAGGTGCCGCAGCAGGCTGAGCGTTCGTCCTCGTACGAGCAGCCGCGTCAGCGCCGTGACGAGCGGGGCAACTTCGAGCGCCGCGACAACCGTGGTGACCGCGACAACCGTGGTGACCGCGACAACCGCGGTGACCGTGGTGGCCGTCCCTTCGAGCGTCGTGACAACGACCGTGGCGGTTTCCGCCGCGACGACCGTCGTGACAACGACCGTGGTGGCCGTGGTGGCTTCGAGCGCCGCGACAACGACCGCGGCGGTTTCCGCCGTGACGACAGCCGCGACAACCGTGGCGGCGGCTTCAACCGCGACAGCCGCGGTGAGAGCCGCGGTGAGAGCCGTGGCGACAGCCGTGGTGACCGTGGTGGCCGTCCTTTCGAGCGTCGTGACAACGACCGTGGCGGGTTTCGCCGTGACAGCGACCGCGGTGACCGAGGCGGCCGTCCTTTCGAGCGCCGTGACAACGACCGCGGTGGCTTCCGCCGTGACGACAGCCGCGACAACCGTTCCGGCGGCTTCGAGCGCCGTGACGGCGACCGGGCCGGTTTCCGCCGCGACGACCGCCCGGCCGGCGGTCACCGGGGCAGCGACCGCCCGTTCAACCGCGACCGTCAGGGCGACCGCCCCTCCGGCGGCCACCGCCCCTACGGCCGTCGTGACGAGCACCGCGGTTCCGGTTCCAGCACCGGGTCCAACACGGGTTCGTCGTTCGGCCGCCGCGACGAGAAGCCGCGCTGGAAGCGCAACGGCTGACACGTACAGGTGAGCTGAGGGCCCGGGAGACGGACGTCTCCCGGGCCCTTTCGCATGCCCCGGCCGTCGGGCACCGGGCGCCTCCCGACGCGTCCCGCGGCGCCGGACACCCCGAGATCGGGATACCCGATCGGTGTCCCGGCGCCGTCGGGCTATGCTCAGGGGTGCGTCGGCCCGGGCCGACGCGTGGACCCTTAGCTCAATTGGCAGAGCAGTGGACTTTTAATCCATTGGTTGTGGGTTCGAGTCCCACAGGGTCTACCGACCGAGAACCGCCCCCACCTGCGGCGAAAGCCACGGGTGGGGGCGGTTCGATGTAACGGCGCGAACTAGTCGTTGCCGCAGGTGTTGCCGAAGGCCGGGTTGAGCAGCCCGATCACGTCGATCGAGTTGCCGCAGACATTGACCGGGACGTGCACGGGAACCTGGATGTTGTTCCCGGACAGGACACCCGGGCTGTTCTGGGCGACCCCGGCGGCGGTGGCCCCGTCGGGACCGTCCGACGCGGAAGCCATGGCGGCGGAGCCCAGAACGGTGGTGCCGGCCAGCACCGCGGCAGCTGCGAAAGTGCGAAGTCGCATCGAATCTCCTTGAGAGATTGGAGGGGATTTGACTCGACTATCACACCGCTGTCCCACGCTTGGCTCGCTGAATTGACCCATTAGGGGGCGAGTCCCGGAACCACGCGGCCGGGCCCGGGACCTTCAACGATTCCGGCCGGCCGCCGTGTCCACCCGTACCCACCCGCGCGCGGGCCGGGCGGGCCGGGCCGGGCTGGGGACCGTCCTCCCGTGGGCCTGCCACAGCCGCAGCACGGCGTCGTAGAGCGGGGTGTCCGATGGGCGCGACGCGCTTGTCGGATCATTTCTCCTCGGTTCCATGCCGTGCTCAACGAAAATCACCGGCCGGGGCAACGTCACTTGTTCTGCAGGACGCGTGCGACGCGGGGACCGATCCAGCGTTTCAGCGAGCGCAGGGCCTGAGTCCTCTCGATCGCCCGGTCGACCCGGTAGTACAGCTGCGGCGGCACGTAGGGGAGCAGCGGCGAGTGGCGCTGTCCGAGCAGCGCGAACATCTGATGCGGCGCGAGATCGACGTAGCGGGGCAGGTTCTCGTACCAGCCGGCGCTGTGCCGCGCCGCGCTCTGCAACGGCAGCAGCTCGCGCTTGCGTACGCGTTCGTACCGGCCGAGGGCGCTCTGCAGGGGGACGGGGCTCTGCAGGGCCCGGGCCAGTGCCATGGCGTCCTGCATCGCCAGGGTGGTGCCGGCGCCGATCGAGTAGTGGGTGGTGTGGGCGGCATCGCCGATCAGGACGAGGTTGCCGCGCGACCAGACGCGGTTGGTGACGGTGTGGAAGGTCTGCCACTGCGAGGGGCCGTCGACATCGGTCCGGCCGATGAGCGCATGGCCCTCCAGCGGCTCGGCCAGCAGCCCTTCCAGCAGCCGCAGGGCGTCGGCCCGCTCCATGACGTCGAGGCCGAGCCCCGACCAGGTGCGCGGCGAGCATTCGACGATGCAGGTGCTGTGCTCGCCGTCGAAGCCGTACGCGTAGCACCAGAGCCAGCCGTGGTCGGTCTCCACGAACGCGAAGGTGAAGGAGCGGAAGACCTTGGTGGTGCCGAGCCAGATGAACCGGTTGTGGCCCGCCGTCAGCCGGGTGCCGAAGTCGTCCGCGTACTCGTCGCGCAGCACGCTGCGGGCCCCGTCCCCGGCGACCACCAGGTCGGCCTCGGGCAGCGGTTCCCGGGGGGAGACCGTACGGTCGAAGTGCATCGTGACGCCCAGGGAGACGGCCCGTTCGGTCAGGATCCCCAGCATCCGGTGGCGGCCGATCGCGTAGCCCTCGTCGCCGCGGTGGACCGTGACCTGGTCGCGGACGTGCGCCACGCCGTCGCGCCAGCGCGCCGACTGCTCCTCGATGTCGCGTCCGGAGGGCTCGTCGTGCGCCTTGAGGGTGTCGAGCATGTCGGGCCAGTAGGTGACGCCCCACCCGTACGTCGCGCCCTCGGGGTTCTTCTCGTGGATGCTGATCTCGTGGCGGTGGTCCTGCAATTTCAGAAGGATGGCCAGGTACAGGGTCGCGGGTCCGCCGCCCACGCAGAGCACCTTCATGTGGTTCCTCTCCTCGCAGGTGTTGCACGGAGAACGACGGGGTGTTCCGGGGGTTGCTGAACGCGCCGCCATTTGGGCCCGGATTCCTCTCCTTTTAAGCATGTATCCCTGTACTGGCCGTTACTGGCCGTGAGCCATGCCGTTGAACACGCCGACGGCTGCGACCACGCGGCCGCACTGCCAATCAGAAGGAGAACCTGATGTCGCGCATCGCGAAGGCAGCCGCTGTCGCTCTCGGCACGGGCGCCGTGGTGCTCAGTGGCGCCGGTCTGGCCTCGGCCGACGCGGGTGCCCAGGGTGCAGCCACGAACTCGCCGGGCGTCCTGTCGGGCAACCTGGTCCAGGTCCCCATCCACATCCCGGTCAACGTCTGCGGCAACACCGTGGACGTCATCGGCCTGCTGAACCCGGCGTTCGGCAACACCTGCGCCGGCGACGTGCACGGCCACGACCACGGTCACGGTCACGACCACGACCACGGTCACGACCACGGTGACGACGGCGAGAACGGTGACGGCGGCTACGGCGGCTGACTCCCGCGGTTCACTTCCTCACGATGGCCCTCGGCGCGGCGGTGCTGGGGGCCATCGGCTTGTCCGGGCGCTCCCCGGCCGCCGGTCACTCGTACCGGTACAGCGACCGGTGTTCGAGCATGTCGCGCAGCGGCGTGTCCCAGGGCGGCATGGTGTCGCCCGCGGCGAGGACGCGACGGCGCTGCGGGTCACGGGGGCCGGGCGGCTCGACGGGAAGGTACGGGGCGGCGTCCGGGTAGCGCTGCCTCCACCGCGACCAGCACAGATCGACGAAGGCGTGGTGGAGCCAGAAGACGGGGTCGTTCACCGATCCGGCGCCCAGCATGTGGCCGCTCACCCACCGGTGGACGCGGTTGTGGTTGAACCAGGTGCGGTCGCCGCGCCGGGTGGGCCAGCCCTCCAGCTTGTTGCGGAACCCGCCGGGGGAGAGCGAGTTCCACGGGTCCTCGTCGTACACGGGCTCCCGTATCGCCTCGGCGAGCTCGGCTTTGCGGGGCAGTTCGACCGGGTCCTGCGGCCGGCCGAAGTCCCGCGTCAGGAAGTCGCCGTCCGTCACGGCCTCCTCGATGTCCCAGTGGCCGTGCGCGTGGGCGAAGGGGCCGGTCGTGACCTGGCGGTCGGAGCGCCGGCCGTTCCCGCCCAGGAAGTCCTTGCCCCACAGGGATGCGGACGGCGTGCGGTCCACGGTCCAGTCCCAGTACGGGACCGAGACCCCCGGGTCGACCTGTTGCAGCGCCCTCTCGAACTCCAGCAGGAACTTGCGGTGCCACGGGAAGAACGAGGGTGTCATGTGCGCCACGCGCAACTTGCCGTCGCCGTCGCCGGTGTAGAAGTCGATGTGCGTCCGTACGAACTCGTCGTAGCGGCCGGAGCGTTTGACGGCGAGCACGGCGTCCACGAAGCGTTTCTTCTGCGCCTTGGTGAGCGTGTTCTGGTTCTGGCGGGTGTGGACCACCGGACCTCACACCTTTCGGTCTCGGGCGGACTCCGGACGGCTCTCGTGGGTCCGCAGCTCCTGGCCGCCGAGTTCGGCGACGGCCCCCCTCGCCGCCGCCAGCGGACCCGCGTAGGACTCGTAGTGGTCGACCATGCTCAGATACGAACCGTCGGCCCGGCGCATCAGGTGCAGGGGGCGGCCGTCGACCGTGACTTGCCAGGAGCCCCCGCCCTCGGCGGCGGAGTCGGAGAGCCACACCCCGGAGATCCGCCGGCCCCGGTACGTCTCGTCGAAGGCCTCGGGCCCGGGGGCCGGCTCCGGCGCGGCGGCCGGGCGGAGCCGCAGTACGGCCGTGGTGGTGGAGGCCGCGCCCAGCAGGACCAGAGCGGCGCTTCGGCGGGTCAGGATCTTGTCGGGGTTCACGGCCGTCTCCTCGTCTCCTGCGGATGCGGTCAGCTCGTCCAGAAGTCCCACCAGCGCGTCAGGACCAGCATCCCGACGGCGCCGACGTGCAGGGTGGGCAGCACCCAGGGGAACTCGGCGGCGAAGACACGGGCCCCGCGCGGCACCGGCAGGAAGCCCTGGCGGGCGTTGTACGCGGTCAGGCACCAGAACATGACGATGGTCGCGACCCAGGCCAGACAGCACCACAGGCACAGCGAGTTGATCCGGTACAGGGACTGGATCTGGAGCCAGGTCACGAAGCCGACCCCGAAGAGGCAGCCCGCGTTGCAGGTCAGCCAGTACCAGCGGGGGAAGCGGGCACCGGCCAGCAGGCTCATCCCCACGCAGAGCACCATGGCGTAGGTGACGAGCCCCAGCATGGGGTTGGGGAAGCCGAAGACGGCCGCCTGCTCGCTCTTCATGATGTTGCCGCAGGAGACCACCGGGTTCAGGCTGCACCCCGGTGTGAAGTCCGGGTCCGCCAGCAGCTTGAACTTGTCGAGCGTGATGACCCAGGACGCCAGCGCTCCGGCGGCCCCGGTGATGACGAGGACGAGCGCGAACGGCAGTTCGCGTGCCACGTCCCCGGGGGAGGGCGCGCCGACGACGCCCTGGCCCCGGCGGCCGGCCTGGGACGGGACGGACGGGGAGACCTGTTGCTGGTCGGTGCTCACTCAACCTCCTTGGTGGCCCGTACGGAGGCGGGACTTTCGAAACACGCCCTAGCCGCGGATGTGCCGGACGGGCAGGACGCAGTGCGCGGCGGCGGTCAGGGTCGCCTCGTCGCCCACGAAGCTCTGGAGCTCCTCCTCGGAGACGGGACGGCCGGGCGTCGCGGCGGGCCAGGGGCGGGTGGTGAACATGAAGTAGACGGTCCCCTGCGCCTCGGCCGCCTCCAGCCACTCGGGCGGCACCGGGCACTGGGCGTTCATCGGCGGGAGGAAGACGACGGCCTGGCCCGCCTCTACGAGCAGCGAAACGGGGAAACTCGGCTGCCGCACACCGTTGTGGACGGTCGTGCCCACCGTGAGCCCGTGGGTGCCGAGGAGGGCGCGGACAGCGGTTTCGCCGGCTTCCGGGCCCGCGGGGGAATCCCCCAGGGAGTAGGCGAGAAGGAAAGGCACGTCGCCCTCTCCCTCCGCCTGTTCCCCGCTCCAGGCGATGACGGCCAGAGTTCCCAGATCGGCGGCCCGAAAGGTGGTGTCAATGCTCGACGTAGAAGTCACCGGGCAACCCTAGCGATATACGGTCGGGTATTTTTCGCGCTGTCACTCGATCGGTCGAACTACGCCCGCATGTTCGGGTAGCCGAATTTCGTCAACGCGGAACGCCGAAGGCCGACCCGGGGAACACATGTTCCTGGGCCGGCCTTCGGTGGAATGCGAACAGCGGGAATGCGGGGCGGTCATCAGCCGAGCGGAAGGCCGCCGAGCAGATTGCCCCGGGATTTGGTGCCGTCGGAGTCCATGCCGTGCACGGCGTCGGCGACCGCGCCGACCAGACCGTGCTCGTTCTTCGGGTCGAGAAGGTTGGTGCTCACCGGGTTCACGTCGAGCGTGCGCTGGCTGGTGATCGTGTTCACCGCGCCGTTCAGGCTCGTGGGCGTGAGATCCGAGGCAAAGGCGGGAGCGGCGGCGCCCGTGATCGCCAGCGAACCGGCCACGACGGCGGCGGCCTTCAGAGCCTTCATGATTCTTCCTTTCCTCGATGACTGTCCGTCATCGCCTGAGCTTCTGCTTGCTCAACGAGCGCCGCCGCCGACAGAAACCCCGGCATGCCTCTATTCGCCGATCCCACCCGAATGAACGACAGGGGCGGGGAGTTCCGCCGTCGCGTGCGAACGCGGAACAGCCGCCCCCTGGAGAGGGGGCGGCTGCGGAAGAGCCGGACTGAGCTGGTCAGTCGTTGGCGCAGGTGTTGCCGAAGGCCGGGTTCAGCAGGCCGATGACGTCGACGGTGTTGCCGCAGACGTTGACCGGCACGTGGACCGGAACCTGGACGGCGTTGCCCGAGATGACGCCGGGCGAGCCGGTGGCGGCACCCTGCGCGCCGCTGTCGGCGGCAGCGATGCCGGCGCTGCCGGCCATGGCGGCGGCAGCCACAGCGGAAAAGACGACTGCCTTGGCGGTACGCGACATGAACATGCTCCTTGGGGTCGTTCTGTTCGGCCGGGGCAGGCGCCCGGCTTGTGGTGCAACGGAGCGGCCTTCCTCGGGGTTGCGGCTCCGAACGGGTGAATGACCGTCAACGCGTTGAAGTGCGTCGCGGAGCATCGCCGCGAGGAGGGCCATAATTTCACAACACCAACACACATCCTGTATCAAGAGAAACTCGCTTCCCGGTCGCTACAGTTGGTTGGTCCCCGATTCGGGGCGGGTGCGCCGGGGAGAGTCGACAGATAAGTGTGACTTTCTTATTTGTTGCTCTGTGCTGCAGAGAACCTGCTCATTCCTGAAAGGGAAGTCGGCCCGTGCGAAATGTCAAAGGCTGTTTCCTGCGTCGTACGACGGTGGGCCTGCTGTCCCTGGTGGCGGTGGCCCTGCCCTGCCAGTGGACCGCGACCGCGACCGACCCGGCGCCGGGGGCCGAGAAGGCCCGTATCCCCTTCACCGCGCGGTACGACTCCGTGCTCCACGGCGGGTTCGTGCGCGCGGCCAACGCGTCGATCACGTGCCGGGGCGCCCGGTCGGCCAAGAAGGTCGGCTGCTCCGCGGCGCGCGCGGGCGCGGCGGCGGGCAACGGCGATTTCGACATGTTCTACACGGACGTCGACCGCGACCCCAACACCTACAACTCGACCCGGGCGGAGCTCCGCGTCCCGGACGGCGCGCGCGTCACCTACGCGCGCCTGTACTGGGGCGGGAACCTCCGGGTCGGCGAGCAGAAGCCGCCGCGCGACAACGGCCGCGTCCTCGTGGCGGAGCCGGGCGGTGAGTACAAGCAGGTGCTGGCCGACACCGAGGTCGGGCACCTGGCGGCCAACGGCGCCGACGCGTTCCAGGCGTCGGCGGACGTCACCGAGCTGGTGCGGGCCGGCGGTTCCGGCCTCTACACCGTGGCCCAGGTGAACATCGCGATGGGGCGTACGGCGGCCGGTGCCTGGGGCGGCTGGACGCTGGTGGCCGCGTACGAGAAGGAGTCCGAGCCGCTGCGGCACCTGTTCCTCCAGGACGGGTTCGACACCTTCACCCGGCAGCGCCCGAGCCGGCTCTTCCACCAGCGGACGGAGCCGGCCGCGGGCACGGGCGGCTATGTGGGGATGGTCGCCTACAACGGTGACCGCGGCCCGGGCGGCGACTCGCTGACGTTCTCCGCCGGGCGCCGCACCCCGGTCGCCCTGTCCGACCGGGCCAACCCCGTGCGGGACGTCCTCAACTCGACCATCAGCGAACCCGGCACGCGGCCCGCGCAGCGCGTACCCGCCCACGACAACACCCTCGGCTACGACTCCGACGTGTTCCCGCTGGGCCGGACCGTCGGCCGCGGTGCCAGGGACCTCGATCTGCGGCTGGTCTCCGCCAAGGACGCGGCCTGGATCGGCGTGCTCTTCGGCGCCGTCGACGTCCGGCCCTAGCCGTCCTCCGCCCACCGCTCCCCGCTCTCCCGTATTCCCGCTCTCCGCTCTCCAGCCATGGAAAAGGCGATGTCTGTGACGTCTGCACCCCTGCCGCCGCGCGTCCTCCATGTGACGCAACCGGTCGACGGCGGAGTCGCGCGCGTGGTGGCCGACCTTGTACGCAGGCAACTCGCCGCCGGGATGCGTGTCTCGGTGGCCTGTCCCGCGTCCGGCGGCCTCTCCCGCCTCCTGGACTCCTCGGAATGCGAGGTCCTGGAGTGGCAGGCGTCGCGGTCCCCGGGAAAAGGGCTCCTCAAGGAGGGGCGTCGGCTGGCCGAAGTGGTGGCCCTGACGCGGCCCGACCTCATCCACGCCCACAGCGCCAAGGCGGGGCTGGTCACCCGGCTCGTCGTACGGGGCCGCGTCCCCACCGTCTTCCAGCCGCACGCCTGGTCCTTCGAAGCGGTCCGTGGACTCAGCGCGCGGATGGCCCTGCGCTGGGAACGGCTCGGCGCCCGCTGGGCCTCCCGCCTCGTCTGCGTCAGCCGCGCCGAACAGAGCACGGGACGGGACCGGGGGATCGAGGCCGAGTGGCGGCTCGTCCCCAACGGGGTCGACCTGGAGCGCTTCCACCCCGCGGAGTCCTGCGAGGCGGGGCCGCACGCGCGCGATGAGGGGCCGCTCGTCGTCTGCGTGGGCCGGCTCTGCCGCCAGAAGGGCCAGGACGTCCTGGTGCAGGCGTGGAGGGAAGTGCTCCGCACGCTCCCCGGGGCCCGGCTGGTACTGGTCGGCGACGGGCCGGATGCCGCGCGACTGCGGGCCGCCGCGCCGCGCTCCGTCACCTTCGCCGGGTCCGTCGACGATCCCGTCCCCTGGTACCGCGCGGCGGATCTGGTCGTCATGCCCTCGCGGTGGGAGGGCATAGCGCTCGCCCCGCTCGAAGCCATGGCCTGCGGGAGCCCGGTGCTCGTCACGGACGTGGCCGGGGCCCGCGAGAGCCTCCCGTCCCGCCTGGCCCGCACCTGCGTGGTCCCGCCGGAGGACGGAGCGGCGCTGGCCCGCGCGCTCGTCCGCCTGCTCGGCGACACCGAGGAGCTGCGCGCACTGGGCCGGGACGCCTACCGCCATGTGCACGCCCACCACGACGTACGGCGCACCGCCGAGGCGGTCGCGGAGGTGTACGGCGAACTTCTGGGTCTGGAGACCACCGAACACAGAGAGCCGATCGCGACGTGACCCAGGAACAAGCCGTTGCCCCCGCCATGGTCGTCTCCCAGCGGACCACCTACGGCACCAAGCTCACCCTGACCCGTGACCCCGCCCGGGGACACTCCGCCCGCACGCTCCTGATCGCCGCGGACAGTACGGCGGCGCTGCTCGCCACCCTCGCGCTGCCGGCCCTGCACCGCCGGCCGCTGCTGGTGGCCGGCTTCGTGCTCCTCGTCCTCGCCCTGCACCGGTCCGCCGGCCTGTACCGGCGGACCGAGGGGCGACACGTCCTCGACGACTGTCCCGTCCTCGCCGGGCGCGTCGTGCTCGCCTGGTGCGTGCTGACCGCCGCCGCGGCGAGCCTGCCCCTCCTCCGGCCGATCCCGCTGCGCGCCGCGCTCGCGGGCTGTGCCGCGCACGGCGTGCTCGCCCTCGTGGCCCGCGCGCTCGTCCTGTGGCGGTACCGGGTGGCCCTCCTCCGCAGGCCCTGCGCGACCCTCCTGGTGGGCCCCGAGGCGACCGCCGCCCGGGTCGCCGCCGCCCTCCAGCGGCACCGGCCGAGCGGCGTCCGCCTGGTCGGCATCGTCAGCGGCGACGCGGCGGGCCCCCGTACGGAGGGCGAGGAGCCGACGCTCCCGGTGCTGACGAACGTGGACGACGTGCGGCGCGCCGTGATCCAGAACGGTGTGCGCCGCGCGATCCTCCTGGGCAGCTCCAGCGCCCCGGAACACCGGCCCTGGCTGCGCGGCCTGACGGAACTGCGGTGCGAGTTCTGGGAGCTGGACCCCGACCCGTCGGCGTACGTGTCCGGGCAGCAGGCGGCCGACAGCCACCTGGCCGGGTTCCGCTGCCGGCCGCTGAGCGGGGCGGCCGACCGGCTGCACCCGGGCAAGCGCGCCCTCGACCTGGCCGTCTCCGCGGCCCTGCTGGTGCTGGTCAGCCCGGTCCTCCTGGTGTGCGCGCTCTGGCTCCGCCTGAGCGAGGGGCCCGGTGTGGTGTTCCGGCAGGAGCGCGTGGGCAAGGGCGGACGGCCCTTCACGCTGCTGAAGTTCCGTACCCACCGCCCGGCGGACCCGATCGAGTCCGCGACGCGCTGGAGTGTCGCGGGCGAGCACCACATGCCGTGGTTCTGCCGCTTCCTGCGCCGCACCTCGCTCGACGAACTGCTCCAGCTGTGGAACGTCTTCCGCGGCGACATGAGCCTGGTCGGCCCCCGCCCGGAACGCCCGTACTTCGTCATGAAGTTCAGCGAGACCTACCCCGGCTACAGCGACCGGCACCGGGTGCCGACCGGCATCACCGGCCTCGCCCAGATCAACGGGCTGCGCGGCGACACCTCCATCGAGGACCGCTGCCGGTTCGACAACGCGTACATCGACAGCTGGTCGCTCTGGCAGGACCTGACCATCCTGCTGCGCACGGCGACGGAGTTCTTCCGTCCGACGGGAAGTTGACGAAGTGACAGCCGTCCCCGCGTTCACCGAGGTGCGCGCCGGCCCCGCGACGGCCTGGCAGCGGGCCGTGCGCCGCGCGGGCCCCGTCCTCCCCGTCCTGCTGCTGATCGGCATGCTGGCCCTGCCGCTCGGGTCCGGGGCCGGCGGCGAGGGCAGTGCGCTGACGCCGGCCGACGCGGTCTCCGGGGTCGCGGTGCTGTTCTGCGCCGTGCGTGCCGTGCGCGGCGGCCGGCGACCGCTGACCCGCACCGCGTACGTCGTCCTCGGCCTGCCCGTGCTGGCCGTCGGGGTGGCCGCCCTCGGCGCGGACTCGGCGACCAACACCCTGCTGGGCCTCGCGCGCTACTACCAGGTCTTCGTGCTGGTGCCCGCCGCCGTACTGCTGCTCGTACGCGACCGGAACGACTTCCGGCTCGTCGGCTGGGCGCTGGTCGCCCTCGGCCTGTGGCAGGGGACGATCGGCGTCTA
The DNA here is from genome assembly GCF_055571235.1 of Streptomyces sp. NPDC030991. NCBI lineage: Bacteria > Bacillati > Actinomycetota > Actinomycetes > Kitasatosporales > Streptomycetaceae > Streptomyces > Streptomyces sp. NPDC030991. Next base: position 526,175 of record NZ_JBVIFR010000004.1, read on the forward strand.
CCAGTACCTGACCGGCACGGGCGCCTCGTACGCGGGGGAGGACATCCGGGCCGTCGGCACCTTCGGGGCGACGGATGTGATGGGCATGTCCACCGTGGTCGCCTACGGGCTGATCTGCGCCGTGGCGCTCGCCCTCGGCGGCGGCGCACCACGTGTCCGGCTCACCGCGCTGGCCTGTGCGCTGGGACTTCTCGTGCCCCTTGCGCTCTCCTTCAGCCGCGGCGCCTGGATCGCCACGGCCGTCGCCTGCGTCCTGCAGATCGTGCTCGCCGGAGTGCGGCGGGCCGCCCGGCTGTTCGCCGTGGGGGCCGCCGTCGCGGTCGTGCTCGTCGGCGGGTTCGGCGTGGGCACGTCCATGCTCCAGGAGCGACTGAGCAGCATCACGCAGGTCGCCGCGGCGCCGGACCAGTCGGTGACCGACCGGTACACCATGTGGGCGGCCGCGATCGACATGTGGGAGGAGCACCCCGCGACCGGGGTCGGGCTGAAGAACTTCCCCGCCTACCGCGACAGCCACGCCTCGATCGCGCTCTCCGCGGGCAGCGACGTGGCCGGCGCGGGGGCCGCCTTCCACCGGCAGCCACTGCTGTCGCCGCACAACATGTACCTGCTGATCCTCAGCGAGCAGGGGCTGCTGTGTCTGTGCGCCATCGCGGGCAGTTGGGCCGCGCTGCTCGTGTGCGGAATGCGGCGCCTCGCGACGGCCCACCGGCGGGGCCGCGGCCTCGACTGCGCGCTCCTCGCCTGCGGGCTGCTCACCTGGCAGCTGATCGACTTCGCGTACGCCGACATCGGCGGCCCGTCCACGGTGCTCACCGCCGTGGTGTTCGGCCTGGCGGCCTGGTGGGCGCTGGCGCCGGATGCCCTCGGCGAGGAGGCGACGGCCGAGCGATGAATCCCACCCCTCCGGTCGGCGAGGAAGAGACCCTGCGTTCTCCCGCCATGCCGTCGCAGCAGACCGCCGAACCGCCCGTCACCCGGGAACGCCCCGACACCCAGGGCACCTCGAACACCTTCCTGGCCCGTGCCGCGCTGCTCACCGCCGTGCTCTCCGCCGCCGGGTCGCTGCTCGGCCTCGGCCGGGACCAGGCGCTGGCGCACCTCTTCGGGGCGGGCAGCGAGACGGACGCCTTCCTGGTGGCGTGGACCGTGCCCGAGGTGGCCACGACGCTCCTCATCGAGGACGGCCTCGCGTTCATGCTCGTCCCCGCGTTCAGCGCCGCGATCGCCGCGCGCGGCACCGCGCTGCCGTCGCTGCCGTCGGGGCAGGACCCGGTACGCGCCCTGGTGGCCGGGTCGCTGCCGCGCCTCACCCTCGCCTTCCTGGCCTCCGCCGTGCTCCTGATGATCGGGGCGCCCCAGGTGGTCGCCCTGCTCGCCCCCGGCCTCCCCGACCCCCAGCTCGCCGTGGACTGCACGCGGCTGACCGCCACCTGCCTGCTGACCTTCGGGCTCACCGGGTACTGCAGCGCCGCCCTGCGGGCCCACAGCAGCTACCTCGCCCCGGCGGCGATCTACGTCGCGTACAACGCGGGCATCATCACCACGCTGCTGCTGTTCGCCGACCGCTGGGGCGTACGCGCCGCGGCGGCCGGGGTGGCGGTGGGCGGCGCGCTGATGGTGCTCGTCCAGGCGCCGGTGCTCCGCCGTCACCTGCGCGGCGCGGTCCCCGGCGAAGCCAGGAAGAAGGCGGCCAAGAAGGCGGCCGGGGAGAAGGTGGTCAGGGAGAAGGCGGAGAAGGCCGCGGGCGGGAAGATTCCGAAGCGGCCGGCCATGGACCTGGCGCTGATCGCGACCGTCCTGCTCTTCGCGCTGTGCCGACAGTCGCAGGTCTTCATCGAGCGTTTCCTCGCCTCCTCGCTGCCGTCCGGCGCCATCTCCCACCTCAACTACGCGCAGAAGGTCGCGCAGTTGCCGATGGTGCTCTCCCTGATGCTCTGCACCGTCACCTTCCCGGTCGTGGCCAAGGCCCTGGCGCGGGGCGACACCGAACGGGCGCGGGACCGGGTGGAACGCGACATCGCACTCGCCGCCTGCATCGTCCTGTTCGGCGCGGCCGTCGTCTTCGCCTGCGCTCCCCAGATCATCCAGCTCCTCTTCCAGCGCGGCGCCTTCACCGGCGAGGACACCGGCGCCACCGCGGACATCATGCGCGTCTACTCGCTGGGCCTGCTGGGGCACTGCCTCGTCGGCGCGCTGGTCCGCTCCTACTTCTCCGCCGGGCGGCCCACCTGGTACCCGGTCCTCGCGATGGCCGCGGGCATGACGCTCACGGCCGGGGCCGGCACCTGGGCGGTCGCCCTCTGGGGCGTCGGCGGCATCGCCGCGGCCAACGCCCTGGGCATCACCTTCACGGCGGTCCTGCTGCTGACCGCGATGGACCGGCGCAGCGTCCCCGTACGGCTGCCGCTGGTCTCGCTCGAACTCGGCAAGACGCTGCTCGCGGCCGTGGCCGCCGCGGGGGCGGGGCTGGCGTGTACAGCCCCGTTCCCGCACCCCCTGGCGGCTCTCGCCGTCGGCTCCGTGGCCATCGGGGCCGTGTTCGTCCTCCTCCTGTGGGCCCTCAACGTCCAGGCGTTCCTGCCGGCCGTCCGCATCGCGACCAGAAAGCTTCGCAATGTCAGCTGAAACAGCGCTACAGGAAGCACCCGCACACAGAACACCCGTACACAGAACAAGAGACCTGCTCCCGGCAGGGTCCCCGTGGGTGGCGATGTACCACTCCGTGGACGACTGCCCGGACGACCCCTACAACGTCACCGTCACCCCCGCCCGGCTGCGCCAGCAGCTCGGCTGGCTGCGGGCGCGCGGCCAGCGCGGCGTCAGCGTCGCCGAACTCCTCGACGCCCGCGCCCGGGGCACCGACCGCGGCCTCGTCGCCCTCACCTTCGACGACGGCTACGGCGACTTCGTCGAGAACGCCCTGCCGCTGCTCCGGCACTTCGGCTGCTCCGCCACCGTCTTCGTGCTGCCCGGCCGCATCGGCGGCGACAACGGCTGGGATGCCGAGGGCCCGCGCAAACCGCTGCTGAGCGCACAGGGCATCAGGACGGCTGCCGAGGCCGGCATGGAGATCGGCTCGCACGGCCTGATGCACGTCGACCTCACGCGCGTGGACGAGGAACAGCGCCGGGCCGAGGTCCGGCACAGCAAGGTGCGGATCGAGGAGATCACCGGACGCGAGGTGCACGGCTTCTGCTACCCGTACGGGCTCATCGACGCGCCGACGGTGGACGCCGTCCGCGCGGCCGGCTACCGCTACGGCTGCGCCATCTCCCCGGGCCCCCTCACCGGCGTCCACGCCCTGCCGCGGATCTACGTCGGCCAGCGCGACACCCCCTGGCGGCTCGAACTCAAGCGCCGTATCCACCGCGTACGCAGGCGGGACTGGCCCGACGGGCCGGACGCGCGGTGAAGGTCCTGCACGTCATCACCGGCCTGGGCGCGGGTGGCGCGGAGATGCAACTCCGGCTCCTGCTGCGCCACTTGCCGGCCGGGCACGACGTCGTGACCCTGACCAACCCGGGCCAGGCGGCCGAGGGGCTGGTCCGCGACGGCGTGCGCGTCACCCACCTCGGCATGGCGGGCAACCGGGACGGACGCGCGCTGCCCCGACTGGTGCGACTCGTCCGGGACGGCCGGTACGACGTGGTCCACACGCACCTTTACCGGGCCTGCCTCTACGGGCGCACCGCGGCACGCCTGGCCGGGGTGCGGGCCGTGGTCGCGACGGAACACTCGCTGGGCGACGCGCAGATCGAGGGGCGCCCGCTGACCCGCGGCGTCCGCGCCCTGTACCTGGCGGGGGAGCGGCTGGGCCGGGCGACCATCGCGGTCTCCCCGGCGGTCGCCGAGCGGCTGCACGGCTGGGGCGTGGCCCGGCACCGCGTGCACGTCGTCCCGAACGGTGTCGACGTCGGCCGCTTCGCCTTCGACGCGGCGGCCCGCGCCAGGACCCGGACCGCTCTCGGTCTGCCCGCCGACGCCTTCGTCATCGGCGGGGTGGGACGCCTGGTGCCCGGCAAGCGGTTCGACGTACTGATCGCCGCGCTGCGCCGGCTCCCGGACGAGGTGCGGCTCCTGCTCGTCGGCACCGGCCCGGAGGAAGCGGCCCTGCGGCAGGCGGCGGACCGCGCCCAGGTCCTCGGCCGCGTCGTCTTCGCCGGGGAGCGCCCGCACACCGCCGACGGCCCCCACGACATCGACCTGCCCGCCCTGCTGTCGGCGATGGACGTACTGGCCTCCCCCTCGGTCGACGAGGCGTTCGGCCTCGCCGTGGTGGAGGCGCTGGCCGGGGGCCTCCCCGTGCTCTACGTGAGCTGCCCGGCCGTCGACGACCTGCCCGCGGGAACGGCCGCCCGCGCCGTCCGTGTCCCGTGCGCGCCCGCCTCGTTCGCCCGTGAGGTCCGGGAAATCCGTGACCGGCCGACGGGCGACAGGGCCCCGTCACCGGCCGCCCTCCACTACAGCATCGCCCGTAGCGCCGAGCGGCACCTCCAGGTGTACGCGGCGGCCACGGGCGCATCGACCCCAGGAGTGAGTACGCGATGACCGAAGCCGCCCAGGAGAGGGCCGCCTCCCGCCCGCCGGCCGTCCGCATCGGCGCCCGCACGAGGAGGGTGCCGCGCTGGTGGCCCCTGCCGGCGGGCCTCCTGCTCGGAGCGCTCGCCGGTGGCGTGTACGGCGCCGCCAGTACGCCGCAGTACACGGCGACCAGTTACGTGATCGCCGTACCGACGACGCAGGCCGACTCCGCGTCCGCGGTGGGCTTCGCCCAGGCCTACAGCAGGGTGGCCACGCAGGTCGCGGTGTTGAGCGACGCCCAGGTCGCGGCGGGCGTGCCCGTGGACACCCTCCGCTCCAGCGTCCGCGCGGAGACCTCGCCCGACGCGCCCATGGTCGCGATCTCCGCCTCGTCGGAGGAGCCCGCCACCGCGATGGGGATGGCCAACGCCGTGGCGCGCGCGCTGACGGCCAACGCCAGCCACGTGAAGAAGGACACCCACGTCGAACTCCTGCGGTTCACGCGGGCGGTGAAGCCGACCGCGCCCTCCTCGCCCTCGGCCGGTCTGACGACGCTCGTCGGCGCCTGCGCAGGCGGGCTGCTCGGCGGCCTGGCGCTGCTGCTGCGCCCGAAGCGCCGGGCCGCGCCCGCGACCCCCACCGTGCCGGCGCCCGCCGTCGCGGCAGGACAGCGAGGCGGTGCCTGATGCCGGGAGGCGGACCCGCCCCGGTCGTCACGGTGTGTACGGACACGGCCGCGTTCGGGACCCTGCGCGAGGAGTGGAACCGCCTGCACCGCTCGTGCGGGACCGCGACCCCGTTCCAGAGCCACGCCTGGCTCCACTCGTGGTGGCTCTCCTACGGCAGGGCAGGCCGGCTGCGCGTCGTGCTCGTACGCCGGCAGGGCCGCCTCGTGGCCGCGGCGCCGCTCATGCTGCGGCTGCGGCCGTTCCCCACGTTGACCCCGCTCGGCGCGGCCATCTCCGACTTCAGCGACGTCCTTGTCGAGGACGGCCCCGCCGACACGGTCGCCCGTACGGTCGACGCCCTTGGCGCGGGCCTGTGGCGGGCGGCCCGGACAGCCGTCATCGACTTCCGCGAGGTGCGGCCGGGCAGCACGGTGGAGGCCCTGCACGCCCGCTGGCCGGGCCCGCGCCGCCGGCTCGACGACTCCCCGTGCCTCGAACTGCCCGCCCTCCCGATGGACGACCTGGTGCAGCGGCTGCCGCGGCCCAGGGCGCAGCGGGCCCGCGCCAAGCTGCGCAAACTCGACGCCATGGGGATCGAGCGCCGGGTCGTCCCCGCCTCGGAGGTGGGCGGTTCGGTACGGCGCCTCCTCGACCTGCACCAGCTCCAGTGGCAGGAACGAAAAGTCACCACGGAGCACGTGCGGCCGCGGTTCGCCGAGCATCTGACGCGTTCGGTCACCCAGATGGCCCAGACGGGTGAAGCCGTCGTCACGGAGTTCACCCTGGACGGCTCGGTGGTCGCCGCCGACCTGACCTTCCTCTCGCCCCGGCTGGCGGGCGGCTACCTCTACGGCGCCCACCCGCAACTGCGCGAACGCAAGATCGACGTCGCCACCATGCTGCTGCGCTCGTGCGCCGAGCACCTCCAGGACGGGCCCCGCGACGGGGTGCTGAGCCTGCTGCGCGGCACCGAGCCCTACAAGCTGCACTGGCGGCCCGAGCAACTGGTCAACCAGCGCCTGCTCCTGGCCCGCCGCGCCACGGCCCCGCTGCTCGGCGCGGTCCTGGCCGACGTCCGCGCCCGCGCCTGGGCCAAGCAGGCCCGGCGCGCCTGGAAGGAGCGCGGTGGCGACCCGGCATAGAGCCCGGGCCGCCACCACGCCCGGCGGGCGGGTCCGGTCAGGAACGCCGCCCCGACCAGGGCAGTTTCAGGCAGACCTTGCCGCCGACCGCGCGCTCGACCCACGCACCCAGGTCGACGGGGGAACACCGCGGCGGCCGGCCCGGCTGATTCGGCACGGGAGGCACGGTGGGCACGGACGGCAGTGTGGGCAGGGCGGGCATCACGAGTTTGTCGCGGCCGTTCATCGCGGTCCGGTAGACCTTCGAGGACCGCGGGTTGTGGCGGCACTGCCACACCCCGTGCGGGCAGTAGTCCGTGAGGGTGTTGTAGAGCGCCTTGTGCTCGTCCATCCAAGCGAGCATGCGCCGCATGTACTCGGCGTTGTCCCCGTTGTGGAACAGCCCCCACTCCGGGTAGGAGATCGGCTTCTTGTGCTCCGCCGCGAAGTCGACGTGCTTCTGCAGCCCGTACGGCTCGGAGATCTGCTCGTCGAAGGACTTGCCCGAGGGCTGGTCGTACGCGTCCATGCCGAGGATGTCCACCACGTCGTCGCCGGGGTAGCAGTCGGTCCACGGCACGGCGTCCAGGCCCCGGGTGGGCGCGAAGTCGAAGCGGAACTTCTGCCCGGGCACGGCCCGCATCGCCGTGACGATCCGCTTCCAGTACGACTTCCACGCCTCGGGGTCGGGCCCGCAGCGGTGCGTGTACGTGATGCCGTTCATCTCCCAGCCGAGCACCACGACGGTGCCCGGCACCTGCAGGGCGACCAGGTGCTCGGCCAGGGTGCGGAAGTGCGTGTCGAAGTCGCCCGCCGCGCCCTGCCGGAGCAGGGTCCGTACCTCGGCGTCGGGCACGTGCGCCTCGTTGCGCTCCAGCATGGGCACGTTCAGTACGAAGAGCCGGTCATCGCGGTCACGGCGCCACTTGGCCCAACTGTCGAGGAACGTCGGGGAGCCCTCGATGTTGCTCCACCTGTCACCGGGAAGATAGGTGTGCCCCACGCGCAGATCGGCGCCGCCGAGCCACTGCGACAGCTTCGTCATCCGCGTCACCCCGCGCGGCCCGTAATCCAGGTAGGCCCCGAAGGCCGGGAGTTTGACCGCTCCCGGCGTCGGTGTCGGTGTGGGTGTCGGCGTCAGTGTCGGCGTCGGGGGCGTGGCGGCGACCGGTGGGACGACCGGCGTCACCGTGGGTGTGGGCGCCGGCGCCGGCGTCGCGCCCTCGGGTGTCGGCTCGGGCAGGTTCGCGGCGGCCGGAACCCGTTCGGCGAGCGGGGTCGCGTCCGCCCGCTCGATGGACACGGACCCGGTCGCGACCACCGCTGCGAGAAGGGCTCCGGCCACGAGCAGTGGAAGGCGTCCGTACGTCGTCCACCGGTGTTCTCTCACCATGTCTGCTCCTCGTCCCGCGCTCGCTCCATTCCTGACACTCAGTCATATGAACGCTCACGGCGCCAATCGTGGATCAGCCGATGGCCGCCCTCCCTCACCCTCACGGGTTAGTTCCTGGAAAGGATCGACACATGCTCGACCCCTGTGTCCCGGTCGTGCTGCTACGGATCGACCCCAACCCCTTCCACCACGGGACACTGGGGGCGGCCAGATCCCTGGGACGCTGCGGTGTGGAGGTCCACGTGGCCGCCGAGTCGGCCGGCAGCCCGGTCACCCGCTCGCGCTACGTCACCCGGACGCACCCCGCGCCCCGCCCGGGAGCGTCGCTGAGCGAGGTCACCGCCGCCCTGCGCCGGACGGCGGCACGGGTCGCCCGGCCCGCGGTGCTCATCCCGATGGACGACGCGGGAGCCATCGCGGTGAGCCGGCTGCGCGAGCCGCTCTCCGAGATGTTCCTACTGCCGGAACAGCCCGAACACCTCGCCGAGTACGTCGCCGACAAGGCCAGGCTGCCCGAACTCTGCCGGGCCGTCGGCATCGACCACCCGCGCACGGTGCTCCCCCGCGACGAGCACGAGGCGTACACCGCGGCCGAGGAGCTGGGCCCGCCCGTCGTGGCCAAGTGGAGCCACCCGTGGCTGCTCCCCCAGGGCTCAGGACTGCGCAGTACGAGCCTGGTCCACACCCCGCAGGACGCACGCGACCTCTACCTGAGGGGCGCCGCCACCGGCAGCGAACTGCTCTTGCAGAAGTACCTGCCCACGGCCCCCGGCTGCGACTGGTTCTTCCACGGCTACGCCGACCGGCACGGAAAGCTGCACGGCGGGGGAGCCGGCAGCAAGGAACACGCCTGGCCGCGGGGGGCCGGACTGACCGCGGTCGGCCGCTGGGCCACCGCCCCGCACCTACGGGCCACGGTCGAACACCTCGTCGAGGCGCTGGAGTACCGCGGCATCTTCGACATCGACTTCCGGGTGGACGCCACGACGGGCAGGTACTGCCTGCTGGACTTCAACCCGCGCCCCGGAGCCCAGTTCAGGCTGTTCGCCGACGGCAACGGCCTGGACGTCGTACGAGCCCAGTACCTCGACCTCACCCACCAGCCGGTGCCCGACGGACAGGCGCTGCCGGGACGCGCCTTCATCGTGGAGAACTACGCGCCGCTGTCCGCGCTCCGGGCCCTGCTGACCTCCGCCCTGCCCGACCGCCGCGGCCCCACCGCACCGGAACTCGCCTGGCACGCCCGGGACGACCGGGCGCCCGCACGGGCCATGGCCTCCGACTGGTCCCGGCACGCGGCCCGCCGACTGCTGCACCGGGCGCGGCCGACGGCGCCCGAAGCGTTCGGCACCCGGCCGAGCGGCCCGACCGAAACCGCAGCTGCCGTCCCGATCGCGACGGCTGAACGAAAGGCGAGCTGCTGATGCACGACTTGCTGGTGGTGGGCGCAGGCCCCTACGGCCTGTCCATTGCCGCCCACGCCCAGGCGCGCGGACTCGACACACGGGTCTTCGGACGCCCGATGGAGTCCTGGCGCCACCACATGCCGCGGGGCATGTTCCTGAAGTCGGAGCCCTGGGCCTCCAACCTCTCGGCGCCGGACGCCAGGTTCCGGCTCGACCAGTACTGCTCCGCCAACGGTGCCACCGCCCGGCACGGCGTCCCGATCCCCGTGGAGACGTTCGCGTCCTACGGCCTGTGGTTCGCGCGCCGGGCGGTCTCCGGCCTGGACGAGCGGCTGATCGAGCACATCGACGCGGCCCCCGGCGGTTTCGCCCTGCGGACCGAGGACGGCCAGGTCCTCCACAGCCGGGCGGTGGCCCTGGCCAACGGGGTGCTGCCGTACATGCACATCCCCGAAGCGCTGCGGGGGCTGTCGGACGAGTACGTGTCGCACAGCAGCGGACACAGCGATCTCGGCCGCTTCCGCGCATCGCACGTCACGGTGGTCGGAGCGGGGCAGGCCGCACTGGAGATCGCGGCACTCCTCGCCGAACAGGGGACGCGGGTACGGATCGTCGCGCGCGCCGCCCAGCTGGACTGGAACACGGTCCCGCCGCCCTGGGTACGCCCCTGGTACAAGAGCCTGCGCGCTCCCCACAGCGGCCTCGGCAGCGGCTGGCGCAACTGGTTCTACGCCGAGAAGCCGGGGGCGTTCAGGAAGCTGCCGGAGCGCACCCGGGCGGGCATCGCCGCGACCGCGCTGGGCCCCGCGGGCGCCTGGTGGATCAGGGACCGGGTGCACACGGACGCCATCGACATCCGGATGGGGCGGACCATCGTGGACGCGCGGCCGTCGGCGGGCCGGCTCCACGTGCGCACGGCCGGCGCCGCCCAGGGCATCGAGGAGTTCGAGACCGATCACGTCATCGCCGCCACGGGGTTCCAGGCGACCCGTGCGCACATGACCCTGCTGGCGCCCCGGGTGCGGGAGGTGCTGGCCCCGCGGCCCGAGGACACTCCGCGGGTGGGGCGCGGCTTCGAATCCGCCTGCCCGGGGCTCTTCCTCGCGGGCCTGGTGACGACGCCCGACTACGGCCCGGCGATGCGTTTCGTCCACGGAGCGTCCTACGCGGCACCCTCCCTGACCGACGGGGTCGAGCGGTACCTGACGCGGCAGCCGCGGCGGGGAGGCACCGCGGTGCCTCCGGGCAGGCGGCACACCCCGGACCCCGTGGCGGTCACGTCCGAGGGCTGAGACGACCCGTTGGGGTGACAAGGCTGGCAAACGAGTGAACCGGGGCCCCAGGGCCCCGGTTTCGGTGGTGCACTGTCGCCTGTCATGAGAATGGCCGTGCTGCCTCCCTCCCAGCCGGCGGCTTCATGCCGTTGGAAGGCAGCCTTTGTTCGCGCCGTCCTCAGAGGGCCGGGAAGAGCGTTGGTAGCTCTTCCCGGCCGGCATTCAGCGTCGTACCGCCGCTCTGCGGTACAGGATCCCGCCGCCGAGCAGTAGCGCGGAGCCCCCGGCCAGAGCCGCCGACAGCAGGTTCTCGTCGGTGCCCGTCGCGGCGAGCTGCTCCCGCGCCGCGGGCGCCGGCCGGTCGACCTCCGCCATCGTGTGCGGACCCGACGCCCGTACGGGCCGCTCGGCCTCGATCATCTGGTGCGAGGCGGGGACGGACCTGATGGCGGGCGGCTTGCCCGGACCCTCGTGCGGCGCCGGGGGCCGCTCCTGCCCGGCGGGTGGCGGCACCGCCGTCGCGTCCCCGTCCTTCGCGCACGTGTTGCCCAGGGCCGGGTTGAGCGCGCCCACCACGTCGACGGTGTTGCCACACAGGTTCAGGCCGACGTCCAGGGGGGCCTGCACCGAGTTGCCCGACAGGACGCCGCCGGACTGCGTCGCGCTCGCGGTATGGGGTGCGGGGGCCTCGGGGGCGCGCTCGGCCGTGTCCTCGCCGTAGCCGCTCGACGCACGCGGTTGCCGGTCGGGCCCGGGAGAGGCGACGGCGCCGGAGCCGGGGTCCGTCCCGGCGCAGCTGTTGCCCGTGGCGGGGTTGAGCGCGCCCACCGGGTCGACGCTGTTGCCGCAGACGTCGACGGGGACCGACACCGGAGCCGAGACCGAATTGCCCGACAGCACACCCGGAGAACCGCTCGACTGCCCCTGGTCACCTGCCAGGGCGGCCGCGCCGGCCCCCGGCACGGCCAGCATGCCCGTCGCCGCCGCGGCTGCCACTGCTCCGATTCTCAGTGCCTGCCTCAATGGGTTTCCTTTCCCGCTTCACATTCGAAGCCGACCCCGGAGCACGGAGGCACCGGGGTCGGCTGGGAGACAAACTGCGGTTCCCGCGTCAGTCGTTGACGCAGGGGTTTCCGAAGGCGGGGTTCAGCAGCCCGATCACGTCGATGCTGTTGCCGCAGAGGTTGACCGGCACGTGGACGGGGACCTGCAGGACGTTGCCCGACAGAACGCCCGGGGAGCCCACGGCCGCCCCCTGCGCACCGGCGTCGGCGAAGGCCGGGGCCGCCATACCAAGGGCCATGACCGCACCGGCCACGATCGTGGCGCTCTTCTTGAGGGACATGTTTCTCTCCTTTTACCGAGGGGCTCTGCACACAGCAAACGAGCCACCACGGAGTGAGGAAACTGTGCCGTCCGGGCGACGAACAATAAAGATGAACTATAAAGACGACCAATAAAAAACCCGGGCCGTCCGCAGGAGAAGACTGCGGACGGCCCGGGCTGTGTGCGCGGCGGCTGATCAGCCGTTCTGCGTACCGTTGGCGGAGAGGACCGGGATGTCGTCCAGGATGTGCGACAGCGGCTCGTCGCCCTTCGCCTGCGTCGAGTTCTCGACGCACTGCTGGTTCTGCGGGGCCGACAGGATCGGGATGTCCTGGACGCCGACGTTGACCAGACCCACGATGTTCTGGATGTTGGCCTTGGCGGGCAGACCGATGCAGGGCTTGTTCAGCGAACCCTGGACCAGGCTGAGCTGCGGGCTCATGTCGCCGTCGGTCGAGGAGTTGCCGAACGCCTGCTGCGAGCCGTTGCCGCTGGCGGAGGTGGTGCCGCTGTCGTCACCCAACGCGAGCGCCTGGGGGGCCGCCGCGGCGGAGATGCCGACTACGGACACGGCGACTGCGGCTGCAGCCATTGCCTTCTTGAGCATTTTTTCTGTTCCTTTTCTGACAGGCACCGGTTACTGCGAAAGGAACAACTCCCCGGGAACGCGATGGTTCCGCAAGTTCACCCGTTGTGCCGAGAGTCTGATAATCCCTACGGCGTGCCGGACCCCATCCGGGTGAATGTGGGCAACCAAACCGCCTGTCGCCGAGTTGATGAAGATGCTCTCGGAACCAATTGAAGGGGAACCCCCATGATGAAGAAGGCTGTGGCTGCCGCCGCCGTCACCGCGTCTCTCGTCGGCATCTCTGCGGCGGTGGCGCCGCAGGCCCTGGCGGAGGGCAATGACGGCGGAACGACCTCCTTCAGCGGCAACAACGCCCAGCAGTCGTACGGCAACTCCGCGACGTACGGCAACATGAGCCCGCAGATGGCGCTCATCCAGGGTTCGCTGAACAAGCCCTGCATCGGTCTGCCCGCCAAGGCCAACATCCAGAACATCGTGGGTCTGGTCAACGTCGGCGTCCAGGACATCCCGATCCTGTCGGCCCCGCAGAACCAGCAGTGCGTCGAGAACTCGACGCAGGCGAAGGGCGACGAGCCGCTGTCGCACATCCTGGACGACATCCCGGTCCTCTCCGCCAACGGAACCGGTAACCACTGATCCGAGTGGCGTACGAGCCGGGCCGCCGTGATCGGCGGCCCGGCTTTTCACGCGTGAACGCGTAGTCCGTAGGTATTACGCCGAATGGGTCAGGGCCCGCAACCGTCGTAATCCTGGCCAGTTGTCTAACCGTAGCTCCGTAAACGGAGTTCGCTCATGAAGGGAATTCGCATGAAGAAGCTGTGGGCAACCGCAACGATCGCCGCTTCCATCGCCGGCCTGTCGGCGGTGGCTGCTCCTCAGGCTCTGGCCATCGGTGACGACGGGAGCACCACTTCGGCCAGCGGCAACGGGGCCCAGGAGGCGTTCGGCAACTCCTCCGCCAACGGGAACCAGAGTCCGCAGCTCACCCTGGTCCAGGGCACGCTGAACAAGCTCTGCGTGGGCCTGCCGGTCAAGGCGAACGTCCAGAACATCGTGGGTCTGGTCAACGTCGGCGTCCAGGACATCCCGGTCCTGTCGGCCCCGCAGAACCAGCAGTGCGCGGAGAACTCCACGCAGGCCAAGGAGGACGAGCCGCTGTCGCACATCCTGGACGACATCCCGGTCCTCTCTGCCAACGGCACGCAGAACGGCTGAAACACCTGAGGGGCAGCTGCCGAGCGCAGCTGCCCCTCTCGCGTGTCCGGGTGCCTGGACTAGCCGAGCAGGTTGGTGACCGGCGCCACGAGGTCCGTCACCTGGTGCAGCTCGTTCAGCTTGTTCAGCTGGTTGAGGCCGGTGAGCTGCTCGGCCGTGTGGGGCACCTTGTCGCGGTGCGCGGCCGGAATGGCCATGGTGGAGACCGCGTCCAGCGTCGCGGTGGGGGAAATGGTGTTGCCGGCCGCGTTCGGGGTCGTGTCGGCCTGCGCGGCGGGTGCCACGATCGCCGTGGCTCCGACTGCGAGCAGGACAGCGGTGATGGCTCGTCGAGTTGAGGTCATGTCTTCTCTAACGGCGCACAAGAGGCGACGGACACGGGACGAAGAGGCCCCCGGCCGGGCGATTCGCTTTCATCGTCCCTGATGGCGTAGTGTTGCATTCATCGACGCGGGGTGGAGCAGCTCGGTAGCTCGCTGGGCTCATAACCCAGAGGTCGCAGGTTCAAATCCTGTCCCCGCTACTGAAGTCCGAGGCCGGAATCTTTCGAGATTCCGGCCTCGTTCTGTTGGTGGGTCCTGACCCGGACGGAGCAGTAGCGCTCGCCCCCGGCCCCCTCCCCGGGAACCCTTGGTGAGACGCCGGAATCCGGGCGCGGACGTGGCAGGAGACAAGTGGTGGGGCAGCGAGGAGGGCGGCAGAGCCACGGAGCGGACGCCGTCGGCACGCGTGCCTTCCTCCGCGTGCTGCCGCTGCTGCTGATCGCCGGCGGCGCGGTCTACGAGTACTGCACCCCGTCCGAGTTCGCCGGCTCCCCCCTGTTCAGCGCCGCGCCGCTGGTCGTCGCCCCGTTCTTCTCGCTGGCCGGCACGGTCACGGCCGGGGCCGTCTCGATCGCCGCGATCGTCGCCGTGCACCTCAGATACGAAGGGGCGTTCACCACCGGCGTCTACACCGAGATGGCGACCGTCGCCACGGTGTGCGTCCTGGCCTGCTTCATCAACCGGATCAAGCGCCGCAGCGACGAGCAGCTCGCCTCCGCCCGGCAGATCGCGGAGGCGGCCCAGCTCGCGGTGTTGCCGGAACCGGCCGGGCGGATCGGGGGACTCGCCGTCGCGGCGCGGTACGAGGCGGCGCAGGCCGACGCGTTCATCGGCGGTGACCTGTACGCCGTGCAGGACACCCCGCACGGGGTGCGGTTCGTCGTCGGGGACGTACGCGGCAAGGGCATGGGCGCGGTCGCCGCCGTGGCCGTCGTCATCGGCGCCTTCCGTGAGGCCGCCGAGCAGGAGGGCACCCTGGAGGCGGTCGCCCAGCGGCTGGAGCGGGCGCTGGCCAGGGAGGGCAGCCGACGGCGCGGCATCGACGACTTCGAGGGGTTCACCACCGCCGTGCTCGCCGAGATCCCGCACGGCGGCCACCTCCTGCGCGTCCTCAACCGCGGCCACCCCGAGCCCGTCGTGCTGCGCGGCGACGGTACGGTCCAGGTGATCACGCCCGCGGAGGCGGCGCTGCCGCTCGGCCTGGGCGAGCTCGGCTCCTGGCCGGACCGGGCCACCGAGACGGAGTTCCCGTCCGCGGCGACGCTGCTGCTCTACACCGACGGGCTCTCCGAGGCGCGGGACGCGGGGGGCGTCTTCTACGATCCCGCGGCCCGGCTCGCCGGACGCGTCTTCCCCGGGCCCGAGGAGCTCCTCGCGACGCTGGCCGAAGAGGTGCGCCTGCACACCGGGGGCGGCGCCAGTGACGACATGGCGCTGCTCGCCGTACGGCGCTCTTGATCAACGTCACGAGGGGTGATCGAACGGCATCCCTGCGCATAACAATTGACACACCGTCAGAAAATGACAGGTTTGGCCTGTGCCGGAATCGGCGGTCAACTCGCCCGATTCCGCCCGGTAGTGCCCCGTTAAGTCCAGGCCAGAGACGTGAACGATCAGTGGGAACAGCTTGGAATTACTATCGGCTGTCTATTAACGTTCGATAACGCAGCGCGGTCGTCCCAGCCGTCACAAGAGATGGCTCCGCGCGCACACGCTCAATCCCGCAAGGGAGCCGGGGAACCACCAACTTGGGGTGAATCAGGCATCGTTCCGTCGCTTTTCGGGCGCCGGACCGTGCTCGTAGGAGACCTTCCTGCTCCGAACCCGTCAGCTAACCCGGTAGGCGAGAGGAAGGAAAGGAGAGCGCCCCCGTGGCGTCGAACCGTCCTGCCCCCGAGTTCTCCGGGTTCTCCGCCGACTCCGCCGATGGCGGCCTCGGCGTCGAGCGGGAGAGCTGGGAGGAGTGGAACCCCACCGAGGAGTCCGTCCGTCCCGTCCGCGGCCGGCACCGCGTGGCCCGCCAGCGCGGCGGACTCGCCCGCAGCTCCACGGTCCTCGGCGTCGGCGTGATCGCCGCCGTCGGCGCGGGCGGCATCGCCACCGCGCAGGGCGGCAAGCCCGCCGTCCACATCTCCATGCCCGACCTCTCCGCCGTCAAGGACTCGCTGCCCGAGGCCGCGTCGCTGCCCGGCGTGGGCGCGCTCATGTCCAACGGCTCCGGCTCCGGCTCCGCCGCCGACGCCGCCTCGGCCGCCCCGCTCACCATGGTGGGCACCGGGGAGTCGGGTGCGGGCGAGGCGCTGCGCGCCCGCATCATGCAGCAGGCCGAGACGCAGCAGGACGCCGCCGACGCCAAGGCGCAGGCCGTCGCCGAGGAGGCCGCCGCGCGGAAGGCCGCCGCCGACGCCGCGGAGAAGCAGGAGAAGGCCGAGGCCAAGGCCGCCGCCGAGAAGAAGAAGGCGGAGGAGGAGGCCAAGAAGAAGGCCGAGGCCGAGCGCCTCGCCAAGCTGGCCAAGAGCTTCAAGCTCCCCGTCGCCTCGTACACGCTCACCGGCACCTTCGGACAGCCCGGCTCCCTCTGGTCCTCCGGCTACCACACGGGCCTCGACTTCGCGGCCTCCACCGGTACGCCGATCTACGCGATCCACGGCGGCACCGTCACCGAGGCCGGCTGGGCGGGCGCGTACGGCTACCGCACGATCCTCACCCTCGACGACGGCACCGAGCTGTGGTTCTGCCACCAGTCCTCGATGAACGTCAGCGTCGGCCAGAAGGTCAGCACCGGCGACGTCATCGGCCGCGTGGGCGCCACCGGCAATGTCACCGGGGCCCACCTCCACCTGGAGGTCCACCCCGGAGGCGACGCCACAGGAGTCGACCCGGCCGCGTGGCTGCGCGGCAACGGCCTCACCCCCTGACCCCGGTACGCCCCCGCGGAATACCCGGTTCCGTGGGGGCGTTGAAGCAGGGCATGACTTCTTCTCCCGCTCTGCGCAAGCTCGGCTCCTCCGACCTGGAGGTCTTCCCGCTCTCCCTCGGGGGCAACGTGTTCGGGTGGACGGCCGACGAGGCCGCCTCCTTCGCGGTGCTCGACGCCTACACCGCCGGCGGCGGCAACTTCATCGACACGGCCGACTCGTACTCGGCCTGGATCGAGGGGAACAAGGGCGGGGAGTCGGAGACGATCATCGGCAAGTGGGTCAAGGCCCGCGGCAACCGCGACGACGTCGTCATCGCCACCAAGGTCGCCCGCCACCCCGACTTCCCCGGCCTGCGCGGCCCCAACATCAAGGCCGCCGCCGACGCCTCCCTCCAGCGCCTGGGCACCGACCACATCGACCTGTACTACACGCACTTCGACGACGACGAGACGATCCCGGTCGAGGAGATCATCGGCGCCCTCGACGAACTGGTGAAGGCGGGCAAGGTGCGCTCCATCGCCGCGTCGAACATCTCGCCCGAGCGCCTCCAGGAGTCCCTCGACTTCTCCGACCGCGAGGGCCTCGCCCGGTACGTCGCCCTCCAGCCGCACTACAACCTCGTCTCGCGCGACACGTACGAGGGGCCCCGGCAGGACATCGCCTCCCGTGCGGGCCTCGCCGCCGTCCCCTACTACGCGCTGGCCTCCGGCTTCCTGACCGGCAAGTACCGGCCGGGCGTCACGGTCGACAGCGCGCGGGCCGGGGGCGCCGCCAAGCACCTGGAGACCGAGCGGGGCCGCAAGGTCCTCACCGCCCTGGACGAGATCGCCGAGGCGCACCGCGCCGAGATCGCCACGGTCGCCCTGGCCTGGCTCGCCGCGCAGCCCACGGTGGCGGCGCCGATCGCGTCCGCGCGCACGGTCGAACAGCTGCCGGCGCTGCTCGCGGTGGCGGACCTGAAGCTCACGGACGCCGAGCTCGGCCGCCTCACCGACGCCTCCGCCTGAGCGCCTGGCTACGGATAGCGGTACGGGTTGTACGCGGGTCCCTGCGGCATCGGCGGGCCCGCGTACACCGGTGGCCGCCACATCGGCGCCGCGATCCGGGAGGCGTACGCCAGCGCGGGGCGCGCGAAGCCGCGGCGCTCCCACAGCGCGTCGAGCAACTCCCGCTCCCGTACGACGAAATCGGCGCCGGCCCGGCCCCTGCGGCCGCGGTGCCGCAGCAGCGCGAGCGAGGTCGCGTACGACTCGTACTCGGCGACCGCCGTGTCCGCCTCCTTGCCGCCGTAGTGCGCGGCGTACTCCCGGGCCAGGCGGCGGGCCTTGAGCGAGCCGAGGGCGAACGGTTCGGGCGGCGCGAGCCAGCCGGCGACGACATAGGCGGACAGCTCCGCTCGCACCGTGCGCAGTTCGCGACGGCGTACGTACACGGCGAGCCAGGTGACGAGGGCGAACACCGGCACCATGAAGGCCGCGTAGACCGCGAAGAACCCGTACTCGCCCAAGGACGACGAGCCGTTCCAGAAGGCGTGCATGCCCATCGCGGCGAGCAGCCCCGCGAGCGGCAGCAGCAGGCGGCGGACCCGGCCGCGGTCGGGCGCGACGGCCGCCGCGATCCCGAAGCCGATGCCGGTGAGCACCGTGAACAGCGGGTGCGCGAACGGCGACATCACGATCCGCACGAAGAAGGTCGCCGCTGTCACCGAGGTGAGGCCGGGGCCCGTGCCCGCCAGTTTGTCGGTGCCGAAGGCGTTGCCGAGGTACAGGATGTTCTCGGTGAACGCGAAGCCGGTCGCGGTGACCCCGGCGATCACGACGCCGTCGATGATGCCGGTGAAGTCCCGTCTGCGGAACAGGAAGACGAGCAGCACGGCCGCGGCCTTCGCCGACTCCTCGACGACGGGCGCTATGACGGTGGCGCCGAGGGTGTCGGCGCCGGTCGGGTCGGCGGTGGCGGTCTCGATCCACCGGGTCGCGAAACTGTTCGCGACGATCGCTATCAGGGCTGCCGCGCAGGCGCCCCAGGCGAAGGAGAAGAGCAGGTTCCGCCAGGGTCCTGGCCGCACCCGGTCCAGCCAGCGGAACGCGGCTATCAGCAGCGGCACGGGCAGCACGGCCAGGCCGAGCCCGACCAGGAAGCCCTCTGTGCCGGTCTGCTCCCGGACCAGCGCCACGATGACGGCACCGGACAGGGCGAGCAGCGCGGCCAGCGCCGTGACCCGGACGCCCTTCCGTTCCCACCAGCGCGGATGCGGGACCGCGCCGGGCGGCCGGGCGCCGGGGGCGTGGTCCTGGTGGGGCGGGCAGCCGGGGTACGAAGCCACACATTGACCCTAACGAGGGATACGGTGCGCCGCGACGGGGCCTCGGGCCCCTTCCACCCCGGACTCCGGGGCCGGACCCGCTACCGGCGCCGGAACAGCAGGTCGTGCACCATATGCCCCTTGTTCAGGCCCTGACCCTCGAAGCGGGTCAGGGGGCGGAACTCCGGGCGCGGTGCATAGCCGCCCTCCGGCCGGGTGTTCTCGTAGTCCGGGTGGGCGCCGAGCACCTCGAGCATCTGCTCCGCGTACTCCTCCCAGTCCGTCGCGCAGTGCACCAGCGCCCCGGGCTTGAGCGGTCCGGCCGCCAGGGAGAGGAACTCCGGCTGGATCAGCCGGCGCTTGTGGTGCCGCTTCTTCGGCCAGGGGTCGGGGAAGTAGACGCGCAGGCCGTCGAGGCTGTTCTCGGGGAGCATCGCGCGCAGCAGGATGATCGCGTCACCGTTGGCGACCCGTACGTTCGTCATGCCGCCGCGATCGGCGAGGTTCAGCAGGTTGCCCTGGCCGGGCGTGTGGACGTCCACCGCGAGGATCCCGGTCGACGGATCGTCCGCCGCCATCCGCGCCGTGGCCTCGCCCATGCCGAAGCCGATCTCCAGGACGACCCGCTCGACACCGGGGAACATGTCGGCGAGATCGAGGACGCGCTGCCCGTCGATGTCCAGGCCCCACTGGGGCCACAGCCGCCGCAACGCGTCGGCCTGCGAGGTGGTGACCCGGCTGCGCCGCGGCTGGAAGCTGCGGATGCGCCGCTCGAAGTGCGACCCTGCGGGGTCGGGCCGGGGCCCGTCGGGGAAGCGCGGCTCGTTCGGGCGCTCGGGCGGGGCGGGAAGCTTGGGCGATTCGGACTCAGACACAGTGGGACGATTTTACGGGTCCGCACCGCAGTGCCGCCCCAGGCCGTGACCTGGCAGGGGGCAGGGGGCAGGAGGCAGGGGGTAGGGGGCAGGGGCTACGCCGAGTCGAGCGCGGCGAGCGCCCGGCGGGCCACCTCCCGGCCGATGGGCAGGGAGGCCGTGGCCGCGGGCGACGGCGCGTTCAGCACGTGGACCGTGCGGGCGCTCTCCCGTATCAGGAAGTCGTCGACGAGCGTGCCGTCCCGCAGCACCGCCTGCGCCCGCACCCCGGCGGGCGCCGCCACCAGGTCGTCCGGCGTGACCGCGGGCATCAGCCGGCGCACCGCGTCGGTGAACGCGCGCTTGGAGGCGGAGCGCCGCAGCTCTCCCGCCCCGTACCGCCAGTGGCGCCGCGCTATCCGCCACGAACCGGGCCAGGCCAGCGTCCCCGCCAGCTCGCGGGGGCGGACGACGCTCCAGTCGTAACCCTCCCTGGCCAGCGCCGGCACCGCGTTCGGCCCGACGTGGACGCTGCCTTCGATGCCGCGCGTCAGATGCACCCCGAGGAACGGGAACGCCGGGTCCGGCACCGGGTACACCAGGCCGCGCACCATCTCGGGTCTGGCCAGGTCGAAGTACTCGCCGCGGAACGGCACGATGCGCATCTGCGGGTCGTCCCCGGCGAGCCGGGCTACCTGGTCGCATTGCAGCCCCGCACAGTTGACCAGGACCTTCCCGCGCACGACGTCCCCGGCGGCGGTCCGCACGGCGACACCGAGCGCGGGCCGCCGGTCGATCCGCACGATGTCCGCCCCGTACCGGATGTCGGCCCCGGACGCCTCGGCGAGACGGCTCGCGACCGCGCGGTAGTCGGCGATGCCGGTGCTCGCGACGTGGATGGCGGCCAGGCCCCGCACCTCGGGCTCGTGCTCCTGGATCTGCGCGGGGCCGAGCTCACGCACCGCGATCCCGTTCTCCCGGCCGCGCTGGGCGAGCGCGTGCAGCCGCGGCAGCTCGTCCCGCTCGGTCGCGACGATCAGCTTCCCTGTGACGGCGTGCGCGACCCCGTACTCCGCGCAGAACTTGACCATCTCGGCGGCCCCACGCACCGCGAACCGCGCCTTCAGCGAGTCCGGGCGGTAGTAGATCCCGCTGTGGATCACTCCGCTGTTGCGCCCCGTCTGGTGCCGGGCCGGGCCCGCCTCCTTCTCCAGGACGACGACGCGCGTGCCCGGTGCGGAGCGCGAGAGGGCGTAGGCGGTGGCGAGCCCGACGATCCCACCGCCGACCACCAGCACATCCCCGTCATACGCAGCCGTGCTCACCGGGCCTCACCTCCATCTCCTGCATCTTGCCCGACGCCACTGACAATCCGTACGGGACAGGGGGCACCTGGCACCGCTATGCCGGGGCCATCAGCAGGGGACGGGCGCGCTCCCGCAGCTCGACCACCCGCGGTTCGTCGCCGTACGGCTCCAGGCGGTGCAGCAGATCCTTCACGTACTCCGTGGTCCGGGCGGACGAGATGCGCCCCGCCACCTCAAGGGCGCGCGTCCCCTGCTCGCACGCGGCGTCCAGGTTCCCCGACTCCAGCTCGGCCACCGCCGACACGACGAGGCGCAGACCGTGCGAGCGTACGAACTCCTCGGTGGGCCGGGACAACGCCTGCTCCGTGAACCGGCGCACCTGTCGCGGCGCCTTCAGGTCCCGGTAGCACTCGGCGGCATCCGCGGCGAACCGGTCGTAGGAGTAGAAGCCGAGCCAGGAGGGGTCGCTGTCGCCGTCCCGGGACCGCTCCAGCCAGCCCTCGGCGGCCCGCAGCGCGGCCCCCGCCGCCGGCGCGTCACCGGCACGCGCGTGTGCGCGCGCCTCGACGAGCCGGAAGAAGCTCATGGTGCGCGCGGTCGCGAGCCCGCGGTTGCGTTCCAGCGCGGCCTGCGCGAGGTCGACGCCCTCGTCCCCGAAGCCGCGGTACGTGGCCTGGAGCGACATGGTGGCGAGTACGTAACCGCCCAGGGGCACGTCGGCGGCGGCGCGCGCGAGCCGCAGCGCCTGGATGTAGTACCGCTGCGCCGCCTCCTGCTGTCCGGTGTCGAACGCCATCCAGCCCGCCAGCCGCGTCAGTTCGGCGGAGGCGCCGAACAAGGAGCGCCCCACGTCGTCCGAGTACGAGCCGAGGAGCAGCGGAGCCGCCTCGACCCGCAGGCACTCGGGGACCATGGAGGAACGCCAGTCGCCGCCCCCGTACTTAGAGTCCCAGCGCCTCGCGTCCTGGGCGGCCTCCCGCAGTTTCAGCACATCGCTGTGGCCCACCTTCTGGGGTGCGCCCTCCTCCGTGAGGTGCACCTCGCGGGCGACCGAGGAGTCGGCCGGGGTTATCAGCCACCGCGAGGCGGGCGTCGCGTACGCGCTCACCGCGAACGAACCGGCCAGGGACTGCCAGATGCCACCGCTGCCCGCCCGGCGCCCGGCGAGGTCGAGCCGGTACAGCTCCGTGGCCGACTTCACCGCCGCCCGTACGTCGCGGGGGAAGGCGAGGCCCACCTCCGGCGCGGGGTCCGCGTCGGCCAGGCCGATCTCGTGCAGCGGCACGGGCCGTCCGAGCTTCTGCCCGACGGCGGCCGCGATGAGGTGCGGGGCGGCGCCCTGCGGCACCATCCCCTTCGACACCCAGCGCGCCACCGAGGTCTTGTCGTAGCGAAGGGTCAGCCCACGCTGTGCGCCAAGGTCGTTGACGCGCCGCGCAAGCCCCGCGTTGCTGATTCCCGCGAGGGCGAGAACGGCGCCGAGCTTCTCGTTCGGTCCGCGTAGCTCCCTGGACATGCGCCACCCCTCGACACAGACGGCTGCCGCGCCGGCATCTCGCAAACCTCTCGGCCTGGCATAACCGCGCGGCATTCGTACACCCAGCGTAGTTCGCCGGATCCCAAGCGTTAAGGGCAAGGTTCCGGATGGCGAGATTGTTGTCCGTTGCGAAATACGGCGCAGGCCACGCCCCGTGACCGTGTGCTCCGGTTGTGGTGCCGTGCGCCCGTGCGTGCGCTCTTACCCGCGCATGGGGTGCGCGCTTGCATGGAACCTGCGTGGGTCGGCCCGCTGTACTGGATCCAGTGGGCTGGGGGACACCGCCGCCTACATCCCCGCGGGCGGCGGACCGGTCCGGGAGGCGCAAGGCGCCTCCCGGACTGTGCGTTGCGCGGAGTGGCCGAAGCGGGGTGTCCGGCTCCGGCCACCGGCAGCCGATTTGGCTGAATCCCGTCCCTGCCGTCCTGCCTCGCCGTGGTGGTGCCACGGTTCAACCACGGCTCGAAAGGGGCGCATTAAGGGGAGTGCACGCTATGTCTCGCTCCCTACTTGCCCCCTCCCGGGCGCCTCCTTCGTGGCAGCATGGGGACACTTGGTTGTCCACAGGTTGTGGAGGCAGCGATGCGGTGGTTGGTGGGATGGAGCAGTACCACCGCTGGGCCCGGTGTCTTCGAGTCCGCGGGAGCCATGGGGGCGGAGGGCGAAACGGTCCACCCGGTCGGCTCCCAACTCCTGTGGGGTGACCCCGATCCGCTCTGGGCGGTCGGCGACTGGCGCCCCGACGAGGTGCGGATCGTCAAGGTCGACGACCACACGAGGATCGCCGTCCTCGGCGTGTGCGGCGCCTCCGACGAACAACTGCGGGTGGGCCTCTTCGCCGCGCGCGGCGGCGCCCTGCGCCACCTCACCAACTGGCCGGGCAGCTACACCGCCGTCGTCCAGGTCGGCCGGCGCGTCATGGTGATCGGCGATGTGGCGGGCGCCCGCCCGGTCTTCCACACCCCGTGGGCGGGCGGCACGGCGTACGCCACCGCAGCCCTGCCCCTCGCCGACCTCATCGAGGCCAACCTGGACGTGGGCCACCTCGCCGCGCTGCTCGCCACCCCCGACGTCCCGGAGGCGCTGCACGACTCGACGCCGTACCAGGGCGTGCGCCGCATCCCGCCCGGACACGCGCTGATCCTGCGGGCCGGCACCAGGGAGATCGCCGGTTACGAGGCCGTGGCGTCCCTGGCGGTGGGCGCGGGCCCCATCGACGCCGACCGCGCGGTGGACGGAGTACGGGACGCCCTCGTGGACGCCGTACGCGCCCGGCTCGCCGCGCCCCGGCACGTGCCCGGCACCGACCTGGACCCCGGCCCGGTGCCCGGTATGGGCCCCGCCGAGCGGCGTGCCGCCCGCGGGATGCCCGTGCCCGGCATCGGCGCGGACCTCTCCGGCGGCCCCGCCTCCGGCACCCTGGCTCTCCTCGCGGCGGGCCTGCCCGGGCTGCCCGGCACGGTCCTGGGCCACGGCACGGGGGCCGGCGAGCGCCTCCTGGCGGTCACCTTCAACGACATGTCGACCACCACGACCAGCCACGAGTCGGAGCTCGAACGGGCGGGAGCGATCGCGGCCAACCCCCGGCTGCACCACGTGGTCGTGGCCGCGGGCGAGGAGGCGTTGCCCTACGCGGACCTGGACGGTCCGCTCACGGACGAGCCGAGCGCCACCCTCGTCACGGCGGCCCGGCACCGGGCACGCCTCGTCTCCGGGAGCGCCGACCACTTCACCGGTTACGGGGCCCGCGAGGTCCTGGACGCGCATCCGGCCCGCCTGACCGACCTCCTGATGGACCGTCGCCGCCGCCACATGGTGCGGCCGGTGGCGGCGCTGACGAAGGCGGACGGTGGTGGTTCCTTCACGGTGCCCGCGCGCGTGTACGGCGCGGCCCGCAAGCTGGCCCGTACGCCCTACAAGGCGGGCCTCGAGAACCTCTCGGACCGGCTTCTGCGACGCAACTTCGACGAGCCGGGCGGCCCTGTCGGAGCGTCCCTGGCAGCGCTGACCTGGGCGCGACCGGGACCTGCCGCGCGCTGGCTGACCGGCGAGGCCCTCGCTGAAGTATCGGTTCGCCTGCACGAGGGGACGACGCGCCCGGGCCCGGGCCCCGGCCAGCGCCCCGGCGAGTTCAGGGCCCGCGCAGCGCTGGCCCGCCAGGCGGCGGACCTGCGCATCCTCGAACAGGCCGCGGAGATCCGCTTCCAGCGGCTGCACGCCCCGTTCCTCGACAACCAGGTGGTCCGCGCCTGCCGCGCGCTGCCCGAGGCACTCCGCGTCCAGCCGGGCGCCCGCGCGACGATCCTGCGCTCGGTCCTGGAGGGCGCGGGCGTGGCCGACCTGCCACCGGGTTGGGGGGCACCTTCGCACGCCTCCTCGGCGGCGGCGGCCCGCACCGGCCTGCGGGTGGCGGTGGACCATTTGATCGCCTTGTTCGATACGCCGCTGCTGGCGCAGACGGGCCTGATCGAGGCACGCGTGGTCCGCAAGGCGCTGCGCGCGGCGGCCGACGGCGACCCCCTCCCGTTGGACGGCCTGGCCGACCTGGTCGCCCTGGAACTGTGGCTGCGCCGCCTGCTGTCCCGCCGAGGCACCTGCTGGACAGGCACCCCGGCCCGCGCAAAGGCGGTCCCGACAGGCAGCGTGATCCCAGACCGAGCCCTAGGAGCGGGCCCGCGCCGCTAGCGCACCAGGACCCCACATGCGGAGGGCGCCCCGGACCGGAACCACCCACGACGCGCACCCGCGATCGGACGGGAGGGGCGGCGTCGGGGTGCCCCCGCAGGAACCCAGCGCAGGACGCCCCGCCGATGGCGTACGGGTGGCGCGGCAACGGATCCGGCCGAGGAGGCCCCCCGACGCGGCCCCGCTACGGAGACGGGGGGCAAGGCGAGCCCGGACCGAAGCCACCCACGAACGTGCACCCGCGATCGGACGGGAGGGGCGGCGTCGGGGTGCCCCCGCAGGACTCCGCGGGAACCCAGCACAGGATGACCCGCCTATGGCGTACAGCAGGCGCGGCAACGGATCCGGCCGAGGAGGCACCCCGTCGCCGCCCCGCCACCACAAGGAGGAGAGGCGAGCCCCGGACCGAGAGCCCCACCCGCCCCGGCCCGGAAAGCCCCAGCCCCCGCCCGCCGAACCGGCGACAATGCCCACGTGCAGTACACACTTCTGGGCGCGACACAGGCCCACGACGACAAGGGCAACGCCATACCCGTGGGTGGCCCGCGCCTCCGCGCCCTCCTCACGTCCCTGGCCCTGCACACCCCGCACACGGCCCCCACCGACGCCCTGATCGCCGACGTCTGGGCGGACGACCCGCCCGCCGAGCCAACGGCCGCGCTCCAGGCCCTGGTGGGCCGCCTGCGCCGAGCACTCGGCAAGGGAGCGATCACTTCGGAGACCGGCGGCGGCTACCGACTCGCGGCGACCCGCGCCGACATCGACCTGTACGTCTTCGAGGGCCTGGTCCGCGAGGGCACCGCGGCGCTGGCCGCGAACGACCCGGCGACAGCGGCCCGCATCCTGCGCGAGGCCCTGGCCCTGTGGCGCGGCCCCGCGCTGTCCGACCTGCCGGACCATGCGGCGGCGACCCGCCCGGAGGCCCTGCGCCTGGAAGCGACCCGCGCGAGGGTGGCCGCGGACCTGAGGCTGGGCCGCGCCTCCGAACTCGTACCGGAGCTGAGAGAGCTGACCACGACGCACCGGTACGACGAGCCGCTGAGGGCGCTACTGATCCGGGCGTTGCGGGCGGCGGGCAGGGGCGCGGACGCGCTGGCGGCGTACGAGGAGGCCCGCCGCACGCTGGCGGAGGACTTGGGGGCGGACCCGGGCCCGGAACTGACGGGACTCCACGCGGAGTTGCTGGCGGACCCGTCTGAACCGACGGAGCCCCACGCCCCCCGGCCCCCACAGACACAGCCCTCCCGAACCCCCCGAACCCCCCAAACCCCCCGGGCCCCCCACTCCCCCGACCCCCGCCCCCCGACCCGCACGGGCAACCTCCGCCCCCGCCTGAACTCCTTCGTGGGCCGGGAACCCGAACTCGCCGCCATCCGTTCAGATCTGCGAGGAGCACGCCTGGTCACGCTCACGGGCCCGGGCGGCTCCGGCAAGACCCGCTTGGCAGAGGAGGCCGCCGCCCCGGTCCCGCAGGCCTGGATGGTCGAGCTGGCGCCGCTGGAGGACCCGCAGGCGGTCCCGGGCGCGGTTGTCAGCGCGTTGGACCTCCGCGAGACGGTGCTGCTGACGAACGAGTTGTCGCAGGGCCCGCACGACGACCCGACGGCGCTCCTCATGGAGCACTGTGCGAACCGCACGCTGCTCCTGATCCTTGACAACTGTGAGCATGTCATCGACGCGGCGGCCCAGCTCGCGGAGACGCTCCTCACGCACTGCCCGGGCCTGACGATCCTCGCCACCAGCCGTGAACCCCTCGGCGTACCGGGGGAGTCGGTGCGCCCGGTCGAGCCGCTGCCCCCGGATCCGGCGCACCGCCTGTTCACGGAGCGGGCGCAGGCCGTGAGCCCCGGGTTCGACCCGGCCGGCGACCCGGAGGCCGTGGCGGAGATCTGCCGCCGTCTGGACGGGCTGCCGCTCGCCATCGAACTGGCCGCGGCGAGGCTGAGGCTGCTGACGCCCCGCCAGATCGCGGACCGCCTCGACGACCGTTTCCGCCTTCTGACGAGCGGGAGCCGTACGGTCCTGCCGCGTCAGCAGACGTTGCGCGCGGTCGTCGACTGGTCCTGGGAGCTGCTCGACGACCGGGAGCGCGCGGCGCTGCGGGAGCTGTCGGTCTTCGCCGGCGGCTGGGACCTGGAGGCGGCGGAGGCGGTGTGCGGCGGCGATGCGACGGCGGTCGCGGACACGGTCGGCTCGCTCGTGGACAAGTCGCTTCTGGTGGCGTCGGTGCAGCGGGGCGCGCACGTCTTTGCGGACACCGGCATGCGCTACCGGATGCTGGAGACCATCCACGAGTACGCCACGGAGCGCGCCGAGGAGACCCCGGGGTCGCGCCTGGAGGCCCGGCGCCGCCACATCGCGTACGTACGGGCGCTGGCCGCGCGGGCCGCGCCGAAGGTGCGCTCGGCCGAGCAGCTTCCGTGGATCGAGAAGCTGGAGACGGAGCTCGACAACATCCGGGCGGCGCTGGCGCGTGCGACGGGCGATCCGGATCTGGCCGACGAGGAGAGCGCGATCGCCCTGGCGCTGGACATGGGCTGGTTCTGGTGGCTGCGCAACCACCGGCCGGAGGGCATGGCCTGGATCGAGTCCATCGAGCGGCTCATGCCGGACCGCACGGTCCCGGACGATCCGGCGGACCCGTTGTACTGGCCGCGGATGAAGCTGCGGCTGCTGTCCCTCTTCCTGATCGCCGAGACGCGGCCGCAGGACGCCGTCGCCAGTGACGAGGACCGGGCGTACGTGGAGCGGGTGCGGGCCGCCTTCGAGCCGCCCAGCCCGGAGGGCGCCCGCTTCCCGGGGATCATCTGGCCGTTCTCGTTGTTCCTCGTCCAGAGTGCCCACTGGAGCGATGTGCGGCCCGCCCTGGACGCGGCGGTCGCCAACTGCCGCCGGTACGGCGGTGACTGGGAGGTCGGCGTCACGCTCATGTTCCGTACGCACGTGGCCGTCGACATGCCGGGGCACATGGAGGGCGTGGACGAAGACCTCCTGGAGCTGCGGGAGATCAGCCGCCGGGTGGGCGACCGCTGGATGCGCGCCCAGGTGAGCAGCGCCGCGGGCGAGGCCGCCATAGGGCGCGGGCGGCTGGCGGAGGCGAAGGGCGAGTACGAGGAGGCGCTGCGCCTCGCCTACGAGGTGGGGGCGTACGCGGAGACGCCGTTCTTGATGGCCCGGCTGGCCGAGATCGCCTACCTCGAAGGTGACCGGGCCGCCGCGGAGAAGGCCCTCGACGTGGCGAGCGAGGCGGCGGAGACGCACGGCACCCTGGACACGACGGCGTTCGTCACCCTGCTGAGGGCGCAACTCGCACTGGCGGGCGGCGAGTTGGTGCGAGCGCGCGAGTTGTGCGACCTGGCCCGCTCGGCGGCGGACAATGCCACGCCACCGCCACAGTTCCTCGCGGCGCTGGGCATGGCCGATGCGCGCGTCCGGGCTGCCGAGGCGGGCCCCGCGGCCGGGCTCGCGCTCCTCGTCGGCGTACTGCGCGACGCGACGGCGGAGCGCTGCGCCGAGACGGTGACCGCGGGCCTGATCGATGTCGGCGCCGAACTGCTGGCCCGGAGCGGCGATGTGGTGGGTGCGGCGCAACTGTTCGCGGCGTCCGACGCGCTGCGGGGCGGCCGGGACCGCCCGATGCCGGAGCGGGCGGAGCGTGCGGCTCTGGAGACCCGCGCGCGGGCGGAGCTGGGCGAGGCGAAGTACGAGGCGCAGAGCGCGGCGGGAGCGGCCTTCACCCAGGACGAGATCCTGACGGTGCTGATGAGGGGCGCGGCGGCGTCGTGACGGCGGCCGCCGCCGGATCGCCCCGCGCTCCGCGGTCGCTGTCCTCCAAGAGCCTGTCTCTCAGCTACAGGTGAACCGGGACTCGGCCCAGTCCGCGAGGCCCACCGCGCCGAACGAGGTGTGCGGTTCGGCCACGAGCCGGATCGTCCTGTGCCCGGTCAGATCGACGTGCACCGGCACGGCCGGGTCGTGGCCCCGGACGACCGATGAGCTCCAGGCGCGGGCGCCGTCGACGTAGACGGAGAACCGGACCGCTCCCAGCCCCAGCGTCATGTCGTCGACACCGGCGAACGCGTCGTAGGCGGTGCACGTGCGGTTGAGGTCGATGGTGACGGAGGACCCGGCGTGCACGGACACCCCGTTCGCGTACTGCTTGCCGCCGATCGACATGCCGTACCGCTGCCACACCCAGCTGCTCTCGCCGAGCCGCATCTCGGGCTCGGTGCCGTCGCCGAGGAGGCCGTACTTCAGCTCGTTCCACCGGTAGACGGCCGGGGCCGGCGGGGGAGTGGGTTTCGGCGGCGTCGGCTTCGGCGTCGGCTTCGGCTTGGGAGGGACCGGCTTCGGCTCGGGCGGAGTGGGCGCGGGGGTCCGCTCCGGGGGCGGCTCCGGCGTGGGGGTGGGCTTCGGCTCCGGAGAGGCCGAGGGCTTCGGCTCGGGAGGGGACGGTTCCGGCTTCGGGGCCGGGGGTTCGGGCGCGGGCTCCGGCGGCTCGGGTGACGGCTTCGACGGCGGGACCGGCTGCGACACCGGCGGCTTGGCCGCCTTCGCCTCGGGCTTCGGCTTCGAATCGCCGGACAGTGCGATGGCCACCGCGACGGCGATCCCGGCCGCCACGACACCGGCCGCGATACCGGCCTTGGCGGGCGCCCCGAGCCCTTCGGACGCGGGGCCTCCGGCCGCGCCGCCCCCGGAGGGGGCACCACCCCTCCCCCACTGATCCACCTATCCCTCTCCTCCCCCCTCCCCTGCTTCTTCCTCAACTAAGGGGAC
>NZ_JBVIFR010000004.1:556411-564958 GCF_055571235.1 Streptomyces sp. NPDC030991
GCTCCAGACTTTGGAGACCCCCCACCCCCTCCCCCCCCTTCCCCCCCCCCCCCCCCCCCCCCCCCCCCCCCCGCCACCCGTCGCCGCGGCGGCACCGGCTCCGGCGCTCGCCGCGCTCGCGGTGCCGCCGCCGATGAGGGCGATCGCCTTCGCGTATCCGGCGGCGCCGAACCAACCGATGACGGCGATCGGCACGACGGCCGGGATACCGCCGGCGACTTCCTTGATCTGGCCCGCGGCCAGCCGGCACCTGGAGCACTCCTCCATGTGCTTGCGCAGGCCGCGCTCGGCACGCGTCCGCAGGCTGCCGCGCGCGTAGGCGCCGAGCCGGTCCGCGTAGCGGGAGCACTCCTCGGACTCGGTGAGCGCCGTGGAGACGTGCGCCTGGAGGTAGGCCTCCTTCAAGCCCTCGCGCGCCCGCTTGGCGAGCACGCGCGTGCCGTTGGCGTCGAGGCCGAAGAGCATGGCGACGTCGCTGGGCGACTCGTCCTCGACCTCGGTGTGCCAGAGCACGGCCTGCCAACGCTCGGGCAGCGAGCGGAAGGCCCGCATGGCCATGGACTGCTCGGCCTCGTGCATGGCGCGGACGTCGGCGCCGAGTTCGAGCGTGTCGTCGTCGGAGACCTCGTTCGCACGGGCGGCCTGCACGGCGAAGACGGCGAAGTCATCGACCAGGTGTTCCCGCTTGGCCGTCTGTGTCCAGTTCGCGGCGACGCGGCGCACCGTGGTCAGGAGGTAGGCGCGCACCGCGTGCTCGGGCCCCTTGCCGCCGCGGACGGCGCCCAGCATGCGGGCGAAGACCTCGGCGGTCAGGTCGTCCGCGGTGTGCGCGTCGCGGCAGCAGGTGCGGGCGTAGCGCCGGACGGCCCCGGCGTGCCGCCGGTACAGCTCCTCGTACGCGCTGTCGTCGCCCGCCCGCATCCGCTCGATGAGGCCGGCGTCGGACGGCGCCGGGCCGCCCTCGCGCTGGGCGGGGACAGCCGCGTCGGTGTCCGGCGCCGCGCCCCGGGACTCGTCGGGCTTTCTGCCCGGCCCGCCCTGGCTCGGCACCTGCGGCGGCTGGGAAGAGGGGCGCTCGGCGCCCGTCCCCCCACCGTCGGGCCGCTGCTCGCCCCGCCCGTCAACGCTCATCGCGGAAAGCCCCCGACCGCACACTCTGACCCGACCACCGCCGAAGCGTGTCACACAGGGGTCCCACGGAACCGGTCCGTGCACAGCAACCACTCATCCGTGGAGATCGCCCGCACCTGAGGACTACCGTTCACTCATACGGGGAATCTCAACGACCGCACGCCGGAAAGCGGTTGGCCGCGGACAGCCGCTCCGGCCGCCCGCGGCCCCGGTACCGCTCGCTACGCGCTGATCGACCGCTCGCCAGGGCTCAGGCCCGCGAGCGCAGCCCCTCCAGAAGGATGTCGAGCAGCCGGGCCGACGCTGCCGCCTGCTGCGCCGCGTCGGGCAGCGAGGGCGCCGCCGTCGCGATGACCAGCAGCACGTCCGACACGGTCACATCGGTGCGCAGCTCACCGGCCTCGCGCGCCCGGTCGACGAGCCGGCCCACGACCTCGAGCAGCGTCGCCGCCCCCGCGTCGTCCGCCGTCACGCCGCCGTCGGGCGCGGCGGTCCGCTGCTCCACGAGCCGCAGCTCGGGCGCCCCGCTGCGCTGTTCCGGTACGCGCGTCTCGTCCCGGAAGTCGGAGCGCTCGTCGGCGACGCCCACCCGCAGTACCTGCGGCGGAAGCAGCCGGCCCGCGCCCGAGGCGACCGAGGTCCGCAGGAAGCGCGAGAGCGCCGACCACGGTTCGTCCTCCTGACCGAGCGCCGTGCGCGCCTGATCGGTCAGCCGGGACGTTTCCTCCTCGGCTATCCGTCGCACCAGTACGTCCTTGCTGGGGAAGCGCCGGTACACCGTGCCCACACCGACACGGGCGCGGCGCGCCACGTCCTCCATGGGCGCCCCGTACCCCAGCTCGCCGAAGACCTCCCGGGCCGCGCGCAGCACGTGCTCCAGATTGCGCTGGGCGTCCACCCGCAGCGGCGTGGAGCGTGAACTGTCGCCCAGGCCACGCCCGTTGGCCCCGGCCGAGACACCCGTGGGCGCGACGGCAGACGCTGAGGTCCAATGACTTTCCTGAATGTGCATATGTGTTCCCCCGGTAATGACGTCTCCCCCCCGGAGACACTCCCCGTCATTGTCAGCCGGAGCGTGAGGAACAGACAGCGATTTCCGGGCCGTCCTGCGACCCGACAGCGCATCCCCCCGACACCCCGACAGTTCACGAACATAGTTGAGCGGGGGTCAATTCAGAAGGGGCAGGTTCCGCACGGAGCGCCCCCCGAACGGAGTACGCGGCGATTCCACCCCGATTGCCCCCCTGCCCCCTCACCCCGCCCCCCGCGCTGACCTGCACACCTGCCCCGCGCCCCGGTGACACGGCCGACCGGTACGCGTGCCTCCGCTACGTCACACAAATTGCCGGGACTGTGGACAAACGCGTGGGGCCGATGCGTCATGGGAGGGTGAGGGAACCTGCGCGCATTCTCGTTGTCGGCGGCGGCTACGTCGGGATGTACACCGCCCTGCGCCTCCAGAAGAAGCTCGGACCGGAGCTCAGAAGCGGCGCCGTGGAGATCGTCGTCGTCACCCCCGACCCGTACATGACGTACCAGCCGTTCCTGCCCGAGGCCGCCGCGGGTTCCATCTCCCCGCGCCATGTCGTCGTATCGCTGCGCAGCGTCCTGGAGCACTGCCACGTGATCGTCGGCGAGGTCGTCTCCGTCGACCACGCCGCGCGCACGGCCTCGTACACCACGCTCGCCAGCAAGGACGAGGGCGCGGGCGCCGCCTCGCTCACCTACGACGAACTGGTCCTGGCGCCAGGATCCGTCTCCCGTACGCTCCCGGTCCCCGGCCTCGCCGAGTTCGGCATCGGGTTCAAGACGGTCGAGGAGGCCGTGGGCCTGCGCAACCACGTCATCGAGCAGCTGGACATCGCCTCGTCCACGCGCGACATGGCGATCCGCGACGCGGCGCTCACCTTCGTCTTCGTGGGGGGTGGCTACGCCGGCGTCGAGGCGCTCGGCGAGCTGGAGGACATGGCCCGGTACGCGGCGAAGTACTACCACAACATCAAGCCCGAGGACCTGAAGTGGATCCTCGTGGAGGCAGCCGACCGGATTCTGCCGGAAGTCGGCCCGGAGATGGGCCAGTACACGATCCGTGAACTGCGCGGCCGCAACATCGACGTACGCCTGGGGACACGCCTCGAATCCTGCGAGAACCGCACCGCTGTGCTCAGCGACGGCTCCCGCTTCCCCACCCGTACGGTCGTGTGGACGGCCGGCGTCAAACCGAGTCCGCTGCTCGCCGCCACCGACCTGCCGCTGACCGACCGCGGCCGCCTCAAGTGCACCGCCGCCCTCGCCGTGGACGGCGCCCCACACGCGTGGGGCGCGGGCGACGCGGCCGCCGTCCCCGATGTCACGGCCGACGCGCCCGACGCGACGTGCGCCCCGAACGCCCAGCACGCGGTGCGCCAGGCCAGGACCCTCGCCGACAACATCGCGGCGTCCCTGCGCGGCCAGGACCTCACCGACTACGAGCACGCGTACGTGGGCTCCGTGGCCTCTCTGGGGCTGCACAAAGGTGTCGCGCACGTCTACGGACGCAAGCTGAAGGGCTACCCTGCCTGGTTCATGCACCGCGTCTACCACCTCAGCAGGGTGCCCACCGTCAACCGGAAGGCCCGCGTCCTGACCGAATGGACCCTCTCCGGCCTGTTCAAACGGGAGATCGTCTCCCTGGGCTCGCTGGAACGACCGCGGGCCGAGTTCGAACTGGCGGCCGGGACCGTCCCTCCTGAGGACCCTTCCGCACCGCCGTCCGGCCACCCGAAGGGGTCGCCCTGACCACCTCGCCGACACCGCCCTGTCGGCACCCCGGTGGCGCACGGACGACCTGACGACCGACGCCCGACGTCCCGGCCGCTGTCCTCACCGCCGTCACGACCGCCGTCCGACCCGACCGGAGCGCGGAACTCCCGCCCCCGGACCGGCGTCTGACGTTTGTCAGTACGGTCGGCCAGACTGGTCCACGACACCGGGCGGGCCCCCTCGCCCGCCCTCGACCCCACGAGGCTTGTCCCACAGTGAACTTCACGCGCTGGAGCGCCCGGCTCCCCGGAACGCAGCGCCGCGCCGCAGCGCGAGCCGATCACGGCCCGTCCCCGCGAGGCGAGAGCGCCGTGCCCGCGGCCCGCGCCGAGCACCTGCCCGAACCGGAGCCGGCCGGCCCGGGCGGCGGCGTGGACGAGCTGCCCCTGCGCGACGTCCTCGACCGCATCCCCGCCCTGGTCGCCCTGGTGCACGGGCCCGAGCATCGTGTCGCGTACGTCAACGACGCGTACGCCGCGGCCTTCGGCGACCGGCCCGTCGGCGAGCCCGCCCGCCACGCCCTGCCCGAGCTCGACGAGCTGAGCCTGCTCCCCCTCCTCGACCAGGTGCTGCGCAGCGCGAAGCCCCGTACGGTCAAGTCCCGCAAGGCCGCGGGCGGCCGCTCGTACACGGTGACCTGCACCCCGCTGGAGACGGCCGAGGGCCCCGGTGTGCTGGTCTTCGCGGCCGACGTCACGGACCACGCGGAGGCGGCGGAGCGGCTGCGCACGAGCGAGCGCGAGCAGCGCGAGACAGCGGTCACGCTGCAAAGATCGCTGCTGCCGCAGGAGTTGGAGGAGCCCGATGACCTGCGCATCGCGGCCACGTACCAGCCCGGCGGCACCGAAACCGCGGTCGGCGGCGACTGGTACGACGTCATCACCCTCGGCGGCGGCCGCACGGCCCTGGTCATCGGCGACGTGATGGGCCGGGGCGTGCGCGCCGCCGCCGTGATGGGCCAGCTCCGCACGGCCGTACGCGCCTACGCCCGCCTGGACCTGCCTCCGCACGAAGTACTGCAACTGCTCGACGGGCTCGCCATCGAGATCGACCCGCAGCAGATCGCCACCTGCGTCTACGCCGTCCACGACCCCAACGAGGGCCGCCTCCTCTACGCGTCCGCCGGGCACCTCCCGATCCTGGTGCGCGACGAGAACGGCACGATCCACCGCGCCGAGGAGCCCACGGGCCCGCCGCTCGGCACGGGCGGCTGGCTGCACACGTCGGGTTCCGTACCGCTCGGCCCCGGTTCGACGGCTGTCCTGTACACCGACGGGCTGGTGGAGCGCAGGGACGAGGACATCGACGAGGGCGTGGCCGCGCTCGAACGCGCCCTGTCCGGCGCCACCGGCACCCCCCAGGTGATCTGCGACCGCCTGATCCGGGCCGCCGGAGTCACCGCCGACCACGACGACGACGTGGCGGTGCTCGTCCTCCAGCATCCGGCGCGCAAGGGCGCCGACGGCGAGCGTTTCCGCAACGCGGCCCTGGAGCTGCTCGGCGGCGTCGAGGCGGCGCCCCGCGCCCGCGCCTTCGCCTCGGGCGTCCTGACGAGCTGGCGTTTCACCCCCGACCTGCACGACCTCGGGGTCCTGGCGGCGAGTGAGCTCGTCGCCAACTCCCTCCAGCACGGCTCCCCGCCCATGCGCCTGCGCCTGCGCCGCACGGACCGCCGCCTGATCATCGAGGTGACCGACGGCGACGACCACCTCCCGCGCCGCCGCCGCGCGGAACCGGGCGACGAGACGGGCCGGGGCATCGCCATCGTCGCCGCCATCGCCTCGAACTGGGGCTCGCGGCGTACTCCGGGCGGCGGCAAGGCGGTCTGGTGCGAGTTCGTACTGCCTACCGGGACCGGGTGAGCGGGGGTCGCCCCGCTCACGCACGCGTGCCCGGGCTCACGCCTCCGCGGGGGCGTGAGCCGGCGCGCTCTGCATGACGACCCGGCTCGCGGCCAGCGACGGCTGGTTCTGCACGGGGGTGAGCCGCTTGCCGAGCCGCAGCGCCAGGAACGTGATGCCCAGCGAGAACAGCAGGAACGTCACGATGTACGGCCCGTGCAGCGCGGCCCCCATCGGCCCGCCGACGGCCGGACCGACCGCCAGCGCGAGCTGCTTCACCAGCGCGAACGCCGAGTTGTACGAGCCGACCATCCCGGCGGGCGCGAGATCGGCGACCAGGGGCGCCAAGGTCGGTGACAGCATCGCCTCACCGAGCCCGAACAGCGCGTACGTGGAGATGAACGCGGCGGTGGCCATGGCCTGGCTGCCGTGCCCGAGGCCCGCGTACCCGGCGGCGATCCAGGCGACGGCCCAGATGAGCCCCACGGCGGCGATGACCCGGGACCGCTTGCGCCGCTCGACGAACTTCAGCACGGCGAACTGCGCGACCACGATCATCGCGGTGTTGGCGGCCAGCGCGATCCCGAGCGTCGACGGCGAGATGCCCGCGGCCTCGACGCCGTAGGCGCTCAGCCCCGACTCGAACTGCCCGTAGCAGGCGAAGAACAGCACGAACCCGAGCCCGCACAGCTGCACCATCGCCCGGTTCCCGAGCAGCGCCCGCAGGCCACCGCCCGAGCCGTCCTTCGGTATCGCGTCGCCGAACGTCGGCACGTGCGGCATGCGCACGCTCAGCACGACCGCGGCGAGCACCAGGAACATCACGGCCTCGATGCCGAAGAGCAGCAGGAAGCTGTCCGGCCGGCTCTCGTCGACGATCTGACCGCCGATGAGGCCGCCGATACCGAGCCCCAGGTTCTGCAGGAAGAACTGCATGGCGAAGGAGCGCGTCCGGGTCTCGGGCGTCGAGCACCAGACGATCATCGTCGCGAGGGCGGGCTGCAACACCGCGGTCCCGGCGCCCAGCACGGCGGCGGCGCCGATGGCGGCGGCCTCACCGCTCGCGAGGCCGAGACCGACCGCACCCACGGCCGCCACGACCGACGCCACCAGGAGGACGGGGAGCGGGCCCCGCCGGTCGATGGCGCGGCCGGTGAACGGCAGGACGACCAGGGCGGCCATGGCGAACGCGGCCAGCACGATGCCGGCCGCGCCGGCACCCAGATCACGGACCTCCGCCACATACACGTAGAGGAACGGAACCGTGAAGCCCACGCCGAACGCGCTCAACGCGCTGCCCACCTGAACCCGGCGCATCGCGCCGCCCATCGCCCTGACCACTTTCACCCGACCTTTCGAACTGAAGACTTCGAAGCTAAAGTTAGAGCCTAAACAATACACAGAGAAGGACTTCAACGCCAACCACTCCCGTGCCATACTGCGCGGCATGGCCGACACCACAGGCGGGCCGCCAGCCGAGCCGACCCTCGACGAGCAGATCGCCGCGTACCAGCGCGAGTTCCAGGACCTCGACCCGCAGGTCGAGGAGATCGTCTCGGCGCTCGGCAGACTCAACCGCCGGATGAACGTGGCGTACGGACGCCAGACGGCGGAGATCGGCATCAGCAACGCCGAGTGGGAGGTCCTCAAGGCCCTCGTCCTTTCCGGCGCGCCCTACCGGATGGGCCCCGGCGAGCTCGCCAAGCGGCTCGGTCTCACCCCCGCCGCGATGACGCACCGCATCGACCGCATGGTCCAGGAGGGCCTGGTCACCCGTGACCGCGACGAGAACAACCGCGTCCGCGTGATCGTGGAGCTGACCACGCAGGGCCGCGAGAAGTGGCTGGAGGCCATGCGTCTCGCCTCCGTCTTCGAGGAGGACCTGCTCCAGGACCTCACCTCGGTGGAGCGGGGCGTCCTGGGCGAGGTCCTGATCCGCCTGCTGCGCCGCGTCGAGGACGCCCAGCCGGACGCCGGCGGCCGCCTCACCGATCTCGACTGAAGTCGCGACCGAAGCCATCGCGGGCCGGGCTTGACACCGCCCCGGCCAGTCCGTAAGGTTCTTCGGGTTGCCACCGAGCCGTAACGGTTCTGCGACAACACCTCCCGCCGCTGAAGCGGCACCCCAACACCAGCACGATCTCCCACCGGGATTGATTTCGGCGTGCCCGAATTCATTTTCGTTATTGGGTTGCGAACGACCTGATCGCTCCGATTAGGAACTGCCGCGAAGATCCGCTAATGTTTGGGACGTCGGAACGGCCCAACAGCCGGAAGACAAACCCGGTTGACAGGGAATCAGGCCCGAAGGGATCTGATAGAGTCGACACCGCAGGAAAGCCGAAAGGCCGGAAAGCGGAGCAGGACCAGAAAGACCCCGAGGAAATCGGATCGGAAAGATCTGATAGAGTCGGAAACGCAAGACAGAAACACAGCAGGACCGAAGGGAAGCGCCCGGAGGAAAGCCCGAGAGGGTGAGTACAAAGGAAGCGTCCGTTCCTTGAGAACTCAACAGCGTGCCAAAAGTCAACGCCAGATTGACAACCCTGTCTCCGGCCTTTAGGTCGGGACGAGGTTCCTTTGAAAAAGTCCTTCTTCGGAAGGCGCACAGCGAGGACGCTGTGAACGGACGGGATTATTCCTCCTGTCCGTTCCGCTCTCGTGGTGTCACCCCGATTACGGGGAAACATTCACGGAGAGTTTGATCCTGGCTCAGGACGAACGCTGGCGGCGTGCTTAACACATGCAAGTCGAACGATGAACCACTTCGGTG
>NZ_JBVIFR010000005.1:0-410664 GCF_055571235.1 Streptomyces sp. NPDC030991
GGGCCGGCGACTCAGGTACTGCAATGCACTCTTGGCCTGGGCACCGTCTCGAGCATCTACAGCGCGGTGACGCTGGAGATCACCTCGCTCTGACCGTTGATCGCGCACCCGGCCCTACCCGTCCGGCTGAGACGACACAGCCAGATCGGGTGGGGCCGGAGCGCAGCGGGCATACGCTCGCCGTCGTCACCGTGGACGCCCGCCCGGGCGCGAGACGCAGCCGAAACGGGGCGAGTTGTGGATGACCGTGCCAGATGCGGCTACGGCGACCGGCCTCGAACAGGTCTTCACCATCCACGCCACCGCCTCCGCCTCCGCCTCCGTCTCCGTCACCAGAGGAACGCTCCCGACGGACAGGACCGGCCTGCGGGCACCGAGCAGTGCCTATTGCATGGATGACTGAGGTGCGGCCGGGGCCGCGTAAGCGGTGCCGGAGGCGTCGAACAGGGCGTGCGTACAGGTCAGGTGCAGCAGGCGTGCGACGAGCGGGCTGGCCGAGCGGATGGTCACGGTCTTGCCCGCGGCCAGGGCGCTCTGACGCACGCGCAACAGCACTCCCAGGCCCGCGCAGTCGCAAAAGCGCAGGGACTGCAGGTCGAGCTCGAGCCCTTCGGCGGAGTCGGTGAGGGCGGATCGCAGGTCGTGCTCGAAGCGGGGTGCGGCCTCCAGGTCCGCATCGCCGTATACCGCAACGCCGCTGAGCGTTCCTTGCGCGAGCACCTCGACGCGCGTTCTCGCCGCGGAGTGCGGCAGATCGACGGTGGCGCGCGGTCCGGGCGGAGCGGCGCAGTTTGCGGGTTCCGGCACAGCCACTCCCCAGGTTCGGCGTCCGCTGGCATCTAGAATCGCCGGAAGCGTACTTCACGTCAACGGTTACATGAAATGAGTTTCGTGTTTCCTGCGTCGAATCCAGTTTCGTAAACTGGCTGGATGCAGGCACACAGCGAATCGCACACCGGATGGACCTTTCTGACCAACCACGCACGGGTCCTGGCGGCCATCGCCGACAACCGCCACGTACGTATCCGGGATCTGGCCGTGCACTGCAGGCTCACCGAACGCGCGGTGCAGCGGATCATCACCGACCTGGAAGAGGCCGGCTACCTCTCTCACGTCCGCGAGGGCCGCCAGAACCTCTACGCCATCGACCCCTCCAAGGTCCTGCGCCATCCCGCCGAGGCCGACGTCCCCGTCGCCTCCCTGCTGTCCGTCCTCGTCAGGGACGAAGCCGACCGCACGCAACTGCTCGACCACGCCTGACCCCGCTGCGACCCCGTGCCACTGCAACAGGAGACGAAGCGCAATCCCCGACCGGCCAGGAGGCGTGCGGTCCGCGCACGGTCTGCTGAAGTATCCGGTCGACGGGCGCCCGTGCTGCCGACAGGCCGAGGGCATCACGCGCGGCGAGCAGCAACCTGCGGCTCTCGGCCCGCAGAGCGGTGCCACGCTCCGCGGAGTGGGACACGAAGGCCCTCCGTGCGGTGAGTTCCTGGACGGCTTCCGCCACACCGGAGGTCTTCGTCATGTGCGCGACCTGCCGAGTGTCAACAACGCTCGTGATCGATACATCTAGGTCGTGGTCCGTCCGTGTCATACCGGCACCGTGATCGTTGTGGCTTGTACATGGGGTCGGTTCGCGTGTTGGGGAGTGTGGGCGTGGAGGTCGAGGCTGTTCACCATGCCTACGGGCGGCGTGTGGTCCTGCGTGGCGTCGGCCTGCGGCTCGGGGCAGGGAGATTGTGCGGGATCGTCGGGGAGAACGGTGCCGGCAAGTCAACTCTGCTGAAGATCCTTTCCGGTGAGTTGCGGCCCGCGCGGGGCGTGGTCCGTCATGGGGGCCGGTTCGGTTACTGCCCGCAGCACATGGTCCTCAACGACGCGCTGACCGTCCGGCAGCACTTGAGGTTCTTCCAGAGGGCCTACCGCCTGGCGGATCTGCGGTATGCCGAGGAGCTCATGGACGTGCTGGGGTTCGCCGGTTACGCCGATGAGCGGGCCGGGGTGCTCAGCGGTGGGACGCGGCAGAAGCTGAACGTGACGCTGTCGCTGATGCACGATCCGCAGGTCCTTCTGCTGGACGAGCCGTATCAGGGGTTCGACTGGGACACCTACCAGCGGTTCTGGGATCTCGCCGTGCGACTGCGCGATGCGGGACGCTCTGTCCTGGTCGTCTCCCACCTGGCGTACGACACCGAGCGCCTGGACGAGTTGTGGCGTCTGGGTGGCGGAGTGCTCCGCCCCGACCGGGCGGTGGCCGCGTGAGGTTTCACTTGACCCGGTTCGCTCTCGCCACCGGATTCGCGCTGACTGAGCACGGCCGCAACCGGTTCGCCATGGTCCTCGTGATCCTGTTCGTTCCCCTGTGGACGACTCTGGCCTATCTGGCGATGCCCGACACCCCGGCGCACATGCGGCTGCACGCCACCGGGGAAACGCTGGCGCCCCATGGCAACGAACTGACGGAGATCAGCGGCGCGCTCAACGCGGTCACCCTGATCACCGGTTTCATGATGTTCGCCGCCACCTTCTCCGGCAGCCGCTTCGACCGCCGACTGGCGATGGCCGGCTATCCCCGG
Source organism: Streptomyces sp. NPDC030991 (assembly GCF_055571235.1). Taxonomy (NCBI): domain Bacteria; kingdom Bacillati; phylum Actinomycetota; class Actinomycetes; order Kitasatosporales; family Streptomycetaceae; genus Streptomyces; species Streptomyces sp. NPDC030991. Next base: position 2,577 of record NZ_JBVIFR010000005.1, read on the forward strand.
GCCCACCTCGTCCTGGCCAAGGTCACCGCACTGGCGCTGATCTCGGCTGCGGTCGCCGCCTACGCCACCGCGGTCACGTGCCTGGCGTGGACACCCAGGCAGCCTCTGCTGCTCGCCGCCGCGCTGTTCAGTGCGGGACTCACCTACGGGGCCCTCGGTGTCGGCTTCGGCTCGGTGCTGCGCCGGGAGGTCGAGGGCATGTTCGCCATCGTGATGACCAGCATCGTCGACCTCGCGCTGCAGAACCCGGTCATGAGTGCTGGGGCCGACAACCCGGTCATGCGCTACCTGCCCTCCTACGGAGCCATGCAGGCCAGCACGGCCGCCGGTTTCTCCACCACTCCGGTACCGCGTCATCTGGCCGTCCAGCTCACCTGGTTCGCGGGAGCGGCCCTGATCGCCCTGATCGGCTTCCGCCGCAGCACCCGCAGCGCCCTGCACGTCAACGCCCAGTTCCCCGAGCCTGTGCGGGGTGGCGGCGCTTCCTCCCTTCCCGCGCCGCGCCCAACTGCCGAGCCCTCGGCGCCCGACACGAAAGCACTCTGAGGTCCACGCCGCGAGATGCGTGCAAAATTCCAGCCCACCCCCGCCCCCCTCGACACGGCCACGCACGCGCGACGGAGTCGAGTCGCCGCCCGTCCACCGATGGACGAGGACCCCGCCCTGCGTGCGGCGTACCGGCTGTGCCGGCGCACCACACGCCTGCACGATCCCGGGATCTACGCCCTCATCCAGCTGATGCCGGCCGTGCTGCGCCCGCCCTGCTGGGCCTTGTGGACAGCAGCGAGCGTCCTGGACGACCTCGCCGACCAGCAAGAGATGGAACAGGCCGAACGTGTGGCCCGCGTTCAAGCGTGGACCCGAGCCCTGCAACGCGACCTGGCGACCGGCACCAGCACGGATCCGGTCCGCCACGCCCTGGTGGACACCGCACTGCGATGGCACCTGGACCTGTCCAGCCTGCAAGGCGCCGTGGCCCGCACAGTCCACGACGTCCGCGACCGTCGTTTCGTCGACTGGGCCGAGTGGCGTGCCTGGTGCGAGGCACTGGTGCCCTGGGTCGACCAAGTACGGCACCTGTTCGAACAGGCTGGAGCGCCGATGACGCTCAGGCTGGACCGGCAACAGGACTACAAGCGGTTCATCGATGGCGCGCAGCTCACCGACCTTCTCACCGACCTGAGCGCCGACCTCGCCCAAGGGCTCCTGCTCCTGCCGCAAGAGGCCCTGGACGCCTTTCCCGGCGCGGAAGACGACCTGCGACAGGGACGCTGGAGTCCCGCTGCCGCGGCTTTGATCAGCGACATGACGGCCCTGGCCCGCCGGTGGGTGACCAGGCCCGTGATGACCAGCGGCATGCACCCGGGTGCCGCCACCGTGCTCAACACGGCCGCCTGCCTGATGCGCGCCCAGCTCGATGCCGTCGACGCGGCCGGCCCGGCCCTGCTGAAGCGCGCCCAGCGCCCCTCCGTCGTGGCCCGCAGCCGCGTGCTGGCCCCCGCCCGCCTCCGCGCAGCCCTGGCCTGGAGCCTGACCCCTCTGACCGTGCCAACCCCCCGGCCCCCTGCGGCGGACACGAGCGATCCGAGCCCGGCGGATGACGGCACGGAGCTCCGGCCCCCGCCGTCACACCCCGACGGCATTCAGGCCCCGCAGATCGCCGCCGACCAGATGCCCTCCCATGTGGCGGTCATCATGGACGGCAACGGCCGCTGGGCAGAGCAGCGCGGCCTGCCCCGCCATGAAGGCCACCGCGCCGGCATCGCCGCCGTGTACGAGATGGTTTACGGGGCCCTGGAAATCGGCCTGCGCCATCTGACCGTCTACATGTTCTCCACCGAGAACTGGAAGCGCGACACAGAGGAGATCACCACGATTCTGGAGGCAACCCAACGCGAACTCGACGAGGGTCCCCTCCGTGACATGGACGTGCGCCAGCGCTGGTCCGGCCGTCCCGACAAACTTCCCCAGGACCTGGTCCACTCCCTCAGGCGCGAAGAGCACCGCACCCGCGCCCGCACCGGACTGACACTTACTACCTGCATCAACTACGGCGGCCGCGACGAGATCACCCGGACCGCCGCAGCGCTCGCCCAGGCAGCCCGAGAAGGTGAAGTGGATCCCCACCTCCTCGGCGAGGACGATTTCGCCCGCCATCTGCCCCACCCCGACATGCCGGACGTGGACCTGCTGTGGCGCACCGGCAACGAACAGCGCACCTCCAACTTCCTTCCGTGGCACGCCGCCTACGCAGAGCTGTACTTCACCCCCGGCTACTGGCCCGACAACGACCGACGTGACCTGTGGCAGGCCATCACCGAGTACAGCCGACGCCAACGTCGCCACGGCGCTGTCCCCACCCCCCTCACCTCCCCCGGAAGTCACCCTTCGCCCCCTCACACCCACCCTGAATCCCGGCATCGCGCACGATGAGCAACTAGCGGCCTGCGCCGGAGATCCGTCGGCAGAAGCGGGAACCGCAGGTGTTCGGCGGCCAGCCATGCCTCGATGGCCGGCGTCTTGTGGGTGCCGTAGTTGTCGCAGATCAAGTGAACCTGCAGGCGGATCTTGATGAGGAACTTCTTGAACTCCGCTGCCCGGTGCTTGCGGTGCAGAGACTCACACCGGTCCGAGCCGCCGTGAACACACCCTTCCTACTATTGTTTCGGCGTACATCGGAATGTCGGAACAAAGGGAACGGGGTGGCGAATTGAGCACGATTGCGATCGTCGGCGCAGGTCCGCAACTGGGGCGCGCGATCGGTCGGCGGTTCGCCGTCGAGGGGTTCGACGTGGCGTTGATCGCCCGCAACCGTACGACGCTCCAGGCGGTGGCCGACGATCTGTCCGACACGGGCGTCCAGGTCGGGGTGTTCCCCGCCGACGTCACCGATCGTCCCGCTCTGCACGCGGCGCTGACCGCCGCCGAGGAGCGGCTGGGGCCGATCGACGTACTCGAGTACTCGCCCGCGCCCTCCCCGGCAGACCTGCGCCGCGCGCCGCTCGTCGAGGCCACGAAGGTCACCGTCGACTCGGTTCTGGCCCAGCTGGATCTCTACCTGCTCGGCGGTGTCGCGGCGGTGCAGCACGTCCTGCCCGGCATGCTGGAGCGCGGCACGGGAACGGTCCTGGTCAGCAGTGGCGCGGGGTCGGGCCCGGTGATCGCCCCGCACGTGGCGAACGTCCAGATCGCCACCGGTGGGATGCGCAACTGGATCCTCAACCTGCACGCGGCGCTTTCCGGTACCGGCGTCTACGCCGCGCACGTGGCGATCGCCGCCTTCATCGGCCAGGGCGGCCACGACTCCCAGCCTCAGACGATGGCCGACGCCTACTGGCGGCTGCACACCGAACGCACCGAAGCCGAGCTGGTCGTCCAGGACCTGCCGGACGACTACCTGGAACGGGGCCTGGCGGACAAGTTCGTCGAGTCCTGAGCCGCTGACAGCTTCGCGGGTTCTTGTCAGGTGCCTGAGTTCGGGAACCGGTGCCGTGGGCGCCGGTCTGCCGCTCGGCCAAGTCACGCGCCCCACGGCCCGGGAGATTGCCAGGCCCACCGTTCGCAGCGCCGTCCGAGCGGCAAGGCCCGGGGATGAACTGACCGGCCACGGGGCCCGGCGCCACATCAGCCGACGTCGCCGGCGTCCGGAGACTGGGGATCAGGGTTTCGGTGCGGGGCAGGTGCGGGCGGAGGTTCAAAAACCCCCGGCGGGCACGGGCCGGGTGAGGCGGGCGGGCTCGGTCTGCTTCTCCCAGGGTCGGCGGAGATCGGCGGCGGCTTCGCGGGTGAGCCCGAGTTGGGTGTGGTGCCTTCGACCACGTCGCGGAGTTGTGAGCGGGCGGTGATGCCCAGCTTGGGGAACACCCGGTAGAGGTGTGAACCGACCGTGCGCGGTGAGAGGAACAGTTTTTCCCCGATCTCACGATTCGTCAGGCCGCGGGATGCCAGCTGGGCGATCTGCTGCTGCTGGGGGCTGAGTTCGGCGAAGGCACTGGGTACGACGTCGCCGGCCTCGATGCCGGCGGCGCGCAGTTCTGCCTGTGCCCGCTCGACCCACGGCCGCGCGCCCAGCCGCTGGAAAGTTTCCAGGGCGGCGCTCAGCAGCGGACGTGCCTCGGCGATACGGCGCTGCCGTCGGAGCCATTCCCCGTAGTCGAGCTGTGTCTGCGCCCGTTCGAACGGCCACTGCTCACCTGCGGGTTCCTTGAGCGCTGCCCGGAAGAACGGTTCCGCGTGCTCGGCATCCGCCAGCAGGGCGCGGCCCCGGTCGATCAGTGTGCTCACCCGTGCCGACATGCCTGTACCGAGGCGCCGCGCCGACCGTTCCAGTAGCTCTGCGGCGTGCCCCTGTCGTCCTCGGCGGACGGCCGCCGCCGCCAGTTCGGCCAGGAGGGTGTAGGAGACGTGGTAGTGGACCGGATCGCCGTCGTCGGTGAACGCGGAGCGGAACTGTGTGTACGCGGTGTCGTAGTCGCCTTCGGCCACGGCCGCCATCCCCAGGGCTCGACGCGCGAAGACCGTGACGGAGCGGCTCTCCAGTGGGTCGACGAGAGCCAGGGCTCGTTCGGCGAGCCGGCGTGCGGTGGCCGGGTCGCCGAGCAGGCCGGCCACCGTGGCGTCGAGTGCATGAGCGCACGCCTCGGCGTGGTCGAGTCCGGCCGACGATGCCATGGCCGCGATGTCAGCCGCCACCGAGCGGGCCTCGGCCCATCGGCCCTGCTCCAGGCGGGTCCAGCCGGCCGCGCATCCCAGTCCGTCCGGGAGCCGTCCACGGGCCTGCCACTGATCGAACGCCTCGTCGAAGGTCCTGGCGGCAAGGGTGGTCTGGTCGAGCAGCCAGGCGACGATGGCCAGCGCGGTCAGGCTACTGGCGTCGCCCTTGGCCTCGGCGATGAGCCCGGGCAGGGCAGGTGTGAGGAAGGCTCCCGCGCTGCTGGGGTCGGAGACGGCCAGGACCCAGGCGCGCAGCGCCGCTCCGGCGGCATCGTCGGGCATGCGGGAGAGCACGCTCTGGATCTGTCGCTGTTGGGACTCCTCGCCCGAGTAGTAACGGACCACCGCCGCCGCGGCCAGCGCGTCGAGAACGAGGGGCGACCGGGCGTCCGCCGCCTCGTCGGCAACACGCATGAGCAGCGCGAAGGCTGCTGTGTGACGGGGGCCCAAAGACATGAGCTGTCCGGTGGCCAGCGCGGCCCTGCCCAGCAGTGTCTGGTCGTCGGTGCACTCGCGGACTGCGGCGGCCAGGTGTTCCACCCAGCCGAGTTGACCGGTGAAGACGGCGGTGGCAGCGGCTTCGGTCAGAAGACGCGCCCGGTCCTCGCGGCGCGGGCTGAGTTCCGCGGCGCGCTCCTGGGCCGCGGCAGCGGCCGCGAAGCCGCCCCGGCGCCGGGCCCGGTCGGCCGTCTGCTGCAGGGCGGCCGACACGTCCTGGTCGGGGCGTACGGTCGCGGCGGCGAGGTGCCAGGCTCGGCGGTCGGGCTCCTCGCGCAGCAACTCCGCGAGAGCGAGGTGGGCCCGGCGGCGTTCCTCGAACGACGCGGCATGGTAGACGGCGGAGCGGACGAGCGGGTGACGGAAGGAGATCCCGGATCCGTCCTGGCGTACGAGGCCGGCCCGGTCCGCGGGTACCCATGCCTCGTCGTCCGCCTCGGGAAGTCCCACGGCCGCCGCCGGAGCGTCCGCCGCGCCGGCGGCCGCGAGCAGCAGCAGGTTGCGGCGGGTCGGTTCCGGCAGCTCTGCCGCGTGCCCCGCGAAGATCCGCTCCAGTCGGTCGGTGACCGGCAACGGGCCCTCCACGCCGCTGCCTTCGGGAGGCCGGATCGCGGTGGCGTGGGCCAGTTCCACCAGGGCCAGCGGGTTGCCGGCCGCCTCCTCGATGATCCGCACCCGGGTTCGGCCCGTGGGCGGCGTCGGCTGCCGGTCCAGCAGCCGGTTGGCCGCCCCGGCGTCCAGCGGGCCGAGTTCGATGCGCTCGTATCCCTTGTCGAAGCCGGGCAGCGCGTCCGCGGTGCGGACTCCGACCAGCAGTGTGACGGGCTCGCTGTCCACGCGTCGTGCCACGAAGGAGAGAACGTCCAGTGATCCACGGTCGATCCACTGGGCGTCGTCGACCACCACCACCACCAGCGGGGCGGTTTCCGCCAGGTCCGACAACAAGGTCAGGACCGCCAGACCGACGAGCATCGCGTCGGGAGTCTCCGCACACTCTTCGAGCCCCAGGACGGCACGGAGCGCGGAGCGCTGCCGCGACGGCAGGCCCTCCGCTTCACCGAGTACCGGGCGCAGCATCTGATGAAGACCGGCGAATCCGAGGTGCGCCTCGGATTCGCTCCCCACCGCCCGCAGCACTCGGCCACCCGCACCCCGTGCGCGATCGGCCGCGAGGTCGAGCAGCGTGCTCTTTCCGGCACCGGGATCACCCGTGACGATCAAGACGTCGCTGTGGGACCGGTCAGCGCCCACACGCCGAAGGATTTCTGCGGTCTCGCTTTCCCGGCCCACCACCGTCGGACCGGAATTCCGCGTCGAGCGCTGGTCCCCATGAGCCCGTCCATCGTTTTCCACGGATGCTCCAAGGAATCGAGACACCCCCAGACACTAGCGTGGGGTAGCGCGGCAGCGCCCGCAGCGGTATCAAACCCGCTCGGAGCACCCAGAGCGTAGTCGTCGTCCGGGGCGCCGATGCAGTCACGTGACGCATACCCCGGCTGTCGGTGCCGCAGCCGACCGTGCGCACGAGACCGTGGCCCCGCTGATCCGCGTCACCGGCCATCGACCGGGATTCTCCTCGCACACGGCACACGGCACACGGCACACGGCACGCAGGACCAGCGCAGAGGCGCCCAAGCCGTCTGACACCCGCCGGAAAGCAACACGGAGTGACCGCACATTCTCGCATTTCGCTGATCTGCAGGCTGCCTTGTTTTTCACCTGGCCTACAGGAGGAAACGACCCGTGCTCAGAGGCGTGCGCACCGGTGCAGTCACGTGACGGATACCGAGCCTGCCGGAGCCGCTCGTACGGTTGGGTAAACCTTCCGAATACCAAGGAAATCGCATGGACCAGATCACGCTCGGCAATGTCTCCATCACCCGCGTCCGGGAATACTTCGGGTCCGTCGAAATGGAGCCCCACACCTTCTTCCCGGAAAGCTCGCAGGAAGTCTGGAAGGACGGCGTCCACTGGCTAGCTCCGCATTTCCTGGACTCCGAGACCAACACCGTGAATTCCGCGATCCAGACCTGGCTGCTGCGCAGCGGAGGCAAGACCATCCTCGTCGACACCGGTGTGGGTAACCACAAGGAGCGGCCGTACGCGCCGGTCTGGAGCCACCTGGAGACTGACTTCCTGGCCAACCTCGCCCGGGCAGGCGTCCAGCCCGAGGACGTGGACATCGTGATCAACACGCATCTCCACGTCGATCACGTCGGCTGGAACACGTACCTGGACGGGCGAAGTTGGGTCCCCACCTTTCCCAACGCCACCTATCTGATGCCGAAGGACGACTTCGACTTCTGGAACCCGGCAAACGGACACCAGCCGCTGCCCGGCCGCGGCAACCAGAACGTCTTCGAGGACAGCGTGGCCCCGGTGCACCAGGCCGGCCAGACGCTGCTGTGGGAGAACAGCCACCAGATCGACGCCGACCTGCGCCTGGACACGGCTCCCGGACACACCCCCGGCTCCTCCGTGCTGACCCTCAACTCCGGGACGGACCGCGCGGTGTTCGTCGGTGACCTGCTGCACAGCCCGGTGCAGATCGTCGAGCCGGACGCCAACAGCTGCTTCTGCGAGGACCCCGCGGGCGCCCGCGCCACCCGCCGCAAGGTGCTGGGCTGGGCGGCCGACAACAACGCGCTCCTGATCCCCGCGCACCTGGGTGGTCACGGTGCCGCCGAAATCGCGCGTCATGGCAACACGTTCGACATCAAGGGCTGGGCGCCCTTCGCCCCCTACTCCGAACAGGCTGACGCTCCCGGAAAGGCATAGCTGTGAGCCACCAACCAGATCCCGTCGCCACCACCGCACAGGGAGCCGTCCGCGGTCTCCGCCAGGACGACGGCACCGCCGCCTTCCTGAACATCCCCTACGCCGCTCCCCCGACGGGCGCAGACCGGTTCGCCCCGCCGCAGCCGCACGAGCCCTGGGACGGTGTACGGGGCGCCACCGTGCCCGGCCCCAACGCCCCGCAGTCCGAGCGGAAGCTCGGCAACATCGACATGGCCCCCTACTTCGGCGCCGGTTGGAGCCGTGGCGAGGACTACCTCACCGTCAACGTCTTCCAGCCCGCCGCCGCGGACAGCGGTCTGCCCGTGATGGTGTTCGTGCACGGTGGCGGGTTCGTGGCCGGGTCGACGCGGTCCGCGCTGTACGACGGTTCCGCCTTCGCCCGCGACGGCGTCGTCCTGGTCACACTCAACTACCGGCTGGGCATCGCCGGGTTTCTCGACATCCCCGGGGCGCCCGCCAATCGGGGCCTGCTCGATGTCGTCGCGGCGCTGCGTTGGGTGCGGGAGAACATCGCCGCCTTCGGTGGTGACCCGGACAAGGTCACCCTCTTCGGCCAGTCGGCCGGGGCGACCATAGTCGGAGGCGTCCTCGCCACCCCTGAGGCCGCGGGCCTGTTCCGCCGGGCGATCGTGCAGAGCGGCAGCGGTCTGGGTGCGTTCACCTCCGAGCAGGCCGCCCGTGTCACCAAGGCCGCGGCCGAGGAACTGGGCATCGAGCCGCACACCGACGCCTTCGCGGACATCTCCGACGAGCGCCTGGTGGAAGCCGCCTCCCGGCTCGCGGGCATCGACCTGCGGACCCAGACGCACCACGATCCGCTGATCGGCCTCAGCCCTTTCAGCCTGGTGCTCGACACACAGCCTGCGGTGTCCGTCGGCGCCGGCCTGAGCGCCGATGTCGACCTGCTCGTCGGGATCAACACCGAGGAGGGGAACCTCTACCTGGTCCCGGTGGACAAGTACGCCACCTCGACCGCCGACGATGTCAACGATACGGCGGCGCGCTCACACCCCAAGCCCGCGCAGCTCGTGGATACGTACCGCGACACCCGCCCCGGGGCGTCCTTCGGTGAGTTGCGGTCGGCCATCATGGGCGACGCGCTGTTCGGGGCGGGCAGCCGGGCCCTGGCCGACGCACATGCCGCCCACCGCCAGTCCGCCACGTTCAGCTATGAGTTCGCCTGGCGCTCCCGGGCCCTTGGCGGAGACCTCGGCGCCACGCACACGATGGAGCTCCCCTTCGTCTTCGACAATGCGGAGCTTCCGGAGCTGGCGGGCGAGGGCGCCCTGCTCGGCCCCGACAAGCCGCCCGCGGACCTCGCCGCCCGCACGCACGAGGCCTGGATCCGCTTCGCCAGGACCGGCAGCCCCGGCTGGGAGCAGTACGACACCACACGCCGGGCCACGATGCACATCGACGCCGAGTGGACCCAGGTCGAGGACCCTCGCGGCCAGGAACGACAGGCCTGGACCTGACCCCTCACTCAGATCGCTCCGTGCGCCCTTCCGTCAAAGACACCCCACGACACCCATGACAAGATCCGCCATCACCACCGAGAACGCCCCCACTCCGGCAGCCCCGCTGTCCCAGAACATCCACAAGGGCCCGATACCGCCCTACTACGGGGCTCACGCCCGCGCTGTTCACCGGCGTTCATGCGCCCTCCTGTCCGCCGAGATCCGCACAACGAAACGGATGCTTCCTCCATACGCATTCGGGAGTAAGACGGAGGCAGCGTCCGGTCAAACAGGAGTCGCCGCCTTCGGTGTCACAACGGCGCCGTCCCGGCCGGCGCCGGTACTGCGGTGCTCCTGCCGGGCCTTGACGGGGCGCCACCCGAGGTTCACCGGGCGCCCGCGGCGCGTGACGAGCCTCTGCGTGGCCGCCGTGCTCACCCTCTCGGTCCGGGTGGGCGCGTAGTGCGTAGGCACCAGGACCGGTGAGTGACCGGTCCGCTTGCACCAGGTCAAGACGGGTGCGCGGGACGATGCCCGCCGGGGGCACCGCAGGGAAACGTGGGAGGCGCGTGGGAGCTCGCGCATCCCTTCTCCTCAGTGGTGTCTGGAGTGATCATCAGGTGACAACTTCTCCCTACCGAATCGGACGGTTGGCGTTCCGGCGGCGCCGTCCCGTACGTGGTCCACGGCTGGGTGCTCCGGCGCCGGCCGTCTCCCCGATCCGCCTCGGCCGGCCGGCGATCGGCGCTCTCGGTCTCCTGGCGCTCGCCCTCGGCACCTTGCAGTCGGTGGTGGAGCCCGCGCTGCCGCTGCTGCAGGGTGAGTTGGGGGTGAGTTCCGGCGAAGCCGCTTTGATCGGCAACGCGTTACTCGTCACCGGCGCGGTCGTCACTCCCGTCGCCGGCAAACTCGGAGATCGCTACGGCGGGAAGCGGGTGCTGCTCTGGCTGATGGCCGTGGTCTCGGCCGGGGGTCTGATGGCCGGCCTGGCCCCGAACCTTCCGGTGCTGCTGCTCGGTCAGGTATTGCAGGGCGTCATGGTGGGTGCGCTGCCCCTCTCCTTCATCCTGGTACGCAAACACCTTTCCGCGGGGAAGTCACAGGCGGCGATCGGGCTGGTCGTCGCCCTGTTCACGGGCGGCAGCATGGTGGGCATGCTGTTCGCCGGTCCGGTCGCGGAGGGACTGTCCTGGCAGTGGATGTTCGCGCTGCCGACCCTCGCGATCATCGTGACGACGGCGGCGGTGGCCCGGCTGATGCCGCATGATCCGCCGGTCCGCACGGACGACGGGATCGACTGGCCCGGCACTCTTCTGCTGAGTGGCACCCTGCTCACGTTCATGGTCGGACTCGTGGCGGTGACGCGGGACGGTGGCGTGCCGCCGGTCGCGGTCGCTGTCCTCGCGGTGGTCGTGTTCGCCCTGGCCAGCGGGTGGGTCGTCGTCGAGCGCCGGGCAATCTCGCCGATGGTCGACCTGCGCATGTTGGCGAAGCCCGCGATGTGGCATGCATGTGTGCTGACCTTCGTGATCACCACCAGCACCGGGATGGTGCTCTTCCTCCTCCCGCAGTTGTTCGCCGTGTCGGCCGACGGGTACGGCTTCGGAGCCGGGGCCACCGACATCGGACTGTTCCTGCTGCCCGGCGCCGTCGCCGGGGCGGTGAGCGATTCGGTCGGCGGCGTCGCGGCGCGGCGCTTCGGACCACGTGCCGTGGTTCTCGTGGGCACCGTCGTCACGGCGGCCACACTGATCGCCCTGGCGGCGCTGCACGCCGCGGAATGGCAGCTCGTCCTGGCGAAGGTGGTGACCGCGTTCGCCGCGGGCGTCGGCACGACGGCGTTGCTCGCGGGTACCGCCACCGCTGTCGAGACCAAGGACACCGGCATCGCCACCAGCCTCCTCGTGGTGACGCGCGTGATCGGGGTCGCCCTGGGCGCCCAGATCGGCGGCGCGATCCTCGACGCCGGGGCCGAGCCGCCGACGGGTCTGCCGGCGGAGTCCGCCTTCGTCACAGGGTTCGCCGTGGCCGGTCTCGTCGCCGCGTTGTCACTGCTCTTTGTCCGCGTCACGAAGAAGGGAGTACAGGCATGACAAGGGGCTGCTCGACAAGGAACACAAGGGTTCTGATCTCCGGGGCCAGTATCGCCGGGCCCGCGCTGGCGTACTGGCTACGCCGGTCCGGATACGCGGTCACCGTGGTGGAGAAGGCAGGCGCGCTGCGCGGCGGTGGTTACCCGATCGACGTTCGCGGTAGCGCGACAGAGGTGGTCCGCCGGATGGGGATACTGCCACGGCTGCGGGACGCTCACATCGACTCGCGTCGGTGCACCTTCCTCGAAGCCGAAGGCGGTGAAGTGGCCTCACTGGCACCGCACGCCGTCGCGGGCGGTGTCGAGGGACAGGACCTGGAGGTGCGTCGGGGGGATCTGACCGCGATCCTCCACTCGCTGGTCCGCGACGACGTGGAATTCCTCTTCGACGACTCCATCGACACCCTCGACCAGTCCGGAGAAGAAGTCGACGTCACGTTCCGCAGCGGGCTACAGCGCACGTTCGACCTGGTGGTCGGCGCCGACGGGATGCACTCACGTACCCGGGACCTGGTGTTCGGCCCCGAGGGACAGTTCCACCGCTATCTCGGCTACTGCTTCGCCCTGTTCACCATGGCGAACACCGTCGGGCTCTCCCGCGAGGTCGTGATGTGGAACAGCCCGGGGAGAGCCGCGGCGCTCTACGCCGTCGGGAACCACGACGAGCTGCACGCCTTCCTGACCTTCCACCGCCCGGAGCCGCCGTCCGACGCGCTCCGGAACCCCGCAGCCCAGCGGGAGCTGGTCGCCACGGCCTTCGCGGACGCGGGGTGGGAGGTCCCCGCCATGGTCGACGCCATGCGCGCCGCGGACGACCTGTTCTTCGACACCGCCGGCCAGATACATATGCCCCACTGGTCCGACGGCCGCGTGGCGCTCGTCGGTGACGCCGCGTACGCCCCCTCGTTCCTCACCGGACAAGGTTCGAGCCTTGCCCTGGCCGGTGCCTACATGCTCGCCGACGCCCTGGCCACGAACCAGGACCACGCCGCTGCCTTCACCGCCTACGAACACGGCATGCGGGAGTTCGTGACCATGAATCAGGCCCTGGTCGACAACGGCGCGGCCCGGCTCTTCCCCACCACGGCGCGGGCCCTGGAACGACGCAACGCCATGCTGCGTGACCTCGTGTCCCTGCCCTCCGCACCAGCACGACCCGCTCACTCGGCACTGATCCTGCCCGAACGCACCCCCATGGGCTGACGCGGTGCCCCGCACGGCGCGGGAAAGGCGGGACGGTCCTCGCGGACCGCCCCGCCAAGGGCTTCCGTATCGGACTACGGCAGACGGTCACCGCCGCCAGGGGCCGCCTGGGCCAGGCCCGTCCGGTAGGCGATGACGACGAGCTGTGCCCGGTCGCGGGCCTCCAGCTTGGTCATGGCGCGCTGTACGTGGGCGCGGACCGTGAAGGGGCTGAGGACCATCCGCTTCGCGATCTCCTGGTTGGACAGACCGGTCGCCACCGCCGCCACCATCTCGCGTTCGCGCGGGGTGAGCGCGGCGAGCTGTTCGGCGTGGTGCTGCGCCGGGACCACCTCCGGCGTGGCCAGGAAACGAGCCACCAAGGAACGGGTGGCGGCGGGAGACAGCAGGGTGTCACCGTCGGCGACGGTGCGCACGGCGTCCGCCAGTTCCTCGGCCCCGATGCCCTTGCCGATGAAACCGCCGGCGCCCGCGCGCAGCGCCTGAGCGATGTACTCGTCGGTCTCGTAGGTGGTGAGGATCAGAATGCGGCTGGCGCGCAGTTCCGGGTCCGCGCAGATCTCGGCCGTGGCGGTGAGGCCGTCCACCCCGGGCATGCGGATGTCCATGACCACCACGTCCGGGCGTAGCTCCCGGGTGAGCCTGACCGCCTCCCTGCCGTCACCGGCCTCGCCGACCACGGTGATGTCGTCGGCGCTGTCGAGAAGCATCCGGAAGGCTTCGCGCAACAGGGTCTGGTCGTCGGCGAGCAGCACTCTGAGCGTCACGGTGTGTCTCCCGCCTCGGCGTCGCATCGCGTCCGCCGACTGTCTGCCACCCCGTCAGCAGCCTTACCAGGCATGGTTGTTGTTGTTCCGTCGGTCGTTCGTGGTGTGTCTTCGAGGGGCGGGACGGGCAGCTGGGCGGAGAGAAGGTAGCCGCCCTCGGGGCGCCTGCCCGCGGTCAGGTTTCCGCCGACAGCGGTGGCGCGTTCGCGCATGCCGATCAGGCCGTAACCGGGCGACCGCTCCGTCACCGTCGGCGCACTCGGTCGCGCCGCGGCGGTCGACGCCGTACGGGCTCCCTCTCCGTCGTCGGCGACGGTGATGGTCACGTGATCGCGTCTCCAGACGAGGCCCACCCGGGCGCTGCCGGTACCGGCGTGCTTCGTCACGTTGGTCAGGGCCTCCTGGACGATGCGGTAGGCGGTGAGGTCCACTCCCGGCGGCAGCGGCCTGGCCGCGCCCTCCTGGTGCGTCGATACCTCGAGGCCGACGCGGCGGAATGACTCCAGCAGGGTGGGGAGCCGGGAGAGGCCGGGCGCCGGTTCGGCCGGTGCGGCCGTGTCCCCGGACTGACGCAGCAGACCGACCGTGGCCCGCAGTTCGTCGAGCGCGTCGGCAGTGGTGCCGACGAGTTCCTCGATGCTCTTGCGGGCCTGTTCCGGGCGGACGTCGAAGAAGTGGGCGGCGACCGTGGCCTGCGCGTTGGCGAGAGTGATCTGGTGCGCCACGAGGTCGTGCAGCTCTCGGGCGATGCGTACCCGTTCCTCGGCCACTCTGCGGCGCGCCTCCCCCTCCCGGCTCTCCTCGGCCCGCCGGGCCCGCTCCTCCACGGCGCCCAGGTAGGCCCGCCGGTTTCGCACCGCGCGCCCCAGCACGCCGGCCACCAGCGGGAACACCCCCACCACCGCCATCCTGCTCGCGTCCTTCCACGAGACGTCCCCGAACAGGGGGATGGACGCCATCAACACCAGGGCGGCGGGCAACACCGCGCTCGCCGCGTGCTGTTCGGTGCGTGCGGCGAGCGCGTAGGAGTAGGCGGTGATCACGACGGGGGCCACGATGAGCGGGGTGAGCAGAAGACCGAAGGGCGGTACCAGCACGCCGATCGCGGTGGTGGCCGCCAGGGCGGCCAGGGGCGCCCGATGCCGCGTCGGCAGCACGGCGCACGATGCCACGGCGATGACGTAGGCGGCGGCCGAGGGCGCCGACAGCGTGTCGTCGGCCTGCATCACCCCACCGAGCAGACAGAGCGCGAACGCCGTCATCGTGGTCACTGCCTCACGCCACCACGCGCCGCGCGATCGCCGGTCACTGCCGTCCGTGTCCGTCATGGTCTGCTCGGCCCCCGCCTGCCCGGAGGCCGCCGCACCGCCATGTCGGGGTCCGGTCGCGGACGGCGGGACGGCGGGACACACCTGTCCAGCGCCTCCCCCTCGCCATGCACATTCGACAGCACACGGTTCAGGATACGAGGCACCCTGTGTCGTCAGACCCGGCACCGTGGCGTGCCGTTGCCTGGGGACGCCGCTGTGACAGAACCGGGGCAGTCGGCGCGGGCTCGCTGTCGATTTCGGGGCGGGGGTCGTTGACGACGACGTCGATGCCGCGGGCGAGGAACAGGCCGGCCCAACGAACTCACCGGCCTGTTCAGCTACCTCGCCTCAGGGCTGTGCGTCAGCCTGTTGCCAGAGCGCCCGCGGGACTTCCGCATTGCCGGAGTCACCTTCGTGGCACTGCGAGACGAGTTCAACCTTCTGGAGACGACAGTGGTCGCCGTGCACCGCCCGGAAGCAGACCCGGCCGTCCACCGCCTCCTCGAACTGATCACCCGCCGCGCCCCCACGTGAGCACCATAGGGAGCTGACCAAGTCCGTCCACAGCCGAGCCCTCCGCATGATGCAGGCCCTTGGTGCAGCCACCGAATCAACGGGTGACGGGCCACATGGCGGCACCCGGCTTCACTGACTCCCCCGCCTGGCCTGCGGTGACGCGGAGAACAAGAGGTGGCGCACGGCTGTTGCCGGCGAGGTGGATCTCCATGCTCAGGCCGCCACCGCGGGAGCGTCCGAGCGTGTGGTCACCTGGTTCGGCCCGGCCTGGAGCCCCTGTCTCCTGGCGCCCGGCAGCGTGCTCGCGAGTCCGGCAGAGGGAGGGGTCCACCGGCACGGTCCGGCCGATGTCCGCCAGCCCCCTCGGCCACCACTTCAAAGGATCCGCGCCTGTTGGGGGCCGAGCAGAGTACCGGCGGATGATCGAACGCCCCGTCCACCAGCTGGAGGTGCACCGATGCGACACTGCGCGGCATGGGAATATTTCGCCGAGGTCGCCGCACCACCGATCCAGCCGTGCCGACCGACGACCCGGAGCTGAGCACCCTGCTCCTGCAGGGCCAGGACATGATCGAAAAACTCGCCCAAGCCCATACGTCCTGGGGCCTCGGCAGTGCCGACCGATGGGACCTCGACCAGCAGACCGGGCTGATCACCTGGACCTTCCCGGACAAGACAGCCACCGCCCCGGCGCAGATCCTCGGCAGTTACAACCCGACCACCACCTCCTGGCTCTGGGCCTGGGGAAACACCAGCATCCTGCCCGCAATGAGCGAAGACTCCGCACGCGTACGGGACTGGGCCCAAGAACACGGACACGCCGGTCTTTCGCGATCCCGGCTCGATGGAGTCGACCCGGAAGCAGCATCCACTCTCGTCGCGCTTGCCGTTCGCATCACACAAGCCACGGGGTACTACAAGCCCTCCAGCGGCCAATCCATCCCGATCGTCACCTTCGGACCGGTCACGCTGATCAACAGCAACGGTGCGACGTCAACCTTCGCGATCGACATCAGCTGACAACGAACCAGAACCCGGCAACGATCACCCCCGAGCCGGGTAACGATCACACCCCGCCTCCGTCCATGCACCTCGACACCATTCAAGAACAACCCGCCGGTGTAGAAGACGAACAGGATCCCGCACAACACGTACGTTGTACGCGGTAAAAATCCGTGACCGGGGCTGTCAACCGATTGACGGTTCCCCCGCCGTCGGCGCAGCCCCATGTGGTCGAAGTATCGGACGTGCCGGATGTGTTGACACCCCCCGGCTGCTTCCTATCATCGGAACTGTCCGCCAATTCGACCAAAGTTCGATATTTCGAACGACGTAGCAAGAACGGGCACCCGACAGTCCCGTACGCACGCACACCGGGTTCCGGCTCGCCCACGAGCGCCTACCCGGCTCCGAGATTGGCATGTCCATGACCTCGGAGACGCGTACGGACCCCGGCGGTGGGACGCCGCCGGCTCCACTCATCCCCCGGGAGACACTCCATGACGGTGACATCGGCCCGTACGAGACGGACCAGGCCACTCGCTCTGCTCACCCTCGTGCTGGCCATGGCCGCAGCCATGCTCGGCGTCCAGACCTCCACCGGCGCCGCCGCCGCGGGCTCGCTGCCCTGTGACCTCTACGCCGCCGGTGGCACGCCCTGCGTGGCCGCCCACAGCTCGACCCGCGCCCTGTACTCCGCGTACAACAGCCGCCTGTACCAGGTGAAACGGGCCTCGGACGGCGCCACCCGGGACGTCGGCGTGCTGGGTGCGGGAGGTTATGCCGACGCCGCCGCGCAGGACTCCTTCTGCGCCGGGACGAGCTGTCTGATCACCGTTCTCTACGACCAGTCCGGCCGCGGCAACCATCTGACCCAGGCGCCGCCCGGAGGGTTCCAGGGACCCGCCGCGGGCGGTTACGACAACCTCGCCGAGGCGTCGGCCGCACCGGTCACCATGGGCGGCCACAAGGCGTACGGCGTCTTCATCGCCCCCGGCACCGGCTACCGCAACAACCGTACGAACGGCATCGCCACCGGGGACCAACCGGAAGGCATGTACGCGATCCTCGACGGTTCCCACCGCAACGGCGGCTGCTGCTTCGACTACGGCAACGCCGAGACCAACAGCCTCGACAACGGCAACGGCACCATGGAGACCATCTACTTCGGCGACAGCAAGGCATGGGGCTACGGCACCGGCAACGGCCCGTGGGTCATGGCCGACCTCGAGAACGGCCTGTTCTCCGGAGTCAACCGCGGCTACAACGCCAACAGCCCCAGCATCAGCCACAGGTTCCTCACCGCCATCGTCAAGGGCGAATCGAACCACTGGGCGATCCGGGCCGGCAACGCCCAGTCCGGGGGCCTGGCCACGCACTACGACGGGCCGCGCCCCAACGCCTCCGGTTATCACCCGATGAAGAAGGAAGGGGCCATCATCCTCGGCATCGGCGGCGACAACAGCAACAGCTCCGCCGGCACCTTCTATGAAGGCGTCATGACCTCGGGCTACCCGTCGAACGCGACCGAGAACGCCGTACAGGCCAACATCAACGCCGCCGGTTACGCCACGTACACCGTGCCGGGTACCCCGGCCGTGGGCTCCCGGGTCTCGCTGCGGGCCACCACTGCCTGCTGCACCAACACCTACCTGCGCCACAACAGCGCCGACAACAACGCCGCCCTCGCCGCGATCTCCTCGTCCAGCACATCCACCGACAAGGCAGCCGCCACCTGGACCGTGCGCGCCGGCCTCGGGGACGCCTCCTGCGTCTCCTTCGAATCCGCCGACAAGCCGGGGCAGTACCTGCGCCACTATGACTTCCGCCTGCGGGTGGACAGCATCGATTCCGGCACGCTCTCCAGGCTGGACGCCACGTTCTGCCCCCAGACGGGCCACAACGGCCAGGGCGTCTCGCTCCGGTCGGCCAACTACCCCGGCGACTTCGTACGCCACTACGACTACGGGGTCTACGCTGCGAGTCACGGCGGCTCCCACGCCTGGGACGCCGCCACCGCCTGGGCCGACGACACGAGCTGGGTCGTCACCTCACCGTGGGCCTGACGCCGACCGGCACCGAGCTGGGTCTCCCGCACCGCCGGGACCCCTGGACGGCCGGGACGTCGGCAGCATAGACAGGACGGGCCCGGGGACAGAAGACCCGGGCCCGCCGCACCAGCTCTGTCGCGCCCAGAAGGACCGTGCGGTCGTAGCCGTAGGGGCGCACGCGTACGTCACCGAGGCCGACGGCCTCCGTCTCCCGGCGGCCAGCAGTTCGCGGGCGAACGTCCGGCACCGGTCACGACACCGCCGCATTCGCGGCGGAATCGATCCGCCGCTGGTGGTGCGGCCCGGGTCGGGTCGCCTACCCGCAGGCGAGGCGACTGCTCATCACCGCCGACGCGGGCGGTTCGAACGGCTACCGCACCCGGGCCCGGAAGCTCGAACTGGCCCGGCTCGCAGCCGAAACGGGATTGCCGATCAGCCGACGCACCCGGGTACGGCGGGGACGCTGGTAGTGCAGTTGTTGGGCGTATTGGCCGAGATGGGCGAGGTGGTGACCGTCATGGTCCCGGACTGACGGTAGACACCGCCCGCGTTCACGGTCGCGGCGTTCGCCGTGACCGGGGTGCTGGTGACGGAGAGGATGCCGTTGACCGAGGCGATGCCCCCACCGCGGCCGGCCTTGTTGCCGCCGTTGACGAAACTGCTGGTGAGTGTGGCGGTGGCGGCGTTGTACAGGGCGCCGCCGTTGCCGACCGCGGTGTTGCCGGACAAGGTGCTGCCCGTGAAGGTCGCCGCCGCACCACTGCCACTGTTGTGGACGCCGCCGCCGGTGCCGGTGGCCTTGCTGTTCGTCACGGCGCTGTTGGTGAGCGTCACGGCGCCGAAGTTGAGGATGCCGCCTCCGTTGGCGGGAAGCAGGCCCAGGAGCCCCTGGGCGGAGCCATTGTTCACGGTCACGCCCTTGAGGGTGGCGCTGCCGGTGGCTGAGACCCGGAGGATGCGGAAGGCAGCGGTTCCCGAACGGGTGATGACGTTGTTGTTGCCCTCGAAGGTGATCGCGGTGGTGATGTGCGGCAGGCCGTCGGCACCGTTGGCGAGGTCACTCGCGTGCGCCGAGGTCAGGGTGTAGGTGCAGCCCCCGGCCAGGGTGATGACACCGCCGCCGGCGTTGTCGGTGGTGGTGACCGCGGTGACGAGTGCACTTTCGGTGCAGGCCACCGCATCGGCACTCGCCTGCGCGCCGGTGGGCAGGAGCATGCCTGAGCCGGCGGCCAGAAAAACTGCCGCAGAGATCAGGGAAGGGGTGCGGGTATTACGCATGGGGACCTCTTACGAGTAGCCGGTGAAAACCCCGTTGCGAGGCAGGGAATTTCCGCGGGAACGGTCACCGGCGGCCGACTGACAGCCGGTACGCACGATACTGCAGAAAAACCGGCGATCGAGGCGATGGGCGCGAATTCTGCGATATGGCGCGATCCGACCAGCAGTAGCCGATATTCCAGCCAGCCGAAAGGCCACATTTTCTCCCGTCGTCGCGCATGCCGATGTCGGCGCGGCGGGTGCGCCGACCCCCGGAGGACCATGTCCGACACGGAGCAGGCCGCTTCCTGCGGGTCGATCTTCCGTTTCACGGGGTATCCAATGGATACATGTCTTTGCGGCCAAACTTTGATCGAACCTGCCATTCCAGCACATCGAGTGTCCCTACCGGTTGAGGGTTGCCCTATTACGGCATAGGTTGCCGGTCTGTCGGTCGGAGAATTTCTTTGACTGCACAAATCGAAAGGCATACCTCATGCGCTTCACGCGCACAACCACCGTTCCGTGGACCGTCGCAGTCGCCGCCATCGCCGTGGTCGGCCTCACCACCACCCCCGCCCTCGCCTCCGCGTCGGGCCGGGCCGGCGCTGAACGGGCCCAGACCACCGTCGGCGCCCTTGGGCTCCCCGGCGCCAACGGTGCCAACGGCGTGGGGACCAGTGGCGGACTCGGTGGGCTCGGTGGCACCGGCGGCGCGGCGGGCGCCAACGGCAACGGCGGCACCGGTGGTACGGGCGGCAACGCCAACGGCAGCGGAAGCACCGGTGGCGCAGGCGGTGCGGGAGGCGCGGGAGGCGCCAACGGCAACGGCGGCGGTGGCGGAGCAGGCGGCGCCGCCACTCTCGGTGGCACCGGCGGCAAAGGCGGTGTGGGCGGTGTAGGCAACGCCGGTACCGGCGTTGCCGGCGGCAAGGGCGGAAGCGGTGGCGCCTCCACGGCCGGAGGCGGGCACAAGGGAGGCACAGGCGGGGCCGGTGGCGCTGCCAGCCCGGTGTGTCCCGGGCAGCCCGGCGGCAACGGCACCGCCGCGACGTTCGGTGCGGACGGCACCACGGGCGCCACCGGGGCTGCGGGCAACTCCACTCTCCCCTGCTGAACGGGCCTCCGGACGAGAACCCGGTAGAAGGTCGATGACGTCTACGCATGCCGGCTCCGCCGCTCGAGCGGCGGAGCCGGCATGCGTCCCGCGCCGAGGCGCATCGCACAAGGTGCCGACGGAGCCGCCCCAAGGTCCCCGGCGATGAAGTCATCGAAGCCGTCGCAGTCTTCCTGCCGCTGGGCGCCGATGCGTTCGAGGTACTCACGCGGAGTGAGCCCGCGAACCAGCGTCAGGGTGTAGCCCTAGCAGGAAGCCGCATCTCACGCACAGTCGCCTTCATGGCGTACTCGGGGCGGTCGTGCCGGTTGGCGACCTGATTGCACAGGTGCTCGGCGCGCTCGTAGACAGTCGGCCGCGACCGCTGTGGGGCGGGGGTCGGAGGCTACGGATGTACGGAGGTCATGTCACCGCAGCCGGTTGACCCTGACGCAGGGACAACCTCTCAGCATGGTGGGCATGACGTCGAGAACCAACGCAATCGAGGGCGCCGGACTGCGCACTACATACGGCGACCACGGACTTGTCGACGGCGCCGACCAGGGACCACACCAGGGGACGCTCGTCGACATGCCGACCGGCGACGGAGAGCGGACCGAGCGAGGCGATGGGCCGGTGGAACAGTTCACCGTGCAGCACGACGGCGTCACGATCCCGGTATCCCGCGGCGGCCGGGGACAGCCACTGGTCCTGTGTCCTGGACTGAGCTCGACGCAGGCCGACCTGCAGGAACTGAGCGAGTTGCTCCGACGCGACCACGACGTGGTGACCTTCGACCTCAGGGGCCACGGCCCGGCTTCGGCCGGTGAACAGTACTCCTTCGACGCGTTTCTGAGTGACCTCGTCGCTGTGCTCGCGGCACTCGACCTGCCCTCGGCACCGCTGCTTGTGGGCTACTCGCTCGGCGCGGATCTGGCCGTGCACTACACCGCCGAACGCCCTGACACCATCGCCGGACTTGTCCTCATCGACGGGGCGAACCCCCTGCCCGAACCATTCATCACCGAGATCGACCTGGCGGAGTTCCGCGCAATGGCGGACGGCCCGGCGATACGGCAAGAGGCTCAGCAGGCCCAGGACACCGCGCATCGGGTGTTACTCACCGCACAGGAAATCCTTGACCTGAACCTCGAAATTGATGTGATCCGATCCACGATCCTCGACCAGTACCGGAAAATCGACCACCCCATCCGCATGATCATGTCGACGTCCATCGCCGGCGACAGCGGTGAAGGACGTGCACCCCGGCACAACCGCCTCTGGCGTGCCGGTATCGAGCGGCTCGTCCGCGAGCGGCCGTACATCTCGACCTTCTGGCTCGACGCCGACCACCGGTCGGTCTTCACCCATCCCGCGGAGATCGCGGAGATCATCCGACGGTCCTCAGCTCCGACGGACCGTCTTCTGGGAGACTGACCCGGTGCTGACCATCGGCGAGCTGGCGTCCCATGTGGGAGTGACGGTACGCGCGGTGCGGCACTACCACGCCAAGGGGCTGCTGCCGGAGCCGGAGCGGGACCACTCCGGCTACCGGAGATACGGCGCCGCTGCCGTGGTCGAGCTGATCAAAATCAAAACCCTCGCCGAGGCCGGTGTCCCGCTGGGGCGCGTACGGGAACTACTACAGGCCAACGAGGCGGAGTTCGCCGCGGCGATCACAGACATCGACAAGCGGTTACGGGCTGAGATCCGGGAGCGGCACCGGCACCGGGAGCGGATCGCGGGCCTCGCCTTTGGGGAGCGTCTGGCGCTGCCGCCGGAGGTGGTCGAGTACCTCGACCAACTTCGGGCGCTCGGGGCCGACGAGAGGATCGTCCAGGTCGAACGCGACGGCTGGATTCCACTGGCCGCACTCTGGCCCGGGCGAATCCCGGAGTGGATGGCACGCAAGCGACAGCAGATCAACGACCCGCGGTTCGTCGGCTTCTATCTGACCCTGAGCCAGGCTCTCGATCGCACCCACGACGACCCCCTGTTGATCGAACTCGCCGACCAGCTGGGCGCCTACCTCACACAGCTGGCCGACGAACAGGGTGAGAACTACGTCGAGGACACCGGCATCGAACCATCCTTCGCCAAGCTCATGGACACTCTGGTGTTCGACACCGTGCCGCCGGCCCGGCACCTGATCGAGCTGCTGACGAAGCGAGGCTGGACCGGCTGGACCACACTTGAGCGCGTGGGGCCCCTGGCGCACCCGTGACCAGCAGCCCTTGCAGGCTTCCTCCACACCTACCACCACCACCGCCGATGTCACACCGCGCTCGGCGGACACCCGCCCATCAGACGCGTCAACAACCCTGCAGCGCCACGCGCAGTCTCGTCACTGAGCGTCGGTGCGAGGACGCTCGGTGACGCGGACGGTCAGGGTGAGGCCGTCACAATCTGAGACCGCATCAGATGTCCGCAGGGATCGTGCGGGGTCGCCCGGCGGGGTAGATCACGGTGTTCCGTTGGCGCCGCTCGCGCAGGGGCTGCCGGAGCCGAAGGTGCCACCGCTCCCGCCAGTGCCGCCGTGGTAGAGGATGCCCCCTGTGGCATTGCCGCCGGCGCCGCCGATCCCGCAGACGCCGTCGCTGCTGGCGCCCGACTTGACGCCGCCGTTGCCCCCGGTGCCGCCCTTGCCGCCGAAGTTGTTGATACCTCCGAAGCTCACGCCGCCGGCCCCGCCGATGCCCGCGGCACCGCCCGGGTAGGCGCCCCCGAAGCTGCCGTTGCCACCGTTGCCGGCCTGACCGCCCTTGCCGCCGTTACCTGCGCCGTTGATGCCACCGGCGCCGCCGTTGCCGCCCCCACCACCACCGTGACCGGTGCCGCCGTTACCCGCGTTGCCGCCCGCACCACCGTCCGATCCTCCAGCGCCACCGAGGCCGCCACGGCCGCCGACTCCGGCGTCGGCGCCGGAGTTGCCGCCGAAGCCACCGATACCGCCCGCACCGGCGTGGGCGCCCATGCCGCCGGCGCCGCCTGCGCCGCCCGCACCGTTCAGACCGCCGGTAGCACCGGTGCCCCCGTTGCCGCCGGCGGCGCCGTTGGGTCCGGCGCTGCCGCCGATAGCGCCCGCACCGCCGGAACCGCCGCCGAGGCCCGCCCCACCGTTGCCGCCCGTACCACCGACCCCGCCGAGGACCCCGTTGCCGCCAGGACCTCCCGCACCGCCGGCGCAGTTCCCGGTTCCGGTCGCGGGGCCACCCGCGGTGCCGGGGAAGCCGTTGGGGTGGATGGCGGTGCCGTTGGCACCAGCGATCCCGGCAGTACCAGCGGTACAGGCGAGAGCGGAAGCACCGGCCGGAGAGCCGGCGAAGAGTGTCGCGCCGGCGAAGAGTACGGGCAGGGCGAGGAGGGCTGTGGTCTGTTTCCTGTTCATGACGAGGTTCCTCTGGATCGAGTGAAGCGGGATTGCGGGGGGCGCTGCAGCAGGCTGGTACGAAACCGACCAGGGAATACTCGGTTTCCTGCGAATTTTTCTGCCGCGTGCCGCCGAGGAGCCGGTGACATTCCGGCTCACATCCATGAGACACGCAGATTCCGATATTTGCGGTAAATGGGGAGTGTAATATTCATCGACATTCACCCGAGAGGGAAGCCCTCTGTTAGCAGTAGGAAAACTCATCGAAAATGAGAATTCGGCCGGAAATCTTCGACATTCGGGCCAACCTTGGTCAGGCGAAAATTGCAGGCATCACGCAGCGTGTCGGCGTGTTTGTCAGCGGACCACGGTACTGCCGGAGCAGGACGTAACAGCCACCGGGGATTTCACTGTGCCTTTCGCCATGCGGTTTTCTGTGCGTGCCGCGACAAAGGCGATAAGACCGGCTCCTGCGGCGATGGTGAGATCCGGCCAGGATGGGGGCGAGGTTCCCAGGAGATTGGCGAGGAAGGGTACGTACGCGGCGGCGACTCCCAGGGCGGCCGCAGTCAGCACGGCGGCCGGGAGGGAGGGATTCCGGCGTGTGAACACCCGCTCGCGCAGCCCCAGTGCGACGCCGAGCTGAGCCACCAGCAGGGCCAGGAACAGCACCGTCTGCCAGGGGCCGCCGGTGTGCCGGAGCCATAGGCCCATGCCGAGGCACATCGCCGTGACGAGGACCGACAGCCGCAGAACACGCTGCCACAGGCCGTCGCCGAGGACGTGCTGCTGCGGTCGGCGGGGCGGGTGGTGCATCGCGTCGGGAGAGGCCGGCTCGGCTCCCATGGCCACCCCTGTCAGGCCATGGGTGAGGAGGTTGATCCAGAGGATCTGTCCGGCGCGCAGGGGCAGTGCCAGACCGAGCAGTGGTCCCAGGAGCATGATCAGGATTTCGGCCGCGCCTCCTGCCAGTGCGTAGAGGAGGAAGCGGCGGATGTTGGCGTAGACCCGGCGGCCTTCTTCGACGGCCGCGACGACGGACGACAGTTCGTCGTCGGCCAGGACCAGGTCCGCGGCCTGCCGGGCGACTTCGGTGCCCTTGCGGCCCATGGCTACGCCGATGTCGGCCTGTCGCAGTGCGGGGCCGTCGTTGACGCCGTCGCCGGTCATCGCGGTGATCTCGCCGCGTGCCTGCCAAGCTTCGACGATGTCCAGCTTCTGCCGGGGGGTGGTGCGGGCGAAGACTCTGACTCGGGTGAGATCAGGGACCTTCCCCGCCACCAGTTCCTGCCCCGTGACGACCAGGCCCTGCTGCTCGGCTTCGGCGGCGTCCAGGATGCCGACGCGCACCGCGATCGCGCGGGCGGTTGCCGGGTGGTCCCCGGTGATGAGGACGGACGTGATGCCCGCGCCGCGGCAGGCGCGCACGGTCGTCGCGGCCGCTTCCTTGGGCGGGTCGCTGATGGCCGCGAGTCCCAGCAGCTTCAGACCGGTCTCGCTTTCTGCCGCGGGGTCGGGCAGAACGGTGCGGGACCCCGATGCGACGGCCAGCACGCGGTAGCCCTCGGTGGACAGGGTGGCTGCCTCCTCGCGCGCCCTGCACAGAAGGTCGGGCTCCTCGTCGAGGACGGAGGACTCCAGCACCGCCTCCGGTGCGCCCTTGAGGTAGACACCGATCGCCCCTCCCGGCGCGCTGTGGAGCGTGGTCATGCGTTTGCGCAGACTGTCGAAGGGGACCTCCCCGACCCGGGGGCGGGTTGCAACGAGTTCCTCCCGCGTGCAACCGGCTTTCCCTGCACCGGTCAGCAGAGCGGCTTCGGTCGGATCGCCGAGTGCGGCCCACGATGTGGTCTCCCCGGCGGGCGGAACCAGCGAAGCGTCGTTGCACAACGCCCCCGCGACCAGGACTTCGCGCACCGCATCGGAGAGGGCGGGGGTGAGAGGACGACCGGCGTCCAGGATCTCCCCCACCGGCTCGTAACCGGACCCGGAGATGGTGACGGCGCCGTGCGGGGTCCAGACGCGTTCGAGAAGCATGCGGCCCTCGGTGAGGGTGCCGGTCTTGTCGGTGGCAAGGACGGTGACCGAACCAAGGGTTTCGACGGCCGAGAGGCGGCGTACCACGGCGTTGCGGGTGGCCATCCGCCGGGCGCCCAGGGCCAGTCCGAGCGTGACCACGGCCGGCAGCGACTCCGGTACGGCGGCGACGACGAGGCTGATCGCAGTGACGGCCATCAGTTCCAGCGACTGGCCACGCAGCAGTCCGAGGGCCAGGACCAGAAGACACAGGCCGACGGTGACGAGGGCCAGTACCTTGCCGAGTCCGGCCAGGCGCCTTTGGAGGGGCGTCAGTTGCTGCCTGGGGTGCAGCGAGGCAGCAATGACGCCCAGGGCGCTGTGCGGTCCGGTCGCGGTGACAGTCACCGCGGCCCGGCCGCGTACTACCACGGTCCCGGCCCGTAGCCGCGTGGATTCGGGGTCCTCGCTTCGGTTGTCCTTGTCCACCGGTACGGATTCGCCGGTCAGGGTCGATTCGTCGACCAGGAGTGCGGCGGCCTGGAGGAGGGAGGCGTCGGCAGGCACGATGTCGCCCTCGCCGAGCATCAGGATGTCGCCCGGAACGACTTCGGCGGAGGCGACTTCCAGCTCCGCGCCGTCCCGCAGGACACGCGCGGTCGGCGCGGTCATGGCGGAAAGGGCCGCGACCGCGTTGTCGGCCCGGACCTCCTGTACGACCCCGACGGTGGTGTTGAACAGGACGACCAGACCGATGATGACGGCGTCGGCGTAGTCCGCGGTGGCGATGGTCAGCGCGACCGCCACGAGCAGGACGATGATCAGGGGGTCCCGAAGCTGTGCGAGGACCCGGGACCGCAGGGAGATCGCGGGTGGCGGGGCGAGTGCGTTGGGGCCGTGCTCGGACAGCAGGTGAGCGGCCTGTTCGCTGCTCAGGCCCTTCTCACGGGTCGGGTCGGGGCGAGGGTCGGACGACAGCAACATGAGCGCTCCGGCTGCTCTGGTTCTGGGGCGTCACGGGTTCCGTGACACGAGGAGGTGACGGGCTCCGTGACGTGAGGTGGCGTGCGCCCGGTGACCGGCCGGAACGCGGAAGCCGCCGTCCGGCCGGTCACTCGCCCTCACGACGCCGCCCCGTCTCCGAGAGTCAGTCGGCCCAGGTCCAGTCACTGACCTCAGGGAGATCGGTGCCGTGTGCGCGGATCCAGGCATGGTGGCGCAGCCGTACATCCGCCATCTTCTGGCGCACTGCGGCCGCGCGGACGGCCAGGCCGGGGACACGGTCGATGACGTCCATGACCAGCCGGTAACGGTCGAGGTCGTTGCGCACCACCATGTCGAAGGGTGTGGTCGTGGTGCCCTCCTCCTTGTATCCGCGCACGTGCAGGTTCGCGTGCCCGGTGCGCCGGTAGGTGAGGCGGTGGATCAGCCACGGGTAGCCGTGGTAGGCGAAGACGACGGGCTTGTCCGGGGTGAACAGGGCGTCGTAGTCCGCGCACGACATCCCGTGCGGGTGCTCCTCCCCCGGCAGCAGACGTGCCAGGTCGACCACGTTGACGACCCGGACGGCGAGCTCGGGCAGGTGGTGCCGCAGGAGCTGGGCGGCGGCCATGACCTCCAGGGTGGGAACGTCCCCGGCGCATGCGAGGACGGCGTCGGGTTCCCGCTGGGGGTTCTCGCTGCCGGCCCAGTCCCAGATCCCCACGCCGCGGGCGCAGTGGCCCCGGGCGTCCTCGAGCGTCAGCCAGTCGAAGCACGGCTGCTTGCCGGCCACGACGACGTTGACGTAGTCACGGGAGCGCAGCACGTGGTCCGCCACGGCCAGCAGGGTGTTGGCGTCCGGCGGCAGGTAGACCCGTACGACCTCGGGGGACTTGTTGAGGACGTGGTCGATGAAACCGGGGTCCTGGTGGGAGAAGCCGTTGCTGTCCTGGCGCCAGACGTGCGACGTGAGCAGGTAGTTGAGGGAGGCGATGGGACGCCGCCAGGGCAGCCGACGGGAGGTGCGCAGCCACTTGATGTGCTGGTTGACCATGGAGTCGATGATGTGGACGAACGCTTCGTAGCAGGAGAAGAGGCCGTGCCTGCCGGTGAGAAGGTAGCCCTCCAGCCAGCCCTGGCAGGTGTGTTCGGAGAGGATCTCCATCACCCGGCCGTGCGGGTCCAGGTGTTCGTCGGTGTCCCGGGTCTGCGCCTGCCATGCCTTGCCGGTCACTCCGTACACGGCCTGGAGCCGGTTGGATGCGGTCTCGTCCGGGCCCACGAGCCGGAAGTCGCGCCGCTGAGCGGTGTTCCCCATGACCCCTTCGATGAGGTCGCCCAGGACACGGGTGGGCTCGTGCAGGGTGGTGCCGGGCTTGTCGACGGCGACGGCGTAGCGCTCCAGCGGGGGGATCGGCAGGTCGCGGACGAGCAGCCCGCCGTTGGCGTGCGGGCTCGCGCCGAGCCGCCGTGTTCCGTCCGGGACGCAATCCACCACGGCCGCGCGCGGGCGTCCGGCTTCGTCGAAGAGTTCCTCGGGCCGGTAGGAGCGCAGCCACCGCTCCAACTGCCGCAGGTGGTCCGGGTTTTCACGGACGGCGCTCAGGGGGACCTGATGGGCGCGCCACGTTCCCTCGACGGGAACCCCGTCGACCTCGGCGGGCCCGGTCCAGCCCTTGGGCGTACGGAGCACGATCATCGGCCAGCGCACCCGCTCGGTCACGCCCTCTTCGCGAGCCCGGCGCTGTGCGGTCCTGATCCGGTCGAGTGCGGTGTCCATCGCGTGCGCCATGACGCTGTGCACCCGTCGCGGGTCGTCGCCCTCGACGT
Source organism: Streptomyces sp. NPDC030991 (assembly GCF_055571235.1). Classification (NCBI taxonomy): domain Bacteria; kingdom Bacillati; phylum Actinomycetota; class Actinomycetes; order Kitasatosporales; family Streptomycetaceae; genus Streptomyces; species Streptomyces sp. NPDC030991. The sequence continues at coordinate 31,532 of NZ_JBVIFR010000005.1, forward strand.
GCAGCGGCTCGTGGCCCACCCCCCGCAGGAAGGCGTCGAGTTCCTCCCGGGGCAGGCGGGCGAGCACGGTCGGGTTGGCGATCTTGTAGCCGTTGAGGTGCAGGATCGGCAGGACGGCTCCGTCGTGGACGGGGTCGAGGAACTTGTTGGAGTGCCAGGAGGCGGCCAGGGGGCCGGTCTCGGCCTCGCCGTCGCCGATCACGCATCCGACGAGCAGATCCGGATTGTCCAGGGCCGCACCGTAGGCGTGGGAGAGGGCGTACCCCAGCTCCCCTCCCTCGTGGATCGAGCCCGGCGTCTCCGGCGCGACATGACTGGGCACGCCTCCGGGGAAGGAGAACTGGCGGAAGAGCCGGGCCATGCCGTCCTCGTCCCGGGTCACGTCCGGGTAGGTCTCGGAGTACGTGCCCTCCAGCCAGGAGTTCGCCAGGACGGCAGGCCCGCCGTGGCCGGGGCCCCAGATGCCGACGATGTCCTGACTGTGCTTGCGCGCCACGCGGTTGAGGTGGGTGTGCACCAGGTTCAGGCCGGGTGAGGTTCCCCAGTGCCCCAGCAGTCGGGGCTTGATGTGCTCGGGCCGCAGCGGTTCCTTGAGGAGCGGGTTGGACATCAGGTAGATCTGGCCGACCGCCAGGTAGTTCGCGGCCCGCCAATGCGCGTCCAGCGACGCGATGGCGTCGTCGTCCAGGTACTGGTTCTCTTGCCGGACAAGCGTGGACATGTATCGCTCCTTGTCTGATGCGGAGTCGGCCGAATCGTGCGGCTCACCCCGCCGGTGTGCGACACCGCCCGACGGCGACGATCGCCACTGCGCGCACGTGCCGGGCGGCCTCTCGTAGGTCGCTCCTGCCGGGTGAGGCTCGGGCGAAGCTGAACTCGTGCTCGGCGGAGATCGTGTCGGCGTCGGGGACAGCGTGCGGCGTCTCTCCTGGGCTGCCGTCCCGGCTCGGGCCTCGTCGATCGTGAGGTTCGCCTGCTCGCTCCTACGAGGCTCGGCTCCGACGCGGCCAAGTCGCTGCGGGTTCGCACCGCCGCGCCATCCTCACCGACGTGGCCGTCCGCTGCACATGGTGGGTTGCTGTCGCTGAGTTCCACGTTTCCGGCCGGGCGGCTCGCGCTTCCACGACCTCCGTCACCAGCACGGCCCCGGCCGGAGGCGCGGGATGACGAAGGCCGGCACGGCTGCGGCCACCCGCCGCAGAAGGCCGAGGAAGCCGAGCCCGGACAGGATCGCACGAAGGACGAACATCAAACACAGTCACGGCAGACCTCCCCTGGGAGCGGAGTGGGGCAACGCTGCCGGGGGCCGGGGCTTCACCCATCAACGTACTCCCTCGCGAGAACCGCGGTCTTGAACAGCGTCACGCTCGGCAGGAGGGGCGCTCACGTCACTTCGCCACCATTCTCCCGGCGCAGAGCACTCACTGCACTTTCCTGCGGCCACGCTCACGGCCGTGAACTGTGCGGCAGGACAGCAGAATTGGGGGCCGAGGAACCTTTGGGCATAGGTTGACGCCATGGTGGAGGGGGCGAACTCCGCGGCGCAGACCATGCCGCAGGAGCAGCGGATGAGGGGGCGGCATGCCGCCCGGCGGACGAAGGACAAGGGTGGACTGGCTCGTTCGTCTTTGCTGATGGCGGTGGGCACGGTGGTGTCGCGGGCGACGGGGCTGATCCGTCAGGTGTTGCAGGCCGCGGCGCTGGGCACGGGTTTGCTGGCCAGTACGTACAACACGGCGAACACCGTGCCGACGAGCCTGTACACGCTGTTGATCGGCGGCGCGCTCAACTCTGTGCTCGTGCCGCAGCTGGTGCGGGCCAGGGCGACGCAGGCTGATGGCGGGCGTGCTTATGAGCAGCGTCTGGTCACGCTCGTGGTGTGTGTGCTGGGTGTGGGGACGGCGTTGGCGGTGTGGGCGGCGCCGCAGATCGTGGGCCTGTACATGCGGGACACCCCGGGCAGTCATGAGGCGTTCGAGCTGACGGTGACGTTCGCGCGGTTCCTGTTGCCGCAGATCTTCTTCTACGGCCTGTTCAGCGTCTACGGGCAGGTGCTGAACGCGCGGGAGAAGTTCGGCGCGATGATGTGGACGCCGGTGCTGAACAATGTGGTGCTGGTTGCCATGTTCGCCGCCTACCTGGGGCTGATGGCGGTGCCCGACCGGGTGGAGGACATCAGCTCCGAGCAGGTGTGGTTGCTGGGGATGGGGACGACGGCGGGCATCGCCGTGCAGGCCCTGGCGCTGATCCCGTTCGCGCGGGCGGCCGGCTTCCGTTTCCGGCCGCGGTTCGACTGGCGGGGCACCGGGTTGGGCAGGAGCGTCCACGCGGCGAAATGGACACTGCTGTTCGTCCTGGCCAATCAGGTCGCGCTGACGGTGGTGACGAACTACGCCAATGCCACCGACCAGGAGCTGCCGAAAGCCGGCGCGGGCTACTCGGCCTACACCTACGCACAGACGATCTGGATACTGCCGCAGTCGATCGTGACGGTGTCCCTGGTGACGGCGTTGCTGCCGCGTATGAGCCGGGCCGTCGCCGAGGGGCGTATCCCTGATCTGCGCGCGGATCTGTCCCGGGTGCTGCGGATCAGCGGCGTGATCATCGTGCCCGCCGCGTTCCTCTTCCTCGCCCTGGGGCCACAGATCGCGTCACTGCTGTTCGCCCACGGAACGGCGGATGCCGCCTCGGTCCGACCGCTGGGGTACATGCTGCAGGCGTTCGGGCCCGGGCTCATCCCGTTCTCCGCCCAGTATCTGCTGTTGCGCGGCTTCTACGCGTTCGAGGACACCCGCACCCCGTTCTTCATGGCGGCCTGGATCGGCGGTGTGAACATCGCCCTGGCCACCGCCTGCCATGTGTTGCTGCCTGCCCACTGGGCGGTCGTCGGTATGGCCGGGGCCTACACCCTCTCCTATGCGGCCGGTCTCGCCCTCACCGCGCAGTTGCTGCGTAAGCGGCTCGGGGGGCGTATCGACGACGGCGGCCTGCGCCGCACCTACGTGAAACTGTTCTGCGCCGCAGCCCCGGCCGCAGGGCTGGGCTGGGCTGCGGCGCGTGCCTGTGCGGGCCTGGGAAGCGGAACCTGGCCCACAGCCATCGCGCTGATTGCCGGCGCGCTCGCAACCGTCGCGGGCTATCTCCTTCTCACCCGGCTGATGAAGGTCAGCGAGCTGCGCCGCCTGCCCGGCATGCGGTGAGCCCGGGCGGCAGACGACCCCAGGACTCGGAAGAGTCCGCCGCGAAGTGGGGCCGGTCCGCGCCGCGCCGAACGAAACCGCAGCGGCCGCTCGTTCCACCGAATGCAAGGTGCGCGGGGAAGGAGGCCGACAAGGCCGCCTCATCGGCATCCCCTGGCTCTCACCTGGGGCTGATGGCGATGCCCTCCGGTTCGTGCCCGGTGCGCAGCGTGGCTCGCACCTTCGGGAGCGACGGGTCGATCACCGAAACGGTGTCGGACCCCTCGTTGGTGACCCAGACCCGGCTGCCGCCCGGACTGACGGCCAGGCCCTGGGGCGTCCTGCCCACAGGCACCCTGGACAGGACGCGGCCGGTGCCGGTGTCGATGATGAGGAGCACGTCGGCTCCGGAGTCCGCGGCGTACAGCCGCCGTCCGTCGGGGCTGACACCAAGGCTCAAGGGCGCTTTGCCGACCGGCCACGTCGCCGTCACTTTGCGGGCGGCGGGGTCGATGACCGAGATGCTGCCGGCACCTGTGTTGGCGACGAAGACCCTGTCCCCCTTCGCGGTGGCACAGACGCCGCTGGGGAAAGCGCCGACGGGAATCCGGGCCACGGGTGCGTTCCCCTTGGACAGGACCGTCACATCGTTGCTGCCGGTGTCGGTGACGAACGCCGTGCCGTCGGGCAGCGTGGCGACACTGTGCGGGAGAGCACCGACCGGAGGCGTCGCGATGACCTTACGACTCGCGGTATCGATGACCGAGACATTGTCACTGCCCCAATTCGCCGCGAAAACCCGGCGTCCATCGCGGCTCGCGAAGGCCGAGTAGGGTGAGGCGCCGACCGGTACGGTCGCGATGACTTTGTTACTGGTGGTCTCGATGAAAGAGACCGTGTTCGACCGGCCGTTCGCCACATATACGTGTGAGCCGACAGGGGCCGCGCCCACACCGGTCGGCCCTTTGCCCACACCGATGGTGACGACGGGTCTTTCGAAGCGGACATCGAAGGAAGAGACGTTGCCAGAACCGCTGTTGGCCACGTACGCGACGATGCGCATCGGAAATTCTTCGGGGACCTGGGCGCCCTTCGGTACCGGACGGGGCAACGGCGTCTGCCCGGGGGACGCCGCGGCGGATGTGCACGCCAGCACAGCGAGCATGCAACTGAGCGTCAGACGAACGGGATAGCGGCGACAGCCCAGAGCGGCAGGCTGCCCAGCGCCCAGCGGACGGCCGAACCCTGAGAATCTCGGCATAAATGTACCTTTGCGGCTGGTGTGTGGGAATCCGTAACGGACTGCCTGGTCAACCGCTCGATAGGCACGTCCTGCACGGCCGAGAGTTGAATTCGTCCGTTCGATGGCAGCGATTGCGACAAGTCGACCATTACGCATACTGCCGGAGTCATATGAGCGGGGCCGGCAGCGGGATGACACACCTGCACTCATGAACTCTGTGTTAGGGCCGTCCGGGCCGCCGTTGAAGTAGGCACCGCCACTGCCGAACAGGCGGGTGATGTGTCCGGGTTGGGTGGGTGTTCCCACTTCGATGTCGCGCGACTGCCACAGCCGCCGCGTTCTGTCACGCCCGGGGTGGACTGGACAGACCAGGCTCGGCCTCGGACAGGATGCCGCGGCCGACGAGTCGCTTGAGGTGACGGCCGGTCACCATGGCAGCGCTGGGGCCCTGTGCCCCTGCAGTGGCATTCAGGCGAGGGCGGCCGGCACGGTGGGGAACAGGTCGAGGATGGTGTCCACACCCACGATCTGCAGCACACGCAGCACGCCGGCCTCGGTCCCGGCCAGGCGTAGCCAGCCACCACCGTCGGTGGCCTTGCGGTAGGCGGCCAGCAGGACGTTCAGGCCGGCGGAGTCCATGAAGGGCACGGCGCTCATGTCCACGACGAGGCGCGGGCTCGGCCCCGCCGCTCGGGTCAGCAGCGTCTCGCGCAGGCGGCCACCGGTCTCGTGGTCGATCTCTCCGCACACCGTGATCACATGCGCACTGCCGTGGCTGGTGACGGTGACGGTCAGCCGCTCGGCTCCGGCACTGTCGCTGGTCTTGGGCACGGTTTCCTCTGCGACGACAACAGCCTCCTGTTGAGGCACGGCCCTCAGCATCCTACGCATGGGTGATAGCGCGTACATGCCAGGCAACCGGGGTGTGGTCGAGCCCGGCCTCGCGCAACGGGCGCCTGGCGCTGTGTACGGCGGCACGGACGCGGTTGCTGCGGCCGCCGGGCCGCTGCGTCGAAGCATCCCTGCCTGTGTCATCAGCGACATCCGATAGATCCGCGTGGAGGGCTCCGCGATACCCACACCGCTCAGGTACCGCTCGACCACATCGGCGTACGACGATGGAGGGGCGGACCGGGACACTGCTCGGGCGCGACAACCGAAGCACTCCTGAGTTCGGTCACTGGTTCGCCGGTCACGGCCGCTCCGCCCTCCCGAGACCGACCGAATCCGGCATGACTGCGGCATTGGCGTTCGGACATGCACTCGATCTAGGCTGCGTCGGTTCGTGCCGCACGCCGCGGCCCCGCGACGGAGAGGAAAGCCGATGACCCAGCACGCTGCGGCGGCAGCCCCGGTGCCCGGGCGGCGCCCCGAGCTGGTCCCGGATCCGGGCGTGGAAGCGGCCCGTATGGCTGCAGTACGCCGCTACGACATCCTCGACACACCGCCCGACGGCGCGTTCGACCGAGTGGCGGCGATGGCCGCCCGCCTCTTCGATGTCCCCGTGGCCACCATCACGATCGTGGACAATGACCGCATCTGGTTCAAGGCCGCCCACGGCCTGGAGGGCGTCAAGGAGATCGGCCGCGATCCGGGCCTCTGCGGCTCAGCGATCCTGCGCGACGACGCGCTGGTCATCCCCGACACCCTCCGTGATCCCACGGCGGCAAACAATCCACTGGTCGCCGGAGAGATGGGGGTGCGCTTCTACGCCGCCGCACCGATCACCACCTCCGACGGACACCGACTGGGCACGGTCAACGTCCTCGACACCAAGCCGCGCTCCATCAGCGAGGACGACACCGCCACACTGGCCGACCTCGCGGCGATCGTGCTGGACGAGATGGAGCTGCGGCTGTCGGCACTGCGCGCGCTACGCAACGAGCAGAAGCGGCGGGAGGCAGAACGGGAGGCACGGGAACAGGCGGAGAAGGACAAGACCGCCATCGCCGCGTTCGCCTCCACTCTCCAGCGAACCTTGCTGCCCCCGGCTCTTCCCGTGGTGCCCGGCCTGGAGCTGGCCTGCCACTATCACACCGCCTCCGTACACGATGTGGGCGGTGACTTCTACGACGTGTTCCCCGTCGACGGCAGCCGGTGGGCGTTCTTCCTCGGTGACGTGTGCGGCAAGGGCCCCGAGGCGGCGACCGTCACCGCTCTGGCCCGCCACACCTTGCGCGCCGCGGCCCAGATCGACCCGGAACCGGTCACCGTCCTGAGCACGCTCAACACCGTCCTGCTCACCGACGTCAACCCCGGAAGCCGCTTCTGCACCGCCCTTTTCGGCCTCCTGACACCCCTGGAGACCGGTGGCTTCAGCATCACCGTGGCCACCGGCGGCCACCCGCCCGCCTACCACGTGCGCCCTGACGACAGCGGCGCGGTATGGGTCAAGTCGGTACGCCCCAAGGGGGGCATGCTCATCGGAGCTTTCCCTCAGGCAGCCTTCGCTCAGACCACCTTCTCCCTGGCTCCCGGGGAGGGTCTGTTCCTCTACACCGACGGGCTGACCGAAGCCCACACTCCGCAAGGCGCCATGCTCGGCGAGGACGGCCTGACCGGCTTCCTCCACCGGCTCACCGGTCCCGTGACCGCCCCCTCCCTCGTCGAAGAAACCATCACGTTGCTGGCCTCACTGCCCGATGGAGTCGGCGACGACGTGGCCCTGCTGGCCCTGTCCATACCTGACGCCACAGCGCCAGAGACCGGCGTCGCCGCCACCGCCCACACCACCGCCGCACCCGGACACCTCGGCCTGGAGCGGTGACCGACGTGACCGACACATTTCACCTGACTGTTCACTCCCCCCGCCCCGGCCTCGCCATCGCCACGATCGTCGGAGACATGGACATCCACACCGCGGACGCCCTGCGCTCCGGGGCCCTGGAAATCATCGAACAAGGACACCCGCTCCTCGCTCTGGACCTGGCACAGGTCGGCTTCTGCGACTCCGCCGGCCTCAGCGCGATCATCGGCATCTGGCACGCGGCCCAGGGAGCGGGCGGCTCGCTCAGCCTCGCCGCCGTCCCTGACCGCCTGATCCGTATGCTCAGCATGACCGGCGTCGACTCGTTCCTGCCGGTCCACGCCACCGCCGCCGACGTGACCGGCACTCAGCCCACCTGCGCAGACGGGTAACAACTCCCCGAACACCGCGTCGCGCAGGTCGAGCATTTCGCGGACCCGCGACCTCGTCCCGGGCATACCCGCCAAGACCCGCGGTGAAGTCGTACACGTGGTCTGGCGGGGCGCGTGGCCGCAGTTGCCTGCCCCTCACCGCGTGCGGTGTCCGTCACTGCACCGCGCCGTCCGGGATACACACGTACCCCGGGCCCCATCCGTTGCGCTCCACGTGGCTGGGTTGCGTGGAGCGCAGGCAGTAGAGCCATGCTTCGCGATACGAGGGGTCCGTCAGGATCAGTTCCCGTTCGTCCTCATCGGCGCGGACGAGGCTGTCATGCGCATCGTTCGACAAGATGATCGTGCCCGCCCCCGGCCCGGGGTCTGCGGCCAAGGCCGGGGCGGACCAGGCGGCGGGCCCGGCCAGAGCCAAGAGGATGGCGGCGGTGGCAGTGCCGGTGGCGGTGCGGACGCGCATCTGGGAGTGCTCCCTGCTTCGACGACGACAGGACTTCGCCTGTCTAACCCCGGAGCCCCGACTCGGTCACGCTGCCGGGTCAGGCGGCGGCGCTCTCCAGTTCACGCTTGAGGTTCTGGAGCGTCTTGTCGATGTTCCGGGTCTGGAAGTCCGCGTACGTTCGGCCCGAGGTGACGATCCGGTCGAAGGCGTGCGCGACGAGGTCGGGCCAGCCGCGGCGGTCGTCAGTCCAGGTCTCCGTCACGCGGGTGCCGTGCTCGGTCGGTTCGAAGCGGTACTCCCACGAGGCGATCGGACCGCGCAGCCGGGGCCGACGGGCACCGATCGCGTGGACGCGGAAGGCGAAGCGGCTGTCCGGTTCGGCCGCGGTGACGGTGCACCGGGTGACCCAGCGGAACCGTCCCCGCTTGTTGCGCCCGACGAACGAGGTGCCGTGCACCGCGGGTCCCGCCGGTCTCTCACCGGCCGTGCCGCAGTTCTCCGGGCTCCAGCGGCCCATGTCCTCGGGGTGGCTCACCGCCTGGTAGGCGACCTGGGGAGGCACCCCGACCTCGATGCTCCTGCTCACGGTGAATACCCGGCTCACTGGAAGCCTCCTTCCGGCCGAAAAGGCTTGGTTACTAGAGAGTAGAGAGTAGAGAGCATCGCACGAAGCCGGAGCTACAGAGCAGTCGGTGCCGGGCCACCAGCCGCCCGATCCAGGCCACAGGCCACAGGCCAGTCAACGGTCCGCGTAGCACGCCCTGGGTTACGGCTCCGCCTCTGGCTGCGGACGTGGGTTCGCAGGGACGCCGACCGGTCTGCGCCCGTGCCGCCGCGCGACTCCGCGCCCAGTCCGGCCGAGGAACTGGGCCGACCGCGGGCCGAGAACCGACGGCTGTTGAAGGCACAGAGGGGTGGCAGCTGGAGCGCGAGCTCCTGCGCCGGGCAGCTGCGCATGTCGCAAGACGGTCCAGCCCGCACCGGTCCTGGTGCCGCGCGACTTCACCGCCACGGCGTTGAACTCCAGAGGGTGCGCCGACATCACCACGTACATCACCACGTCGCTGCCGGCTCGGCTCAGACACGACTGGATCCGTAGCGTCGGCCGGCCTGCTACAACCGGCGCCACTGGCACTCCGCGCTCGACTACCTGGTGCCGGAGGTGACGGCGGTGGCAGCAGTCCCGGGCCCGGTTCACCGGGGCGGCATGTCCCTCACCACCCCGTCGGCAGGTTGCCGAGGAACGGGGCAAGCCGGTCGGCGATCACCCGGTCGTCGTGAGCCGAGGTGTGCCGGTCGCATCCGAGGAAGTCCAGGCCCGACTGGTCGAGGAACCAGTAGTGGACCCCGCTGTCGCCGTCGTCGTTGCGCGCCTGGACCACCTGCCGCACATGCTCGGCGTTGCCGTCGAAGCCGACGGCCACGAGGATGGTGCCGGCACCGTAGCGCGTCCGCAGTTCGCGGAGGAACTCGCCGTAGGCGGTGCGGAAAGCGGCCGCGAGGCTGTCTGGCGTCCACGGTTCGCCGGGGGTGAGGTCGGAGAAGTCGTTGGCACCGAGGTTGACCACCAGTGTCGTTGCGTTTGACGACCCGGACCGTGTGCTCGCCGTCCCGCAGGCCGTTGATCCAGTGCGTGGTGTCGCCGGGTGTGACCAGGGTGGCGACGGTGGCCCCGTCGACCTGGACGTCGTAGTCGGCGGCCGCACAGTCGAATACCAACCCGAGGCCGGTCCCACGGAAGCGGCCCTCGAAGTACACCCCGGGCCAGCTGAACTGCAGCGTCTCCCCCAGGTCTTTGACCCGCCCTGCGGTGTGCACCTGCTCCGAGACGCGCTTCACGGGGACCAGTTGCCACTGCTGGTTGGCGCCGCCCGAGTCGGTGGATTGCACGACCTTGGCACCGTCGGTGGTGGCAGCGTTGTGGACCTCGACGGCCTTTCCGCTGTCGCGGTTGATCAGTTCGTACCACGAGCCCGCGTCCACCCTGGATGCGTGTGCGATCCCGGTCGCGCCCAGCCCTGCCGGCGGAGCCGCCGGAAGCGCCGCCACGGCGGCAAGCGTCGCCGGGTGCCTCTCCCGCCTCGGCTTCGGGTCCCGGTCTCTGAAAGTCATTTGCGTGCCACCTCTCCGGCCCCGTGGCGCATCGGTAGGTCACCGCTGAACGTCCGACATTCCACCCCTGAATGTCAACCGAATTGCAGGGATGCAGACTCAGGCGCGAAAAGGCCAATTGAGAGACCGCTGGTGGAGACGGGTTCCTGGCCGAAGCCCCTGCTACCAGGGGCTTCGCCTGTCCGCGAGTCCAACCAACCACCCGGGCCACAAGGTCGGAGAAACGGCACTGCCAGTCAGTTGACCGCCGTAGCGGACAGCCAGAACAGGTCCGCCGCCTCCTGGGGCGCGGTCACCAGCTGGGCCTGTCGCCGTTGCCGGCGCTTCGCCGGACGAGGCCTACGCCGCCGACGCGCCCGCCCGCTCACCGCTCACCACCGCGCGGCGAGAACTTGATCGGATAGGACACGGTCGGCTCCGGCTTCTTCGGCTCCTCCCAGCCCGGAAAGTGCACCGGATAGCCGCTCGTCGAGGCCGGGGCGGGCTTGTTCCCGCTGCCGGTGCCCGAGTCGGCGCCAGACGTCTCCATCGAGCTTCCGGCGCCCACGATCACGACGCCTGCACCGACCAATATCGCCATCTCACGCCGGGCGCCGGCTGCCCACCGCGAGTGCCCCTTGACCTTGGTGCCGTCCTTTCGCCAGTACGTATCGATCCAGACCACGGGCCCCCTTCCATCGCGTTTACCCGCCGAACCGCCATCCTTGCAGCCACCACTGACAGCTAGTCAGCAAACTCCCACCCGCAGTGATTCCGTAAGCGGGGAACAGGCCAGTCCACTGAAAGCGGGGCTCCACCCACTCCCCGGCCATCCTGCGCCGGAGCTGCCAGCCTTTCGGCTGCGGGCCATGTAGGGCGACGACGCGCGTGGGACGCGGTGCGACCCCTCGTCAGACGCCGCCCCGGAGGGCAGCATGCCAATCGCCGGCTCCCTCCCAGGACGCCTATGGCACCGCTACGCGGTCGGCACCGTCCGATTGTGTCTTTCGGGGCGGCCAGGACAAGGCGCCCCTTGGCCATGGAAACCTCTTGTGTCCGGACAAGCGTGCCGGGCTTCGAGTCGACACTCGGATTGATCGACACCGGCGACGGATCTCCGGGAGTTCCACAGAGCGGTTCGCAAGGGACTGCTCCGCTTCCTCTGGGCTGGAGTCAGCAGGACCGGCGGCAACTGGCCGGTCGGGCGGGCGGCGCGGGCGGTCAGTCAGCCGCCCTGTGTGCGCCGAGGTGGGAGCGGTGCCGGTCCACGATTCCCTCGACGATCCTCATCAGGCGGTCTCCCGTCTGATCGATGCTTCCGTTCTGTGTGCTGACCTGCGCTCCTTCGAGTACGAAGGTGATCTCGGCCGCGGCCTGTCCGGGGTCGGACATCTGGGCCTTGGTGCACATGCCGATCAGCCTGCGGCTCTGGTGGGCCTTGTGGTCCTCGATCACCTGCCGTGCCGGATGAAGGCGGTCGGGCAGCTCGGCGAGGGAGTTGATGAACGGGCAGCCCCTGTATGAGATCGACGGCAGCCCCTCGGCGATGAAGCGGGCCAAGCCCAGAATCTGCTCCTCGGGCCGGTCGGGGTACTCGGTTTCCACACGGTCGAAGGCCGCCTGATAGTCCGCGGCAACGATCCGCAGCCACTCCGCGACCAGGGCGTCCTTGGTCTCGAAGTGCCGGTAGATGGCCATTTTGGTGGTCTCGGCCTTGTCGGCGATCGCCTGGACCCCCACCTGCCGGATCCCGTCCCTCTGGAAGAGCTCTTCGGCCGCGTCGAGAATGCGCTCACGAGGCGGCAGCTTCGCCACTCTGCTTGGCCTTCTGAGGGTCGATGCCATGACTGCTCCGTCACTCCGGTCGATCGTGTGGTTCACAACCTCTCTCACGGTACCAGCCCGACCCCTTCGATACCGTGCGGTATCGTTCGGCACTCGACGGTATCGTTGTGGTCAGGGAGTGGCAGTGAGAGTTTCTGAGTACGTGAGCTTCGACGCGGTCGGGCTGGCGGAGCTGGTGGCCAAGGGCGAGGTACTCCCCGCCGAGCTGGAGGCGGCCGCGCGCGAGGCCGTACAGGCAGTTGATCCGCGGATCAACGCCGTCGTGGAGACCTGGCTCACCGACGACGAACCTGTCCCCGGCAGCACGCCACTGGCCGGCGTCCCCTTTCTGATCAAGGACATCGCGGTGGCCATGGCAGGAAGGCGGATGGAGCTGGGAAGCCGCCTGGCGGCCGGTAACGTCGCCGGCGCCGACTCCTCACTGATGCAGCGCTTCCGGCGCGCGGGCCTCGTGACGTTCGGGCGCACGGCGACACCGGAGATGGCTTATGGCATCTCGACGGAATCAGCGTTGTACGGCGCGACCCGCAATCCGTGGGACCTGGAGCGGAGCGCGGGCGGATCCAGTGGAGGCGCGGCCGCCGCTGTCGCCGCCGGGGTGGTTCCGGTCGCTCATGGCACCGACGCCGCCGGATCGCTCCGTATCCCCGCCGCCTACAACGGCCTCTTCGGGATGAAGCCCACCCGTGGCCGGGTGTCCATGGGGCCCGACGTCGACGAGGTCTTCAACGGCTTGGCCGTGCACGGCAGCGTCAGCCGCACCGTACGCGACAGTGCGGTACTGCTCGACCAGATACGCGGCCCGGAGTCGGGCGACCCCTACTTCGCCCAGCAGCCGTCACGGCCGTACGCGGACGAAGTCACCCGTCAGCCGGGCTCGTTGCGCATCGGTGTCCTCACCCAGGCGTGGGGCGGGCGCCGCACTTCCGCCCCGGTGACCGACGCCCTCTCCCGCACCGCGCGGTTGCTTGAATTCCTCGGCCACCAGGTGACGGAGGTCGAAGTCGGCCTCGGCGCCGACTGGGAGGAATTCGTCCTGGCCAATGCTCGACTCATGACGGTGAACCTCGCCACCCTGGTCGACGGAGTGGCCGCCGCCTTCGGCCGTCCCATCGACTCCTCGACCCTTGAGCCGGCGACCCTCGCCGGCTACCACTACGGGCAGCGGGTCAGCGGCGCGCAGTTCCACACCGCTCTGGCGATGCGGAACCGAGTGGCCCGAAGCCTGGCGCGGTACTTCGACGAGTACGACATCCTCCTCACGCCAACCCTGCCGGAGCCTCCCGTGTCTCTGGGCACTCATACGGAGGGTGCGGAGACACTGGACGGCCTCGGCTGGATCGAGCGCATCAACGACCTGTCGCCGTTCACCATGCCGTTCAACGTCGCAGGCACGCCCGCCATGTCCGTACCCGTGACGGCCGACACCGGGACAGGGCTCCCGGTCGGTATGCAGTTCGCCGCCGGATATGGCCTCGAAGGCCGCCTCTTCCGCCTCGCCGGACAACTCGAACAGGCAAGTCCGTGGTCAGGCCGAATCCCCACGGTATGGGCGGGGAACCACCCAGCCCGCTGAAGAACGCGCCTGGCACACCACAGAGAGACATCGACGGATTCTCGCCGGTCCCAGGACCGAGCCCGCCGCTTCAGCGAGGCCGGCTACGCGGTTCTCCTCCACGACCATCGCAATTTCGGCGACAGCGGCGGCACACCTCGCCAGGACATCGACCCCTACCAGCAGATCGCGGACTGGCGATGGGCGATCACCTACCTCGGCACACGCGGCGAAATCGACGAACAGCGTATCGCCATCTGGGGATTCAGCTACGCCGGTGGTCACGCCCTGGTCCTCGGCGCCACCGACCGCCGCATCAAAACCGTTTACGCTCAGGCCCCCACCGTCAGCGGCTACGAGACCGGACTGCGCCGCGTCCCGCCCCACGAGGTACGCGCTGCCTACGAACCCGGTCGGTGGATCGCCCGCATCGCCCCCACCCCCCTGCTGATGCTCGTGGCCAAGGAGGACGACGTCGCCCCCACCAACATTGCCCTCGACGGCTTCAACCGCGCCCGCGAACCGAAGAAGCTCGTCCTCACGGACGGCAACCATTTTCTGTCCTACATTCAGCAGTCCGAATTCTCTTCCAGGGTCGCGATCCACTGGTTCGACACCCACCTCAGGATCACCGAGACCGATGCCCGCCAGGCCGGTGAGCCCGCCCCGCTGCGTCCGGCCGTCCCACCGGAGCAGGCACGGTCTGAGCGCTGTTACCTCTCCGCCCGCCACCACCCATTCCCCGCGAAGCAAACGGCTAGGGTGACGGCTACCGCTGCTGCTCCCAGTCGGTCCGGACGAGGTCGTACTCGACTTCACCGTGTTCGGAGCCTGCGATGGCCTCTGGCCAGTCCCCGGTGAAGTGCCGGAGGAATGACAGGCCCGCCTTCTCCATGACCCGCCGGGATCGCGCGTTCACGGCCATAGTGTTCGCGGTGACCCGTTCCACGCGGAGGTCGGTGAACCCCTTGCTGATCAGGGCTCTGGATCCTTCCGTGGCATAGCCCTTGCCCCAGGCGGCCTTGTTCAGCCGGTAGCCGAGCTCGGCCACGGCGGGGCTGTGGTCATCAAGGGGTCGGAACTCGAACCAGCCCAGGAAGGTCCCGGTGGACTTTTCCTCCGCTGCCCAGTAGCCACGGGTGCCGAAGCACGGATAGTCCTGAAGGAGCCGCGGCAGGGTCTGCGCACAAATCGACTCGCGGCTGGTCGGCCGCCCACCGTTGATGAAACGCATGACGTCGGGTTCATTGTCCAGTGCGAACAGGTCGTCGGTGTCGGCGTCGGTGAACGGGCGCAGTATGAGCCGTTCGGTTTCCACAAAGGCATGTATGCCGCGATCTTCACCGTAAGTGGCTGTGTCCGCGACCGAATATTGCAGGCCGCCGAGGGAGCCGTGGCAGCAGGCTCACCGCGACGGCCGGTCTTCGGGCAGTGCGGGATCGAGTCACATACCTCTGTCCGATCGAGAGGGGGTTGTCATGAGGGCGCGGGGGAACGCAGGACCGAGCTGTAACAGTCCTCGCCGTGGAGACCGGCACTGGCTCCGGCTCCGGCTCCGGCTCCGGCATCGACACCGGTAGCGGCCACTGGTACCGGTCATACGGGCGGCCCGGTGACGAAGTCACCGCTCTTGTCGTAGGGCCAGGCGTTGGCGACGCATCCCTGAAGGCCCTTGATCTGCTGCATCATCACGGGTGCCAGTTGTCCGGCGCCCGCGCAGGTCACGTGCGAGTAGCCGAGAAAGTGCCCCATCTCGTGGTTGATGATCAGCGCCCGATAGTCATGGATCGGTCCGTCGAAGGTGGGCGAGCCCTTGACCCACCGCTTGAGATTCACCACCACCCCTCCCGGAACCTCACAGTTGTATTCGCCTCCGGTGTCCTGCTGGATACCCGCCCAACACAGGGAGTCCGCCGTTCCCGGTGTCGCGATCTTCACCGTGAGGTCGTGCGGCGCTCCCGCGCTCACCAATTGGAACGCGTGGTCCGGGTCGCGGGTCCAGCCCTGCGGAGCGGCAAGTATCCCGGCGATCTCCTTCGCCGCCTGGGACGCCGAGACATCGAGGCCGGTCTCGACCTCCACGACGTAGCGCAGCGGGTGGGGGCCTCTGCCCACCGTCGCGCCACCGGCCTGTGCGGTGACGAACGTCCCGCTGCCCGTCAGGGGGACATCGATCTCGGTCCGGCTCGGGGTGGGAGTGGGTGTGGGTGTGGGTGTAGGTACGGGAGCCAGGCCGGGAGTGCGGGTGACGTGCGTGCTCCGCGGACGCGGTGCGCTCGATGCGTCGCTCCACCCTCCGTACAGGAGATACATCGCCGTACCCAGCAGGCCGACGGCCATCAATGTGCCGACCAGCAGGCTCTGCCCCCGTCGGTGCGGACGTCCCCGGCGATGGGAGGACCGGCGCCGACGGATTTCATGGTGAACGTCCGCGGTTCTGCCCGCGGGGGGTGCGGATTGCCGCTGTCGTGCCGAGTGCATGGCAGCTCAAACTGGTCGACTCAGATGATCGCCATGAGCCCGGACCATCTCGAAAAGGTAACGGTGCACGATCTCTCCGGTGACCGCCGCGCCGACCCAGACCGGACCGTCCGACCCCTCTCGGACTGATGTGATCGTTGCGTAACGGCCTGCCGAGAGGGGCTCCTCTCGCGACAGTCACGCCATCCGACCCGCTTACACTTTCGAAATGTCACGGGTCCTGATTGTCGAAGACGACCAAAATGTCCGCATGGCCGTCCAGTTGGGACTGCAGCATCAGGGGCACGAGGTCCGCGCCGCGGGAACGGGGGAAGAGGGGCTGGAACAGCTTCGCCCCTTCCAGCCCGAGGTCGTCATACTCGATCTCATGCTGCCCGGGATCTCCGGCCTGGACGTGTGCCGCCGCATCAGGGACAGCGACCAGGTGCCGATCATCATGGTGACTGCCCGGGGGGACGACATCGACGTGGTCGTCGGGCTGGAAGCCGGTGCGGACGACTACGTGGTCAAGCCCGTGCGCGCCCGGGTACTCGACGCACGGATACGGGCCGTACTGCGCAGACAGGACGCGTCGGTACCGGAAGGCACCCGGCCACGGGTGGAGAGACACGGCGACCTGGTCCTCGACCGAGCCGGCCTCGTGGTGACGCACCGCGGTGAACCCATCGCCCTCGCCCCCTCCGAACTACGGCTGCTGTTGACTCTGTCGGCCTCCCCCGGCCAGGTGTTCAGCCGCCAGCAACTGCTGGAAGTGGTCTGGGAACACAGCTACCACGGCGACATACGGCTCGTGGACGCCTGCGTGAAGCGACTGCGCAACAAGCTCGGCGAGGGCAGGGACCCTCGTTATGTGCAGACCGTACGCGGATTCGGTTACCGCTTCGGCACCTCATGAGCGGCCGATTCTCCGCGCGGACGCAGACCTCCGCACGGACGGAGAGCTCCACGCATGCGCGGAGAACCGTGCGGGCACGGAAGGCGGAACGCCTCCGCAAGTCCGCCACGGCCGAAGAAGCCCCTGCCGCCATACGGGGAGCCGGCCCCGTGCGATTCCCCCGTGCGGCCCTGGCGCGCATCGCGCTCCCCCTGCGGGGCCTGCGCCCCCGCCTCCTGGCGGCCTTCGTCCTGGTGGCCATGGCCAGCGCTCTGGGGACCGGGGCCCTCGCCTTCCGCGAGGCGCGCACGGGGGTGCTCCAGCAGAGCCAGGACTCCGTCATCCGCCAGTTCCGTACGAGCGTGGACGCCATCGCGCCCTACCTCACCCCCGCACCGGACCGATCGGAACTCCAGTCCGCGGTGAACCAGGTGCTGTACGCCAACCGGTCATCGGGGTGGCGGGTCATGGCCACGTACGGTGACCTGCGCGTTGCCACACCGCACGCCGACTTCGACGGGCTGAGCACCGAACTGCGCCGATCCGTACGGGACCGACGTGCCACGGTGTTCCAGCGGGTGAACGTCGACGGGCACCCCCAGCTCATCGTCGGCATGCCCGTCACGTACACCTCGAGCGAGGGCACGGAGCAGGGGCTCTCCGGGATCGTGCTGTACCTGGAGGTCCCGCAGAACAGCGAAGGGGCGTACATCGAGGCCATGGTGAGCGGCATCGAGCGGGGCACCCTGGTGGCCTTGGGGCTCGCCGTCATCCTGGCACTGCTCGCCGCGAGCGGCGTACTGCGCCCCGTACGGGCGCTGCGCCGGGCGACGCGCCGAATGGCCGCGGGGCACCTGGACGTCCGACTGACCGTGACCGGTTCCGACGAACTGGCCGACCTCTCCCGGACCTTCAACGAAACGGCGGCCGAACTGGAGCGGACCGTCGGGGAGTTGCGCCGTCTGGAGGCCCAGGCCAGACGCTTCGTGGCGGACGTCTCCCATGAACTGCGTACGCCGGTGGCGGCGATGTCGGCGGTCACCGACGTGCTGGACGAGAGCGCGCTGCGTCAAGAGGGGGAGACCGGTGACGCGCTGCGCCTCATCAGCGAGGGGACGGCCCGGCTGAGCGAACTGGTGAACGCCTTGATGGAGATCTCCCGCTTCGACGCGGGGACGGTCGAACTCAACCAGGACGAGATCGACCTGGCCGAGTCCGTACAGCGCACTCTCGCCTCCCGGGGATGGCAGGGGCAGGTGGAGACCCGGCTGCCCGGGCCGGGTGTTCTCCGCACGCGCGTCGATCCGCGCAGACTTGACGTGGTGACGGCCAATCTGGTCGGCAACGCACTGCGGCACGGGGCGCCGCCCGTGCGGCTGACCATGGAAGTGCGAGAGGAGGCGGCGGGCGTGGCGTGGGCCGTCATCAAGGTGATCGACAACGGACCCGGAATCGCAGAGGAGGCCATGCCGCACATCTTCGAGCGGTTCTACAAGGCGAGTACCGCACGGACCAGGAGTGAGAGCAGCGGGCTCGGCCTGGCCATCACGGCGGAGAACGTACGCCTGCACGGGGGGCGCATCCGGGCGGCGAACCTGCCCCGGGGCGGCGCGGTGTTCACGGTCGAACTCCCGCTGCGCCACGACGATGCCGACACCCAGGCCGATGTGGACGGGGGTGCTCTGTGAGGTGCTCGTGGGTGGCAGCTCTGTTGTTCGGGCTCACGGCCGCAGTCACGCTCGCGGCGTGCGGAGTGCCCCCGTCCGGTGTCATCGAAGCCGGTGAACCGGCGAGCGGCATGCGCTCCCCCACCTCGGAACCCTCGACACCCGCCACCGTCTCCCTCTTCTTCCTGCGCGACGGGGATCTGACCGCCTACCCCCGCCGGACCGGTGACGCCGGGGATGTCGAGGCTGTCGTTCGTCTGCTGTTTGCGGGACCCACCGCGAGCGAGGCGGCGACGGCCACCACGGAGCTGCCCCGCCTCACAGGTACGCCGGAGGTGGCTACCGGCGGCGCAGACGCTCTCTCCGTGCGGCTCCCCGGGGCCGCGGCTCCGCTGAACCGCCAGGCGATGCTCCAACTGGCGTGCACGGTGGAGCAGATGGCTCCGGCGCTCGCCGTCCCCGCCCCGCGCGCGGCCGGGGAAGCCGACGGCGCCACCATGCCCAGTTCCTCCGCGCACCCCAGCGTCCAGGTGCTCGGGGACGGATGGACGATGACGCAGTCGGACTACGCGTGCCCCGTCAGCTCCCCGTCGCTGGAGCAGCCGGAACACTAGGATCCGCGACGTCGCCCCAGTCCCCGGGTTCTCCTCGGCCACCAGCGCAAGGCCGGTGCGTCCGGCAGACAGGCTCTCAGCAGTTCGTCACGTAGTGGACCCAGGTCCAGTCGGCGACGAGGTCGTAGGAGTAGGCGCCGCGATCGGTCCAGCGGACGATGAACTCGTTGTCCCTGAACTGTGCTTGCTGTCCTGCGGTTTGATTGTTTACCCATGATCCATCACCGAACCAGGGAATCTTGTACGAGGCACATGCGTACATGTCGATGACGTCGCCGGTGCGGTTGGTGTCACTCCAGGCGCAGAAGTGCCCGTATCCGCACGTGTTCGACGCCGCCTTGGCCGACGCGCCCTGATGCCCGCTGGTCGTGGTCGGCAGGGCCAGCGTCAGGACGGCTCCCGCCCCGAGACGAATGCGGTCGGCAGCGACCTGCGTACCGCCCGTCCTGACGAGGTACAGGTCGGCCCGGTTCTGCAGCTTCTTCGCTTCGGCGAGGTTCAGCCCCAGCGCCTTGGCCTGCGAGGCGTAGCTGCCCGCCGGCACGGACGCGGCTTCGGCTGTGACCGTACCGGACATCGTCAGGGCGGCGGACAGTCCCACGGCGGCGGCCACGATGCCGCGGGTCCGCGCGCGACGGCTCTCGTCTCGTTCTTCTCCAAACATCATGCAGACTCCTTGCAGGGATCGGCTCTTGGGCTGGTGAAACCGGGGGACATCCCGCGTTTTCTGTGCGGTCATCTGAAGCAGCCCTGGCGGGTCCGGTGCTGCACGGTCGGGAGCTGTGCGCACCAGGCCCGTAGGCTGCTGAACCGCAGGTGCGTACCGGGCCCCCGGACCTGCAGGCTCAGGTTGTGCATCGCTTATGCAGGACCGTAGGCGCAAGCCGCGCCTCAGGAGCACCGATGCGTGCACAGCATCCACCCAGTTCGTGCATGACGCGGTATTGCGGCGGTTGTTGTGAAGATTGAGACGACGGTAAGTAGCTCGAAACCCCTGTCTCCTTGCCGCAGAAGGTCCCGGGACCAGCTTTCCCGCCCGCTTCTCGCCGAGGTCTCAAGGGTCCCCGTTCCCCCGGATACCGCCTCCGACCTGGTCGTTCCGCTGTCAGGAACCCCCTTGGCCCGTGCCCCGTCGCGCGGCCGCCGTGCCGACGCCGCCAGAGAGCGTTGGGTCTGGAGGGCGGGGCGGCGAGTGCGAGGATGGCCGGTATGGATATGTACCGCAGGAACAATGTGACGGTCACGGGCGCGGCCGAGGGGCCGGTGGTGGTGCTGGCGCACGGCTTCGGCTGTGATCAGAACATGTGGCGGCTGGCTGTGCCGGCTCTGGCGGAACGGTACCGAGTGGTGCTGTTCGACTACGTCGGCTCCGGCCGTTCCGACCTGTCCGCCTTCAGCCCCAAGCGGTACTCCTCACTCGAGGGATACGCCCGGGACGTGGTGGAGGTCTGCGACGAACTCGACCTGGAAGGAGCGGTGTTCGTCGGGCATTCGGTCAGCGCGATGGTGGGGGTGCTGGCCGCGCGGATGGCGCCGCAGCGGATCGGGGCCCTGGTGATGGTGGCGCCGTCTCCGTGCTACATCGATGACGACGGCTATCGCGGCGGCTTCACGGCCGAGGACATCGACGAGCTGCTGGAGTCGCTGGACTCGAACTATCTGGGCTGGTCCTCCGCGATGGCACCGGTGATCATGGGTAACCCGGAGCGGCCGGAGCTGGGCCAGGAACTGACCAACAGCTTCTGCGCCACCGACCCGGACATCGCCGCGGTCTTCGCCCGCACCACCTTTCTGTCCGACAGCCGTGAGGATCTGAAAAGCGTGACGGTGCCGACGCTGGTCCTGGAGTGTTCCCAGGACGTGATCGCACCCCGCGAGGTCGGCGCGTACGTACACGCCGCGATCCCCGGGTCCCACCTGGTCACCCTGGATGCCACCGGACACTGCCCGCAGCTGAGCGCCCCGGAGGCCACCAACAAAGCCATGCTCGACTTCATGGAGTCGCTGCGGTGATGAGCCGCGCCGGCCAGGAGCCGGACCCGGCCGAAGCCGGGGAGACAACGGGGACCGATGCAGCGTTCACGGCCCTGCTGGAGGACAGCGCCGAAGACCTGTACGAGGCGGCCCCCTGCGGCTACATGTCGACCCTGATGGACGGCACCATAGCCAAGATCAACACCACGCTGCTCGACTGGCTCGGCCTGCAGCGCAGCGCGGTGGTGGGCCGACTGCACTTTTCCGATCTGCTCACCGTGGGCGGCAGGCTCTACCACGAGACGCACTTCGCGCCGCTGCTGCGTATGCAAGGTGAACTGCGCGGTATCGCTCTGGAGATGAAGGGTACTCAGGGGCGCCGGCTGCCGGTGCTGATCTCCTCCGTCATCAAGCACGGCAGCGGAGGCGAACCGCTGCTGATCCGCACCACCGTCTTCGACGCCTCCGACCGGCGCGCCTACGAGCAGGAACTCCTGCGCCGCCGCAAAGACGCCGAACAGGCCCGCGCGGACGCCGAGCAGGCGCGCGCCGAGGCCGAACAGGCCCGCGCCGAGGCGGAGAAGGCCCAGCGGCAGGCCGAGGCCGACCGCGAACGCCTCTCCCACGCGCTCACGGTGCTCCAGCACTCGCTCGTGCCCGACCATCTGCCCGAGGTGCCCGGTCTTGAGGCGGCCGTCCACTACCACACGGCCTCCCCCGACCGGCTCGGCGGCGACTTCTACGACCTGTTTCCCGTGGGCGACGGCCGGTGGGCGTTCTTCCTCGGCGACGTGTCCGGCAAGGGCCCCGAGGCGGCCTCCTTCACCTCACTGACCCGCTACACCCTGCGCGCGGCGGCCCTGCACGACGCCGACCCGCCCGCGGCGCTGACCACGCTCAACGCCGTCCTGCACGAGCGGTACACCGCCGGTGGCGACCCCCGCTTCTGCACCGTCATCTTCGGCGTCATCGAACCCGCCGCCGACCACAGCCCTACCGTCGTGCGCCTTGCCTCCGGCGGCCATCCTCCAGCCCTGGTCGTCCGGGCCGACGGACACGCCGAGTACCTGCCCACACCCGGCGGACTCCTCGTCGGGCCCCTCCCCCACGCCCCCTTCAGCAGCACCCGGACCACCTTGGCCCCCGGCGACACCCTGCTGCTCTACACCGACGGTCTCACCGAAGCACGCACCGGCCCCACCCGCGAACACCTCTTCGGCTACGACGCCCTGCACACCTTCGCCACCGACCACGCCCCCGCCACACCCCACACGCTGATGACCGCGCTGACCGGGCTGCTGGACAGCTTCGGCGACGGCCTCGACGACGACACCGCCCTGCTCACCCTCGGTGTCCCCGCCCCTCAGCCCCCGGCAACGAATCCACCGCGATGAGCCCGCTGCACATATCCCGCCACGCCACCGCCACCGGGCCGGTCCTACAGGTCACCGGTGAACTCGACTACGAACAGGCCACCGCGCTGCGCGAACACACCGAGCGTCTGGTCCTGAGCCCGGGCCACCGGCTGGTCATCGACCTGTCCGGCCTGACGTTCTGCGACTCCACCGGCCTCAGTGCCCTCCTGGCGGCCCGCCAGCACGCCCAGAACGCCGGCGCGGACATGTCCCTGGTGGCCGTCCCCGCCGACACCCTGCGCATCCTCACCATCACCGGCCTCGACCATGTCTTCACCCTTCAACCCGCCAGGGACACCGGCTGAGGCCGCCAGCACGATGCCTCCGCGCGTCTCCAGCACCTGCGACCCGGCCCGTACCCAGGTGCTGCACCAGGTCGAACACCGTCCACTCGGGGCAGGCTGGCACCGGCGCGCAGGGCTGGGCGATTCTGCGTGGTCCGCGGCGCGAGCGGATAGGTGCGATGCCCCGCACCAGGGGTTCGAGTATGGCTACGACCGAACTTCCTCTCAGGCGTTCCGGGGCGGCATCGTGGCTCGCGCCTCCTGCTCCGGTCCGGTCGAGACGGACCAGCTGGCGAGCAACCGCAGGGCGTCCTCGGCGGCGCTTCCGGGGGGCGCACTGTAGACGACCACGCTCAGGCCGCTTTCGTCCGGCAGGCTCATGGTCTCCTGGTCGAGTTCCATGACACCGACGAGCGGATGGTCGAGGCGTTTGGTGCTCTGCTGGAAGACGTGCACGTCGTGGGAGCCCCACATCACGCGGAAGACGTCGCTGCGGGTGGACAGTTCACCGATCAGGTTCGACAGTTCCCGGTCGTAGGGGTTCTTCCCCGCCGCGCTGCGCAGCGCGCCCACCGCGAAGCGGGCCATGCGCTCCCAGTCGGCGTAGAACCGCTTGGCCGCGGGGTTGAAGAACGCGAACCGGGCGACGTTGGCCCCGCAGGTCGGGTCGGTGTACATCTCCGAGTAGAGGGCCCGCCCCAATGCGTTGGCGGCCAGTGTGTCGAGGCGGTCGTTCATCACGTACGCGGGCAGTTGCGGCATCCCCTCGACGATCCGCGTCACGCTCGGCCGCACCGTGGGCCGGGCCTCCCGCTGTCTCGCCCGCACCGCGGGCGCGGGTCCCGCTGCGCGGGCGAGGTCGTACAGGTACATGCGCTCGGTGCTGTCGAGCCGCAAAGCCTGGGCGAGGGCGTCCAGCACGCTGTCGGAGGCACCCCGCAGGCTGCCCCGTTCCAGACGTGTGTAGGTACTCGACGCTCACTCCGGCGAGCGTGGCGACCTCGCCCCTGCGCAGCCCCGGCACCCGCCGCTGACCGTACGCCGGCAGACCTGCCTGCTCGGGGGTGATCCTCTCGCGTCGGGAGCGGAGGAAAGCGCTGACAGCGTCCCGGTTGTCCATGGGGACAGGGTAGGCAGACCGCGCGGCGGGTGGGGGCCCCTGCCGGTACCCCTCACGGCAGAGGCTCCCCCGCCCTGGCCGGCCCGCGTTGCATGGTGCGTGCCCCGACTCCCCCGGGGCCCGACCGGAGCGAGGAGGTACGCGCTCCGGTCGGCCTTTCCGGGCCGAGTTCCAGTGGGGGCTCGAGTACCTGGACAAGACTGAGAGGACGCACAGGATGAGCAGCCGGATCGAGACAGTGACGGAGACCCCCGCGGATGTCGTACGGGGGCTGTACGAGGCACTCGGCCAAGGCGATGTGCCGGGTGTGCTGGCCAGGCTCGCCCCCGGGGTGATCGTCGACGAGCCGAGCCAACTCCCCTACGGCGGCGTCCACCAGGGCCGCGAGGTGTTCGTGCAGGCGGTCCTGGGGGCGATGATGGGTTACGCCGACGTCGCCATCACCGATGCCGAGGTGTTCGAGGGCCCGGCCGGCGTCATCGGAACACTCACCGGGACACTCACGGCCCACACCACCGGTGAGGAGTTCCCGCTGACCATGGTGGAGATCCACCACGTCGAGGACGGCGCGGTGCGCAAAATCGACGTCTACTGCAAGAACCCCCACGAGCTCGCCGCGTTCTACGCGCGCGCCGAGGCCGGCACCCGCTGACGTCAGCGCTCTTTCAGGAGTACGCGAAGGGACGGTTCGACGTCATCGTGCGCACAACCTGTCCAATGCCGACCGACTCTCATCGTCCGCGGCGCGGCAGATCATCAACCGTTGGTCCGGATCCTGGAGCGGCACAAGCACTTCGAAGTGCACGGCGATCACACCTGCGCCCGGATGCCGCAGCACCTTGTGCCCGCGGCCGTTGACCTTGATGTCCCGCTCGGCCCACAACCGCGCGAACTCCTCGCTGTGGGCGGTGCATTCGGTGATGAGGTCGGTCAGCGCCCGGTCCTCCGGGTGCGCGGCCCACGCCGCGCGCAGGTGAGCGATCCCCTCCCGCACGACGCGTTCGCGGTCGACATAGAACTCGCGTATGTCCGGGTGTACCAGGCACAGCCACATCGCATTGCGCTGCGACGGCGGCAGGCTGTCGAAATCCAGCAGCAGCCGCGCCATTTCGCTGTTCCAGGCCAGGATGTCGAAGCGGTGGTTCATCAGCATGGCCGGCAGCGGCGACAGGTCGGCGACCAGCTGGGCCAGCGGGGGCGCCGCAGTGGTGGCGGGCTTGTCGGCGTTGCGGGGGCGCTGGCGGGCCAGGTCGAAGAGGTAGGCGCGCTCGTCGGGGCCCAGGCGCAGCGCCCGGGAGAGCGCCTCCACCACGTTCGCCGACGGCCGCAGCCCGCGCGCCTGTTCCAGCCGCACGATGTAGTCGACGCTGACCCCGGCCAGTTCGGCGACCTCTTCACGGCGCAGTCCCGGGGTCCGCCGGGGCTGCTGGCGCGACGGCAGGTTGAAATCGTGCGGGTCCAGGCGTTCGCGCCGGGTCCGCAGGAACGCGGCCAGTTCCTGTGTCGTGTCCACGGTGCGCGTCGTCATGTTCGATGCAACAGCCAAGGTAGGACTGGTGTTCCCAGGAACTTCTCTCCCTTATCCCTGGCTCGCGGCGGTCACAGACTTGTTCCCGATAGCGGATCACAAGCACAGGAGGACACGATGTCGCTCACCCTCGACAGCTACCGGCTGCTGGGCCGCTCCGGGCTGCGGGTCTCACCGCTGGCGCTGGGCGCGGCGACCTTCGGCACCGAGTGGGGCTGGGGCGCCGAGCAGGACGAGGCGCGTAAGCTGTTCGACCTTTACGTCGAGCGCGGCGGCAACTTCATCGACACCGCCAACACCTACACCAATGGCAGCTCCGAGCGTCTGCTGGGCGAATTCACCCGCGACAACCGTGAAAGCCTGGTGCTGGCAACGAAATACACCACGCTGCGTCGGCCCGGCGACCCCAATTCCGGTGGCCCTCACCGCAAGAGCCTGTTCGCGTCGGTGGAAGCCAGTCTGCGACAGCTGCATACGGACTACATCGATCTGCTCTACTTGCACGTGTGGGATTTCACGACACCGGTCGAGGAGATCCTGCGCGGCATGGACGATCTGGTCCGGCAGGGCAAGGTCCTGTACGTGGCGATCTCCAACGTCCCGGCCTGGCAGGTGTCGCGCATGCAGGCGATCGCCGACCTGCGCGGCTGGTCGCCGCTGGTCGCCCTGCAGATCGAGTACAACCTGATCGAGCGTACCGGGGAACGCGACCTGATCCCGATGGCACGCGAGATGGGGTTGGGTGTGGTGCCGTACTCGCCGCTGGCCGGCGGGGTGCTCACCGGTAAGTACAGCCGCGACGATCTGACCGCGACGAAACCCGCGGTCGACGACGGCACCCGTAAGAATTTCACCCTCACCAACGGCGGGCTCACCGAACGCAGTCTGGTCATCGCGGATGTCGTGAAGGAGGTCGCCACCGAGCTGGGCCGCACGACCGCCCAGGTCGGGCTGGCCTGGACCCTGCGGAACCCGGATGTGACGGCATCGCTCATCGGCGCGCGCACTCTCGCGCAGCTGGAGGACAATCTGGGCGCCCTGGAGGTCGACTTCACGGCCTCCCAACTGGCCCGCCTCGACGAGGCCAGCGCGATCGGACTCGGCTTCCCGCACGACATGCTCGCCAGTGACAGGATGCGCGCGGTGACCCACGGCGACCTGAAGGTCGAAACCCGCCGCTGATACCTCGGCCGGGGCATGCATGGCTCGGCCGTAGTTTCCTCGGTCCAAGGCGCCCTGCACGATGTAGCCGCTC
The DNA here is from genome assembly GCF_055571235.1 of Streptomyces sp. NPDC030991. Classification (NCBI taxonomy): domain Bacteria; kingdom Bacillati; phylum Actinomycetota; class Actinomycetes; order Kitasatosporales; family Streptomycetaceae; genus Streptomyces; species Streptomyces sp. NPDC030991. Next base: position 58,237 of record NZ_JBVIFR010000005.1, read on the forward strand.
GAAACGGGGTGATGGGCCCGGCCGCGGAGGGGCAGAGCCTCTTGTCGCAGCCTGAGTGTTTCCGCGGCCGCGTACAGGTGCCGGACGGCCCTGGACTCGACCGGCCTCGATTGGCGGACCGACACCGCTGTGCAAGGCAACGGCCTGGAGATACCGTGGACGGTGCAGCCCGGGCCCCCGGCCGCATCCGCTCTCACCGCGACGTCGCACCGGAGCATTCCGCACACCCGTCACAGGGCCCGCAGCTCGCTCTCCGCACACGGTGCCCCGCGGCGACCCGATGCGTCCTGCGGGGGCAAGTCAGCTTGCCCCGCGCCCTCTTGGCACGCCAACCACACTCTGGCGGCTCTCATGTACGTACTGCTCCTGCCGGCAGTACTCCCGCTGGCCCTGCTCGGCGCGATGATGGGGCTCTCCTGGTGGGAAGACCTGGTGCTCAAGCCGACTGATCGCGAAGGAGTCGGTACGGGGCCGGGGGCTGCACCCCTACGCCGCCAGACGCCTCTCGCGACAGGCGCCGACAGCGAGTTTCCGCCCAGCGAAGCGGCAGCGGCATCGGCTTCCGCGGCTCGCCGTGTCCGTCAACCACCTGAAAACGGAGGGAAGCATGAACTGCTACGACTGCCACCAACTGGGGACGACCACCCCCGCCACCGCCTCCTGCCGCAACTGCGGCGCCGCGCTCTGCCCGGATCACATCAAGGTCAGCGCCCAGAACATCCACCGTCAGGAGGGCATGGGTCTGTCCACCCCCGCACAATCAGCCCGCCGCCTCACCTGTTTCACCTGCCACGACGCGGAGCACCAGCTCTGACCGACGTCCGCGCCCCTGCCGGCGGCCAGGAAGGGAAGGCGCTGGAGCGAAGGCAACCGTGACCGACGAGAGACCCGGACAGCTGGACGGGGCACTGCCGGCGTGCGACCGTCCCCGGATTCCACCCGCACCCGCACGGTCTCGATACGATGCGCGCATGGTCTCTGCCCAGCGAGCCGCCCCAGTCTCCGCGCGCACTCCTTGGGGCCGCGGTCCCGGCGAACGCCATGTCACGGTGCCGAGATGAAGCCGCTGCCGGCGCCGACACCACACCTGAGGCTGCTCATCGCAGCACTTCTCACCCTCGCGGCCGCACTGTTCGCGGTAGGCGCCTGGACGGGCTCGATCTGGCTGCTGGGACTCGGCGCCTGGGCGATGATCATCGCGTTCCTGCTGATAGTGGTCTTCTCTCCGTGAACCAGCACACGGCCGACGTGGTGGCGCCGGATCGCGGCAACGCGGCGCGGACGAAGCACCGCCACCCGATGCCTCGCCGCGTCAACTGCTCGGCAGGTCCCCGAAGCCGGCTCATCAGCCGCCCGGTGGACGCGGGATCGAGCACGGTCCATCAGCTTGCCGGACCCGGCTGGTCAGCGGAGCGGCCCGCTGCCGGCCGGGCCGTACAGATCCAGCAGACGCATTCTGGAAGCGTGCAGACGGCGGTGCAGCACCTGTGCGGCCCACAGTGCCACGGCCGCTCCAAGATCCGGGTCGCCGAGGCATCTGTCGCGTACCGCCACGGCGTCGAACTCCGCCGCTGACACCGGCCGCAGGGCGGTCGCACCCAATTGCCACACATACGGCGCGATCAGCCAGGACACTCCGACGAGGCGGCCCGGCCCCAGGGTCTCGATGACGGCCGGATGCCGTCCGGGCACATGCAGGTCGAGGGCGACCGCACCCTCTCGGATGATCCAGAACCGGTCGGCGTGCTGCCCTTCGTTGAACAGACGGGTCTGAGCCGGAAACGCCTTTTCGTGGCCGAGGTCCGCCAACCGGTCACGATGCTCCGCCCCGAGACCGCTGAGGAGCGTACTCACGGCAGACATGGACCGCTCCCCTCAGGCATGAAGAATCCTCCGGCTCGCGCCGCCTGCGACGCACGGCTCCGCCACCTCACCCTGCTCGGGGGCCTCTTCATCGCACTCGCGCCTCCCCGGTGACTTCGTGCGCGATCCTCGTGGCCTGGGCGGGTCACGTAACTCCACCCGAAGGCTTTGTCGAGAAAGGCCCGGAGGAAGATGGAGCCGGCGAGAATCCTTGCTCCCGTGAACACCACCGCGAACCCGGTCAGTGAATCCGCGCCCCGTCCCGCGGCCCCTGCCTCCGCAGCCGAGGACCGGGTCCTGCCGGGCGAAGGGAACCCCCGCCCGGTTCGTCCTCTCGCATGACCATGAACCTCCATAGCGATCCCGTCCCTCGTGTACCGCCACTGCAATTGCGGTGACCTCTTCACTGTCCCGTCTCAGCCGGTGCTCTGCTCCGGGCCGAAGGACCGCTCGGGGGGCCAACCGGCCCTAAAACCGCCTCAGGTGGGGCCGGCACGTCGAGCTCGTCATGGGTCGGGATACGTGAGTTGGTTGTTCCGAACGGGCTGTGGAAGGTCGCGGAGCCGCTGATCTTGTCGTCGAAGGTGCGGCCGCAGGGCGAGGTGGCGGACACTGATGCGGACCGCGCGCTCCGACGCGTGCCCCGCGCCTCGCCTCCGGGGTCTCGGGAGTGACACCATGCAGCCTCCAGCGCACAGCGTCGGACCACCGAGGAAGGCGCATCCAGATGACCGACGACGAAGCGGCCCCGCACCCGCACCATCCCGTCGTGGCCGCGCACCGGTACCGGCGAGCGACCGACGCCCAGTTGCGCATCGCTGACGCGATCACCAAATTCGCCGGCTCGATGCCCTTCGTCTACCTCCACGCGATCGGCTTCCTGCTCTGGATGCTGTTCGTGGAGTCCAACCCGTGGCCCACGCTGACCCTGGTCGTATCGCTCGAAGCGATCTTCCTGTCGACCTTCGTCATGATCGGCCAGAACCGTCAGTCGGAATTCCAACAGGCGAAGGCCGACCATGACTTCATCGAGCAGGAACTGGAACTCAAGACGAACACAGAGCTGACCCGGGCGATCCACTCGATGACGACAGAACTTCACCGTCGACTGGTGGAAGACCCTGGTCAGAGGTGACAGGCCGGCTCCGCACCCGGAGCGGACTCTGCCTCTGGTTCATCACCTTTGCTGGGCGGTGCCGAGAGGGCAAGATGTGTCCGGGGTATCTCCATGAGTCCCTGGCCACGTATGGCAAGGTATGCCGACGACTCACTCCGGCCGGGCTCCGCGCGGGACTCCGGCCCGGCTGTTTTCCGGGCACCGGGACCCTGCGGCGCCAGGGGAGCCGGACAGCCGCAAGCCGTACGGGACGGTCCCGTACGGTTCACGCCCGACCTTTCAGGAGTACGCACGTGAATGGCAAGCGCCGCCGACTTCTTTTGGCCGCCATCGACCCCATGCTCGAGCCCGGGGAGCAGGTCGAGGTGACGACCGTCGTGAACCTGAGTTCCGTCACCGTGCGCCGGACGGCAGCGTTCGCGGCAGCCTCGGCCATCCTGAGCGGCGGTGGAATGGCCGTGATCCCGACGCCGACCCCCATGTACCTGGGGATGACCGACCGCCGCATCTTCATCTTCCGAGCGAACCCGACGTTCGCCCGGCCGGAAGAACACCTGATGACGATCCCGCGCGCCGGTCTCGTCCGCTCGGAGATCAAGGAGCGGGTGCTCAACTCATCCTTCATCATCTCCTCGACGGACAGCGAGCAAGGCCTGAAAATCATCTTCCCGCTGGTCGGCCGCAAGGAGCGGAACGTGATAGCCGCCGCCTTGCCTCTGGCCGACTGACTGCCCAGGGCAGGGCAGGAGCGTGGTGCGAGGATGCCTCCCGGATTCGCGCCGGCACCGCATCGGTCCTGCCCCTGCCCGGGGGCCGTGGCGTGCGCCTGCCACGGCGGTGGGCAACCGTTCGTTGATCTCAGCTGTCACATGCGCATGACGACGACGCCTGGCCTCCCTTCCCTCGTGCTGCGCGGCAGCAGCGCCACCGCCCGCTTCGGGGACGGATTTGACTACGTGCAGTGGGAACAGGACGGGCGCGTGACACGGATTCCGCTGGAGGCCATCGAAGCGGTCCGCAGCCTCGACCGCTCCTTCGAGGTCATGCTGACGGCCGCGGAGGCCGACCGCCCTGCCGCCGTGTACGCGGTTCACGATGCCAGCGCCGCGGCCGTGGCCATGTTCTGCGCCGCCCTGCAGGCCCGCCTGCCCGAAAGGGCGGCCGAAGGATCGCGCCTCGACGGCGAAGATCTGATCACCGAAGTCTCTGCCGGACACCCCCGGAGGCCGTCGAGACGCGTTCTCCTCGTTCTCGCCGTGATAGCGGTCTTCGCTGTGATCGATGTGACGGTGGGGGTGCTCCGCGAGCCGAAGTGGGCGGCCGCACTGCCGTTCTTCCAACTCTTCGCGTGCACGGGCGCATTCATGGCACTGACGTTGGGGCGAGGCTTGTACGACGCGCTGCGTCTCCCCAAGCACGGCATCACGGTGCTGGCCGAACTCGACCACTACACCAACAGAACCAAGGTGTATCGGTACGTGGACCAGGACGGCGGGCCGCATTTCTACCGGGAGCCGACCGGGGGGCAGCAGCTGGAGCTCAGCTACGACCCGCGCAACCCCAGCCGCGCATCCGCACGCCAGTCTCTCTATGTTCAGGTCATGATGGCGCTGATGGCACTCGTGGGCCTCGGTATGACCTGCGGCGGACTCGGGTTCAGCGGGTATCAGCTCTTCATCGCGTTGCGTGGCTGACTCCGTACGCGCGGGTGTCGAGCACTTCTTGAACTCGCCGGCGCAGATGACGTCGTCGCCGTCGGTGACGTTCGCCGCCGCGGTCCCGAGCCGGGTGCCCGTCACCCACGACGGTGTTCTCCGTGGCGCCGGTGTCGCCCGCTACCGGGGCGTCCTGGGTGACGGTGGCCGTGGCTCGCGGGAATCGACCAACTACCGGTAGCGCGGCGCGGGTTCAGCCCGCAGGGGGGCCGGCAGCGGTGGTGAGGTCGGTCAGGCCGGAGATCGTCAGGACCGGGGCAAGGAGCGGGTTGGCGATGAGTTCGATCCGTTCGGCGTGCGGGAAGAGCACGCTGAGACCCGCGCTGTCGAGGTACTCGACGCCGCTGAGATCGAGGACGAGAGCGCCGGATGTGCCCTCCAGGGCGGCAGCCAGTTCGGCGGCGTTGCTCATGTCGATCTCGCCTACCGCGGTCAACACCGCGGTACCGTCCGGCCGTCGGGCGGAAGTGAGCGTCAGAGGGGTAGTCATCAGGCAATCCTCGTGTGCATGTCGACGGTGGTCCCGGCCGGTCCCGGAGTGACGGTGACCTGTTGCATCAGGGCACGCATCAGCCCCATACCGCGCCCGCGGTGGGTGTTGAGCTCGGGCTGGGGAGTTTTCCACTGCCCGGTGTCGGCGATCGTCAGGTGCAGGTTGTCGACACACGCTTCGGCACGGAAGTAGACGACGTCACCGGGGGTGTCGCGGTGTCCGTGCTCGATGGCGTTGGCGCAGGCTTCTCCCGCGGCCACCAGAACGTTCTGCGCGGTTTTCGGGGGCAGTTCACACTGTTCGAGCCAGCCGCGCAGGGCCTTGCGGACGGGCGCGAGCTGAGCTGATTCCGCCGGGAAGGTCATTTCCAGCGGTGCCGGGTGCCGGTACAGCAGAAGAGCGACGTCATCGTCGTAACCGTCGGCCGGGGCCAGGCGATTCATGACGTGGGTGGCGAGGTCGTCGACCGCTGTGTTGCGGCCGTCCTGGAGTGCTTCGCCGGCCTGGCTGATGCCCGCGCTGAGCGGGCGGCGGCGGCGTTCGACGAGGCCGTCGGTGTACAGCAGCAGGGTGGAGCGCGCCGGGATGGTGCAGGTGGCTTCGGGCCGCGGCTTGCCGGGCCGGACGGCCAGGGGCAGATAGCGGCCGTCCTCGAGGAGCCGGGTCACGCCGTCGGGTTGGACGAGGATGCCCGGGGGGTGGCCTGCGCTGGAGTACGTCAGCTGGCCGGTTTCGGCGTTGAGGACGCCGCAGAAGACGGTGGTGCACATGGCTCCGGGCACGCCGGCGGCGAACTGGTCCAGAGCCATGAGGGTCTGGGCGGGGCTCGCGTCCTGCAGCAGCAGAGCGCGACAGGCGCTGCGGAGCTGTCCCATGACGCTCGCTGCCTCCAGGCCGCGTCCCACGCAGTCGCCGACGACGATGCCGATGCGCTGGTCGGGGAGGGTGACGGTGTCGTACCAGTCGCCGCCCACTTCCAGGGGCCGGGTGGCGGGTTCGTAGCGGACGGCGAACCCGTCGGGCAGGTGGGAGGGGCCGAGGATGGCGCGTTGCAGAGCGATGGCGGTTTCACGCTGCTGGTCGATCTGGTGGGCGCGGGCCAGACCTTGGGCTAGGTGGCCGGCCAGCAGGGAGAGCAGGAGCTGGTCCTCGCTGGTGAAGGGGCGGTTCTCGCCGAGGTCGATCCACAACGCGAGCGGGCCGTCGGGGTATTCCAGCAGGATGCCGGCCCCGCCCTGGTCGAGAGTGGTGGTGAGGGGTGCTTGCGTGCGCAGGTCGGTGAGTGTGCGGCGGCGTTCGGCGGACAGCTGCGGCCAGGTGAGGGAGGGGTCGGTGGCGGTGAGCGTGGGTTCGTCACCGTGGTCGAAGACGGCGGCCGTGACGCACTCGGCCCGCCACAGCAGTTTCAGTTCGCGCAGGGCGCCGCTCAGTGCCTCGGAGAGGCTGGTGGCCCGGGACAGGCAGGTGCCCAGGGCGGCCAGGGCGCTCTCGCGCTGGATGGCGTAGTGCTCGGCGCTCACGTCGCGGAAGGTACCGACGATCACGGAGCGTCCGGTGTCGGGGTCCTGGACCTGGTTGAAGGTGGCTGTGACCCACAGACGGTGGCCGTCGCGGTGGGTGACAGGGATGGTGTAGCTGCCTTGGCTCTGGCCAAGCAGTGTCGTGAAGGCGCCGGCGACCTGCTGATGGGCCTCGGGGTCGGTGGTGGCATCCGGCCACCAGGGGTGGACCGGTTCGTAGGGAAGGTTGTCGGTGTCGTAGCCGAGGATGGTGGTGAAGGCGGTGTTGATCTCGATGACGGCGCCGTCCTCGTCGCAGACGAAGAAGGCTTCCTGGAGGGAGTCGACCAGCGCGGTGCGCCAGCGGGCATGGTGGTTGCGCATCCGCGCCAGCTCGACGTTGGCGCGGACGCGGGCGAGGAGTTCGGCGGCGGCGAACGGTTTGACGAGGTAGTCGTCCGCACCGGCCTGCAGCCCCTCGATGGATGCCTCCTGGCCGGCGCGGGCGGACAGCAGCAGCACCGGCACGGACGCGGTCCGCGGATCGTTGCGCAGGAGTCCGACCAGGGTCAGCCCGTCCAGGTGGGGCATCATCACGTCACTGACCACCAGGTCGGGCGCGTCGTCCCGGATGGTGGCGAGGGCCTCGCGGCCGTCGTTGACGGTGCGGACCTCGTAGCCGGCGCTGCGCAGCAGTCGGCCGAGGTACTCGCGCATGTCGGCGTTGTCGTCGGCGACCAGTACCCGGGCGGGGACGGCGGTCTGCGGGCCGACGGCCGACCGTGCGGTCTGCTCGCCCAGGTCTTCGGAAGGCGCCGTGTCGGCCTGCTTGTTCGGAAGCCAGCGCAGGGCTTCCTGTACGAACGGGTCGGTGCTGTGGAAGGCGGGGTCCGTGCTCTCGTGCGGGCGGACGGCGTCGTCGGGCAGGTGCGCGGAGCCGAAGGGCAGGCGGATGGTGAAGCTGGTTCCGCTGCCCGCGGTGCTCTCGGCGGTGATGGTTCCGCCGTGCAGGTTGACGAGTTCCTTGACCAGGGCCAGGCCGATGCCGCTGCCCTCGTTGGAGCGGGACCGGGCGTTCTCGATGCGGTGGAACCGCTCGAACAGCCGGGGCATCTCCTCGGCGGCCACGCCGATGCCCGTGTCGTGAACGTCCACGACGGCTTCCGGGCCCTCGGCGTACACGGTGACGCCGATCGAGCCCGTGAAGGTGAACTTCAGAGCGTTGCTGAGGAGGTTGAGGACGACCTTCTCCCACATGCTCCGGTCGATGTAGACGGGCTCGGGCAGTGCTGAGCAGTCGACGTGGAAGTCCAGGCCGGCCTTGTCGATGGCGGAACGGAATACGCTGGCCAGCTCGCCGGTGACCGCGGCCAGGTCGGTCGGCTCGTAGCTCGCCTGCATCCGGCCCGCCTCGATGCGGGAGAAGTCCAGCAGGGTGTTGACCAGTTTGCCCAGTCGCAGCCCGTTGCGGTGGATGACCTCGAGCTCCTCGCGCACGTGCGGGGCCGCGTCGTCGAGTTCGTCCTGCAGCCCTTGGACGGGCCCCATGATCAGGGTGAGAGGGGTGCGGAATTCATGGCTGATGTTGGAGAAGAACGCCGTCTTCGCCCGGTCCAGCTCCGCGAGTTCTTCGGCTCGGCGCTGCTGGGCCTGGTAGCTGCGGGCACTGGCGACCCCGTTGGCCACATGCCCGGCGACCAGTTCCACGAAGCCCTGGTAGCCCTCGTCGAGCATCCGGTAGCGGTTCAGGCCGGCCACCATGAATCCGTAAGGCACGCCACCCTGCTGCAGCAACGGTGCCACCAACGCCTGGCCGGGCGGCTCCTCCCACGCCCCGGACGGCAAGCCGTCGAACAGCGCCCCGTCCAACACCGCCGTGGTGCTCTCGCCCCGAGCCGCGGCGGCGGTCGGCCACGGCGTCTCGGAGCCTGCCGGGAGCAGGTCGAGCGCGGCGGGGTGGCCGGCCTGGATCCCGCTCGTCGCGGCGAGGACGGCGCTGTCGTCGTCCTTGAACAGGTAGGTCAGGGTGAAGGGCAGATCGTGCAGGTTGTGGCCGAGCTGCTCGCCGGCGAAGTCGAGCATCTCCTGCTCGGTGCGCACCACGCTCGGATCGGAACCGAGATCCCGCAACGTCGCCATACGGCGCTCGCCGATGACGCGTTCGGTGTCCTCGCTGACCACACACAGCATGCCGACCACCTGCCCGGCGTCGTCGCGCAGCGGGCTGTAGGAGAAGGTGTGGTAGCTCTCCTCGGCGTAGCCCGAGCGCTCCAGGAAGAGCAGCAGCGCTTCGTCCCACGTCGACTCGCCGGCGGTCAGAACGGTGTCGATCCGGGGCCCGATGTCGTCCCAGATCTCCGCCCACACCTCGCTGGAGGGCCGGCCCAGCGCCCACGGGTACTTCTGGCCCAGGGTGTCGCGGCGGTAGGCGTCGTTGCAGAAGAACGTCAGCTCAGGGCCCCAGGCCATCCACATGGCGAACTTCGACGAGAGCAGAATGCTCACCGCTGTCTTCAGACTCTGCGGCCAGCTCTCCGGCTCCCCGAGCGGGGTCGCCGACCAGTCCACGCGGGACAGGTCCTTGCCGACCCTCTCCTCCGCGGTGGTGAAAATGTCGCCCCCGGCCCGCGACGGCACGGTGAGCTCGCCGTCGTTCGCATGCGTCACTGGACACCCCTTCGTTCACCCCAGGCCCGGGCGAGACGTGCCTGGGGACCGCCCTATTGTGCCGTCAAAGCGGTCTGCATGCAGACGCATCATCGGTTCTTGCGCCCGCCCAGGGGGCCTCTTTGACGCGTTCCGTAGAATAAGGGAGCCGTGCCTGAGGACGGCAGTCACATCAGTCGGTACCGGGCGGAAGGCATCATGACGGCGACCCAGCGCTCCGCCCGGCGCGATGCGGGTTCTCAGGAGACGGTCGAGCAGCGGCGGGTTGCCGCAGTACGCCACTACCGCCTGGTGGACAGCGCCTTGGACGGCGCTTCCGACAAGATCCTTTCGGGTGTGCGCTTCTACGCCGCCGCGCCGATCACCACCGCCGACGGGCACCGCCTGGGCACCGTGAACGTCCTCGACACCCGCCCTCGTACCCCTGGGCGAGACCAGCTCCAGGCATCGCAGGACCTTGCGGCCCTCGTCATGGACGAACTCGACGTACGTGTCTCCGCAGCCCGCAGTTCATCCAGGCCACCACCCGCCTCGCCCTCGGCGAAGCACTGCTGCTGTACACCGACGGCCTCACCGAAGCCCGCACCGCCGACGGCAGCGTGCTCGGCGAGGACGGGCCGGCCCGCCACCAGTCGGCGCATCCCTTCCAGGGCGCCGAAGGGTTGCCGGCCATAGCGCGCAAACTCTTCACCGACCTGGGCACCGGCGTCAGCGACGACACCGCGCTGCTCGCCCTGTCCGTCCCATCCGCCAGCCTCAGCGTCCCCCACAGGAGACAAGGTGACCGACCGCATCCTGACCGCCACCCGGAGCCCGCACCCCTCCGGAGCCGTCGTACTGACCGTGACCGGCGAGCTCGATCACCACACGGCCCCGGAGTTCACCCGGACCCTGCAAGAGACCCCCTTCGTCTCCGACACCCCCGTGATCATCGACCTGTCCGGCCTCACCTACTGCGATTCCACCGGCATCACCGTGCTCATCACCGCCTACAACCGGGCCGGGTCCACCGAGACGCCGTTGATCCTCGCCGGGCTGAACGACGATCTGATGCACGTCCTGCAGATCGTCGGGCTCGACCAGATCTTCACCTTCCGGCCTACTGTCGACGACGCCGTCACCACCCTGCACGCTCCCACCGAGTCCTGACCGGCGTGATGACACCGAGCACTTCCATGGGGGGTCCCGCCCCAGCAAGGCCGCGGGCATCTGCTGGGGCGCTGCGACCGTGAAGGCACCGCGTGGCCGCTTCAGCCTTCAGCGGCTCGGGTGAGGGCACGGCCGCGACCTGGTGAGGCCGCGGCCGAGGGGCCCTGAGACCGGGCGATGCTACTCCGTGCGCAGTGCCGTGGCCGTACGGGCCCGGGCCGCCCAGCCGGCCGGGAGCAGGGCGCCGAGCACGGCGATGACGAGGCCGGCGAACCCGAGGAGCATCAGCTCGGGGGCGTTGTACACGTCGAGGACCGACGGCGGGAGGTTCGTGCCCGCCGCGTGTCCCATCACGGGCAGCACGAACCCGTGCAGGGCGTACCCGGTGGGCAGCCCGATCAGCCCGCCGAGCACACCGATCCCGGCCACCGAGGCGAGTACGAGACCCACGGTCTGCCGCGGGGACATGCCGAGCGCCTTGCAGACGCCGAGGTCGTGGACGCGTTCGCGGGTGTCGAGGACGACGGAGTTGAGAACGCCGAGGCCCGCCACCGACACCAGCATGAGGGTGAGCAGCACCGCCATCGCGTCCAGCACGAGGATCATGTTCTCCCCCTCCGACGGGGAGTTGGCGAGGGCTTCGCCGCCCAGTGGCCGCACCGCGGCGGCGAGTTTCTCGGCGTACGCGGCGGGCGAGACGCCCGGCTTCACGTCGATCTGGAAGACCTCGGGCCGCGCCCCCGCGAAGCTGTCGAGGTCCGCGCGGAGCGACAGGCCGTCGTTGCTGGTGTCGAAGGCCTCGCCGACGATCCGCAGGGTCGCGGTGTCCCCGGCGAGGGTCACCCGGACCGAGTCGCCGATCCTGGTTCCGGTGCGGTCCAGGAACTGGGTGGGTACGACGAGCTGGCCCGCGCCGGTGATCCAGTGTCCGGAGATCATCTCGTAGTGGCCGGCCCGTACGTCGCCCTGGTAGAGGGTGGCCCTGACCGTGCCGGAGAGCCCGGCCACGGTGGCGTCCGTCTCGGTCTGCCCGTAGTAGGAGGCGGTGCCGGACTGCGCCTCGATGGCGGCACTGACCTTCGCCGGGTCGGCGGACGCGGGAGCGGGCCCACCGTCCCCGGGGCGCTCGACGCCGCGTACGCCGCTGATGGCGGTGACCGCGGCCCGGTCCTCTGGGTCCTGCGCGGCGCCGACCGCGTTCAGGGACGACGTCAGGCCGAACGCGAAGGTCGCCGCGACCGTGCCGAAGGCCACCGCGAGCAGCATCGCCGCCGCACGGACCGGGTGGGCGAAGGGGGCGGCGAGGCCGTACGTCACCGCTCGCGGCAGCGGTAGTCGCCCCGCCGCCCGGTGCGCCCACTGCCCGCGTCCCGTGCGTGGCGCCCGGCCCACCGCGATGGCCTCGACCGTCCGCAGTCGCCCGGCCCGCAGCGCGGGGACCAGCGCCGCGACACCGACGATCAGCAGCGCGAGGACCGGCACGACGACATCCACCCACCAGGCCACGGTCAGCGAGGCGCTGCCGTACACCTGCTCGGTGTCCGCGAGCAGCGGGACCGCCAGCAGGTTGCCGAGGACCACCCCCAGCCCGATCCCGGCGCCGGCCGGTATCAACGCCTGGGCCAGATAGGCCCGTACGACCTCGCGCGGGGTGAAGCCGATGGCCTTGAGGATGCCGATCCTGCGCAGGCTGGTACCGACCGTGCCGCTGATCACGCTGCTGACGATGATCACCGACATGATGATGCCGAGGACGCCGAACGCCACCAGGAACGGGATGATCGGCGCTGTACCCCGGTCGGCGGCGAGCTTGGTGTCCAGATAGGACTGGGTGCCCATCAGGGACCCGGCCGGCACCGCGGCCGTCAGCCGTTCGCGGTCGGCGACGATCTGTCCCTTCGTCGCCGCGGAGTCGAAGCGGTAGAGCATCTGGCTCGTGACCGGGCTGTCCTTCGCGGCCAGCGACGTGACCTGCGCGGGGGTCGCCCAGGCGTCGGCGGTCCGGCCCGCCGACATGGCGAAGCCGACGACGGTCAGGGTCGCGCTGTCCCCGGCTTCCGAGGCCTTCAGCACGGAGCCGAGCCCGAGGCCGGGTCCGCTGAACGACGCGGAGAGCACGATCTCGCCCGGCTTCTTCGCCCACCGGCCGGACCTCAGGTCCAGGGCGTCCACGTCGCCGCCCGGATGCGACCGCCCGACCAGGGTCAGCGCCGGGAGATGCCCGCCGCGCTCCTCCACCGGTCGGATGCTCATGACCGGGTACGGCCCCGCGGCGGCGGTGACGCCGTCCAGGTGCCCGGTCTCCTCCAGCCGCGCCGCGGCCACCTCGGCCGGGTCGAACTCCGCGGTGAGGTGCGGTCCTCGCTGTTGCGCGAAGGCGTGGTCGAAGGGGGCGTCCGAGGCGACGATGAGGGATCCGGCGACCACGGCCGCGGCGACGGCCATCATGGTGGCCACGGCGATCACGATCGTCTGCACCCGGCGCCGGGCCACTCCGGAGCGCACGACGCGGGCGAGCGCGCCCGTACCGAAGCGGCTCATCGAAGGGCCCCCGCATGGGTGTCGAGGGCGAGACGGCCGTCGACCAGCTGGATGGTGCGGCTCGCGCACGCCTGGGCCAGCGCCATGTCGTGCGTGACCAGGACGATGGTCTGGCCGCCGCGGTGCAGGTCCACGAGCAGTTCCCGTACGTCGTGGCCCGAGGCGGTGTCGAGCGCGCCGGTCGGTTCGTCGGCGAGGAGCAGCGCGGGCCGGTTGACCAACGCCCGTGCCACCGCTACCCGTTGGCGTTCACCGCCGGACAGGCGGCCCGGGTAGGCGTGGGCGTGCCGGGCGATGCCGAGGATGTCCATGAGCTCCCCGGCGCGGGCCGCCGCCTTGCGCCGCGCGGTCCCGGTCAGCTGCGCGGGGAGCTGGATGTTGTCGGCGACGGTGAGGTCGTCGAGCAGGTTGAAGAACTGGAAGACCATGCCGATCCGTTCGCGCCGGAACCGGGCCAGCGCGTGCTCGCCGAGCTGGTCGATGCGCTGCTCGCCGACCGTCACGGTGCCTTCGGTCGGCTTGTCGAGACCGGCGACGAGGTTGAGCAGCGTGGACTTGCCGCTGCCCGAGGGGCCGGTCACAGCGAGCGCCTCACCCTGCTCGACCGTGAGCGTGAGCGGTCCGAGCGCGGGCGCGCCCGCGGTCCCGTAGCGCTTCGCCACGGCTTCCAGCTGGATCACGTGGGTCATCGGGGTGTCCGTTCCTCGCGGGAGTCGAGCGGGCGAAAGGGCCCTGCCGGTCGGCAGATCGGCAGGTTGACCGGTTGCCGACTCCGGCGACGGTAGGGGCGGACGCCCACCGGACGCGTCGGCCACGGCACCGACATCCGGCCCTCCCCCCGGAGGATTCCGCCGCGGGGTCATCCCTGCGACGTACTCCTCACGGGCACCTCCCTTGCCGCGCAGACGGATGCGGGACCGGACGAGCGGACCGCACAATGAGCCGGTGGACACCGACGACCGGCCGGGATGGCGACAGCAGCTGCGCGGCGCGATACGCCCGGAGCCGCGGCCCGCACCCCTGTCGCGCCGCGCGGTGCTCATCGATGTGCTGCTGGCGGTCGTACTGACCGTCGTCGCGCTGATCGTGGCAGCGCGCTATCCCGACAGCGGACCGTTCCAGGCCGGCAGCGATGTCGTGGCCCCGCGCGGGATCGTGCCCCCGAGGCCGCCGCCGGTCGTCACGGTGACGGAGTCGGAGGCAGAATCTGTGGGTCGGCTCTGGCCGCTGATCGTGCTGTCGGCGCTGCCGCTGGCGGTGCGGCGCAGGCTCCCGCTGGCCGCTTTCACGGTCGTGATGTGCGCGACGCTGGCCATGGTCGACGACGCCACCTGGATGAACGTGGCGACCTGCGTCATCGGCGCCTACAGCGCCGTCACCCACAGCCGTCACCGGACCTGGGCAATGGCCGCCATGGTCGTCGCCGCCGTCCTCGCGGGGCTCGCGTTCCGGGAGACGGAGCCCATCCTTCCGGGCTGGTCGAGCCCGGCGGTCGTGCTCCTCATCGCCGGTGTCCTGGCCGGACTGGTCCGGATCTGGCGGCGTCAGCTCGCGGTGAGCCGGGACAGATACGCGAAACTTCAGCAGGAGCAGGGCGAGACCACTCGCCGGGCCGTCGACGAGGAACGGTCGCGGATCGCCGCCGAACTGCACGACATCGTCACCCACAATGTGAGCGTGATGGTCATTCAGGCGGGCGCGGCACGCAAGGTGATGGACGCGGCGCCCGAGCGGTCCAAGGGGGCACTGCTCGCGGTCGAGGCCTCGGGCCGCGCCGCCATGGCCGATCTGCGCCAGGTGATGGGCCTGCTCGCCGCCCCCGACCACGAGCGCCCCGACGGCCTCGAACCCCAGCCGGGACTCGGCCTGTTGCCGGCACTGGTCGAGCGGGTGCGGGCCGCCGGGACACCGGTGCGCCTCTCGGTGTCACTGCCGCCCGACCCGCTGCCGCCCGGGGTCGACCTCACGGCGTACCGCGTCGTCCAGGAAGCGCTGACCAACACGATCAAGCACGCGCCCGGCGCCGACGCCTCCGTCCTGATCAGCTGTACCGAGGACTTCCTGGAGATCGAGGTCACCGACACGGGCGGCGCCCGCGAGGCCCGGCCCGCGGACGGCAGCGGCCGCGGTCTCATCGGACTGCGCGAGCGTCTCGCCTCGTGCCAGGGCGAACTGACCGCCGGACCGACCCTCACCGGCGGTTACCGGGTCACGGCCAAGGCCCCCTGGCGGACCGCATGAGCAGACCGCCCCTGCGCGCCGTCATCGCCGACGACCAGGCCCTCGTACGCACCGGCTTCGGGATGATCCTCGCCGCCGACGGGATCGAGGTGACGGCCGAGGTGGCCGACGGCGCCGAGGCGGTGGCCGCGGCCCGCAGGACGCGGCCGGACGTCGTGCTCATGGACATCCGGATGCCGCGGATGGACGGCATCGAGGCGACCCGGCAGATCCTCGCCGACTCAAGGGGCGCGGACGGCGCTCCCGACGGCACCCGGGTCATCATCCTGACCACCTACGATCTCGACCACTACGTCTACGCCGCGCTCACCGCAGGCGCCAGCGGTTTCCTGCTCAAGGACGTCACCCCCGAGCACTTGGTGGCGGCCGTACGCCTGGTGCGGTCCGGCGACGCGCTGCTGGCACCGACGATCACCCGCCGCCTGATCGAGCGCTTCGCCCAGCACGCCGCGGCGGAGACCGCCACCCTGCACCGTGATCTGTCCGGCCTGACACCGCGCGAGACCGAGGTGCTCCGCCTGCTCGCGACGGGCCTGAGCAACACCGAACTCGCGGAGCGCCTCTTCCTCAGCCCTACCACGGTCAAGACGCACATCGGCCACATCCTGTCCAAGCTGGATCTGCGCGACCGCGTCCAGGCCGTCGTCCTCGCGTACGAGACGGGCCTGATCTCACCGGCAGGCGGGGGCGCCGCGGACCCGGGCTAGGAAACATCAGGGCGTTCGCCGGTTGCAGCCGCAGGATCATGTCGCGTTCCATGGTGAAGTAACGCTCACCGGCGCTGCCCAGCGACCGGAAACGCATCAGGCAACGTTCGCCCTGTCCCCGTCCTCCGGTGCCGGCGTGGTCGCGATCAGTCGGTTCGTGATCTCCTCGGCGGTCAGCACGAGTGCGAAGCCTTTTCGCAGGACGGCGAGTTCTGGTTCCTGGCGGGACTCGTCGTCGGTGGCCGTGGTGTCGGATCCGAAGACGACCTTGTAGCCGCGTTCGTATGCCTGCCGGGCCGTGGTGCCGCAGCAGTAGTTGGTGAGGGTGCCTGTGACGATGACCGTGTCGCGGCCGAGGTTGCGCAGCATTGTGTCGAGCGGGGTGTCGTAGAACGCGCCGTAGGAGGGCTTGCGGATCAGGGCCTCGTCGGGGCGGTGGCCCATCGGAGCCCACACCTCGGCGGGGCCGGGGCGCCGCCAGTCGGTGTCGCTGTGCGGGAGGAAGGACAAGGTTCGCGGCCGGTCCAGTCCGAGATGTGTGTCGTCGAAGATGGTCCAGATCACCGGGACCGAGGCGGCTCGGCAGTCCTCGACCAGTTGCCGCAGCCGGGGAGCCATCCGGGTCGCCGCGGGCACCCAGTAGGGGCTCCACGCCGGGCGGACGAATTCGTCCTGCATGTCGATGACCAGCAAGGCCGTGCGCTCGGGCCGTATGTCGAACGATGCCCGGCCGTGCTCATAGGCGTCACGCGCTCGTGCGGCCACCCATTCCTCGGTGTACGCCATCCCTACCCCCTACATCGATTCGAGGTACCTCGTTTCGATGTGCGAGAGTAGCAGCATGTTGGAACTCGCGATCCTGGGATTCCTGGCCGAGGGGCCACTGCACGGCTACCAACTACGGCGCCGGATAGCCCACTTGTCGGGCCACACCCGTCCGGTCAGCGACGGCAGCCTCTATCCGGCGATCAACCGCCTGGTCAAAGCCGGGCTGCTCGACCGCAGAGCCGAGCCGGGCGCCTCGGCCGTCCAGCGGCACACGCTGAGCCTGACCGCCACCGGCCGCACCGAGCTGCTGCGTCGGCTGCGGGACGCCGACGGCCTGGAGATCAGCGACAGCACCCGGTACTTCACGGTCCTGACCTTTCTCTCCCAGCTCCCCGACCTCGCCGACCAGCACGCGGTACTTCGCCGGCGACTGGACTTCCTGGAACAGCCCGCAAGCTTCTTCCACGATGGCGACCGCCCCGTGGGCGCCGAGGACACCGACGACCCCTACCGCCGCGGCATGCTCACCATCGCCCGCGCCACCAGCCGCGCGGAACGCTCGTGGCTACGGGAACTGCTGGCCTGACCCCGCCACGGTCCGCCAAGTCCTCGGCGCCCCCGAGGACTTGAGGCCGCTGTTCGGTATCGCCGCGCGCGTCAGTGCGGCCAGACGCGCGGGGCGGCAGTGAAGTCAGGCACGTGCTCGGTCGCGCCGGGGGGCGTACGTGCGCCGATGGTGATGACGCGGGATACGCCAGCGGCCCGGGCGGCTTGGAGACCGGCGGCGGAGTCCTCGAAAACGACAGTTCGAGACGGATCGCATCCCAGTCGTTCGCAGGCGAGAAGGAAACCTTCGGGGGAGGGTTTTCCCTGGGTGATGTCCTCGGCAGTGATGAGGGTGTCGAAGAGTTCGCGCACTCCGTGGTCGGCCAGGTGCGTCTCGGCGTAGTCGGCTGTGGCCGAGGTCACCAGGGCCAGTCGCAGGCCGTGGCGACGGGCCTGCTGGAGGTAGGCGCGCGCGCCGGGCATGAGGGCGACCGCGGGAAGGTCGGGGCTTTCGGCGAGGTCGGTGAGTCGGGCGTGCAGGGAGTCCGCGCTGGTACCGGGCAGTCCGGCGACCAACTCGGCCAGTACGTCGTTGCTGCGGCGTCCGGCGAAGGCGGCCAGGCGGGCGTCGGAGGCAGGTGCGTGGTGGGCCTCCAGGAGGCGGCGCCACAGCTCTTGGCTGCGCGGTTCGGAGTCGATCAGGGTGCCGTCCAGGTCGAACAGGGCGGCGGTGACGGGGGCTGCGCTCATGCGGTGGCGTACTCCTTCGCCGGATGGGCCACGGCGTCTTCGAGAGCGCGCACGGCTTCGGTCGCGCCGCCGTGGCGGCGCAGTGCCCTTCCGAGGGTAGCGGCGTGTTGTTTGCCGTGGCGTTCTTCGAGGTGGCGGGCGGCGTCGGCGAGTTGGGACGGGGTGGGGTCGTCGTGCAGTGTGACGGCTGCTCCGTGGGCCTGTAGAGAGGCCAGGTTGAACAGGGGTTCCGGGCTTCGACCGGGTGTGCCGATGACAGGGACGCCCGCGAGGAGGGCGGCCATCAGTGCGTTCTGGCCACCTCGGGTGATCATGAGGTCGGTGTGCTGAAGGACGTTGGTGATGCCGGGGGTCGCGCAGACCGAGATGTGGTCCTGGACGAAGGGCACGGGACGTCCGGCGATGTCGCTCTCGCGGGCGGCGACGATGATGCTGTTGTGGGGGGCGGGGAACGCTTTGGCGAGCTGTGGAAGGAAGGCGTCGAGGGTGACGGCGCCGAAGCTGAGGTAGACGAGGATGGTGCGGCGGGCGTCCGGGGCGTACGCGGCGCCCGGTGCCAGTTCGAGACTGGGCAGCAGGACGGGGCCCACGTAGCGGTTGTTGGGCAGGTGGGCCAGCGCGGGTTCGAGCACTTCGGCCGTGGGGGCGATGTTGACCGCGGCGCGCTGGTGCAGGAGGTCCTCCAGCCGCTCGGGGACGGGGATCGAGTTGTCCGCGCACAGCTCGGCGTAGGTGCGGGTCACCTGGCGGCATTCTTCTTCACGCCGTGTCGGTCCGGCGAAGGGGGTCAGGTTGGGGCTCTGGACGGTACAGGCGAACGGGATGCCGGCAAGGTGGGCGGCTATCGGGACCGTGGGCTGCATCTCGGTGACCACGATGTCGGGACGGAACGCGTCGTAGGCGACTGTCTCCGCTTCGAGAGCCGCGGCCGCGTAGCGGGGTTTGCCCATGCCGCGCACGAGCATGGCCTCGGTGAATCCGTCCGCTTCGCCGGTCCCCACGTCCTCCGGCGTGCGCTCGGGGAAGGGGGCGTCGAAGCGGGCGGCGAAGGAGATCCGGTCGAGCAGCGGGTATCCCCGCGGAGCCAGTACCGCGATCTGGTGGCCGCGCATGGCCGCTGCCTGTGCCATGGCCAGGCAGCGGGTGATGGCACCGATGCCGAGGGCTCCGCCGATGGGCTCAAAAAGTATCTTCACGGGTGACTTCCTCTTCACGGTCGTGGGGGGGCAGCGGCGCTCGGGTGTCGCTGGTACAGCAGGAGGACGCCGATCACCGCTGCGGCGGCGTGCAGGGCGGCGGCCGAGGTCAGCAACAGGCCGATGCCGAGGTGGCTGGCGGCTCCGGCCGCGGCCGAACCGGCCGCGGCCGCGGTGGATTTCAGTCCGGCGCCGAGAGTGAAGACCTGTGTGCGGACCTCGGGAGGCGCGTTCTGTTCGCGGGCGGCCAGCAGGGCGCTGAACAGGGGGCCTGTGGTCCATCCGGCGGCGGCGAAGCACAGGGCGAGCGGCAGCAGTGCGGTCTGGAGGGCCGCGGCGAGCAGGAAGGGTGCTCCGCCCGCGACGCAGGCCAGCACCACCCGGTGCGGTGAGGCGGCTGTCCAGGGGTGAACGGCGTAGGTCAGGGAGCCGGTCAGGGCGCCCAGTGCGAAAACGGTCATCAGCCCGCCGGCCGCCCAGCCGCTGTTCTCGCGGGAGGCGATCAGCGCACAGATCAGCGGGAGGGCTCCCACGCCGATCTGGGCGATGCTGCTCGACCATGTGACCGACCGCAGCCGCGGAATCGCCGTCAACGCCCGTGTCCCCGACAGCAACAATGTCCTGCCGCCGGAAGGGGTACGGGCCCCGGGCGCGTCCCCGCTGTCGGCCGGGGCCCGTCGGGGCAGACGCAGCGCGGGAACGAAGGCGGCGGCCAGGCAGGCGGCCAGTCCCAGTCCCAGCACCGCGCCCTGCGAGCCGAGCGTGGAGGCCAGCACGGCGGCCAGCGCCGGGCCGCAGATCCCGGCCAGGTTGTAACTGGTGGAGTCGACGCTGAAGCCACGCGCCAGCCGGTTGGGTTGCAGGATTTCACTGAGCAGGCCGGTCAGCCCGCCGGTGAGCAGCGGTGCACAGCTCCCGGCCACCACCATCAGCACGACCGCGCACCACACCGGTAACCGCCCCAGTGTCAGCGCCGGTCCCGCCAGACAGAAGCCGTAGACCAGCAGGGCCGCTCCGTAGAGCGGGGTGCGGCGCCGGGCGGTGTCGGCCAGCGCGCCGACCACGGGGGCGGCCACCACGTGCGGCACCATCAGCGCGGCGACGAGCAGCCCGCCGACAGCCGCGCTGTGCGCGCGGTCGACGGCCAGGAGCACGAGCGCCACGCGCGCGCCTTCATCCGCCAGGCGCACCGGGAGGGCGACGCAGAGATAGCGGGCGAGAGCATGGGAGGGGGGAAAGTCGTGCACGGGAGGTCCTGACGTTCACTCGCGATGGATCTTCCACACTGGCAGCAGGCCGGCTCGGGGCTTGTCCGGAACACGCCGGGCGCCGACTCGCGTCGGGCGGGCGGTCAACTCGAAGGCCGCGGTGAGGGTCCTGGTGGCTGCGGAGCGGTCAGTTCGTGCCGCCACAGCACGGCCGGGAGATGGCCTGCGTCGCGTATCTCGGTGACGGTTCCGGCTACCAGGACGTGGTCGAGCATCTGTTGTTCTTGCGCCACCGAGCAGACGAACACGCCGGCCGCGCCGGTGAGCACGGGGACATCCTGCACGCGTCCGGTGTCCACGTCCGCGAAGCGTTCGGAGGGGCGCCCGCGTGCGCAGCGGTGGGCGAGATGTGCCATGTCGTGGCCCAGGATGTTGACCGCGAAGCGTCGTGCGCGCGTCACCGCGCTCAGGGTGCTGCTGCGGGCATCGAGTGAGATCAGCAGGGAAGGAGGTTGCACGGACAGGGACATGACGGCGTTGGCCGTGCATCCTACGATGTCCGCCTCGTCGGTGGCCGCGGTGATGACGGTGATGCCGGTGGGCAGTCCGGACACCGCGTCCCGGAACGCGGCGGCGCCGATGGCGCCCTCGTCGCGGGCCGGATCGAGTGTGATGGAGGAGGTCATACGGATCCCCCTTCCTCGGCAAGGAGTGCCGACACCTGTTTGCGGTCGAGTTTGCCGTTGGCGTTCAGCGGCAGCTCCGGCCAGGACGTGATCCTGGCGGGAACCATGTACAGGGGCAGCCGGGCACGGAGGTCCTCCAGAAGGGCGTCCGGAGTGGCCGAGCCTGTGCACACGGCTTCCAGTTCGAGTGCGTCTCCCGCTCCGGCGCGCGCGACGACGATGGTCTGCTCCACTCCGTCGCAGCGCCGGATCGCCGCCTCCACCTCGGCGAGCTCCACGCGGTAGCCGTGGATCTTCACCTGCTGGTCGAGCCGTCCCAGGTGCACGAGGTGTCCCGCCTCGACGCGCACGCGGTCGCCGGTGCGGTACCAGTGCTCCGCGCCGACCGTCCCTGACACGTCCGGTTCGCGGCCCCGTTCGTCCACGAAACGGGTGCGGTTGTCGAGCGGATCGACGTATCCGGCGAATCGCTGCGGGCCGCGGACCACCAGCTCGCCTTCCGCGCCGGAGCGTTCGTCACCGGTGAGCCGGTGCTCCATGCCGGGGTGGAAGACGCCGATGGGGACCGTTGCGTTGCTGGTGTGCGGCCAGTCCGCCACCTCGCTCGGCAGGGTGTAGGCGGAGCAGCTGATGGTCAGTTCGGTAGGGCCGTAGAGGTTGGCGATCCGGCTGTCGGGCGCGGCCGTGGACCAGTCGTGGGCCTGACGGTAGGTCAGGGGTTCACCGCAGAAGAGGGACCAGCGCAGATGAGGAAGGCTTCCGGCGCGCAGGGTGCGCATGCGCTGTGCGTAGGTGATCAGGGAGGGCACCGAGAACCAGTGGGTGAGCCGCTGTTCGTGGGCCCAGCGGACGGGTGTGAGGAGTTCGTCGCGGCTGGGGACGATCAGGGCTGCTCCGACGCTCCAGGCGGCGAACAGGTCGAAGACGGAGAGGTCGAAGGTGAGGTCGAAGGTCTGGGAGAGCCGGCTTTCGCTGGTGATGTCGTAAGAGGGAACGACGTGGTTCAGATAGGCGTCCACGTTCTCCGTGGTGATGGGCACGCCCTTGGGGGTGCCTGTGGAGCCGCTGGTGAACAGGATGTAGGCGGCCGACGCCGTCGGATTCTGTGCCGTCCGGGCGGTGTCGGGCGCGGGGAGTTCGGCGATGTTCAGGTGCCGTGTGCCCGGGATGCGCGATGCCTGTACCCCGTCCTCGGCGACGAGGCGCAGTGAGGCGGCACGGCAGATGCTGTGGGTGCGTTCGGTGGGGGTGCCGGCCGCGAGCGGGACGACGGTCAGGCCGAGTCGCTGCAACGCCAGGTAGGTCGCATAGGTGTGGGCCGTTCGGTGGGCGGGCAGCCCCACCGAGGTGGCGTCGACGGAGAGGGCCAGGGGCTCGAGGTGACGGGCGATGCGCAGACTGAGCTGTGACAGCTCGTCGTAGGTGTAGGTCTGGCCCTCGATCTGGAGCGCGGTGCGGGCGGGATGGTGTCGGGCGCTGTGCGCGAACCGTTCGAAGAGGGTTCTGGTCATCGACATGTTTCCTTTCTCCAGGGTGTGTCAGAGCGGTGGGCGTCGGCGGTAGGCGCAGCTGAGGGGGATGGTGCTGATGCCGCGCAGGCTGGTCCAGCGGTAGCCGGCGTGGGTGCCGCTGCGGGCTCCGACAGGGATGTGGATGGTCCAGGGACGGGAGCGCAGCCCTGTACCTTCGGCCTTGGCGAGGGACTCCTGCACACTCCAGATCCAGGCGACCTCCACCGCTGGATCGCGGGTGCGAAGCAGGTCGGCGGGCTGGCGTTCGGGGTGCAGGCAGCGGCGTACCAGGGCGGGGCTGGCACGAGGTGCGGGTGTTTGTACGTCGACGCCGACTGCTCGGTGCCGGGACAGGGCGACGGCGACATGCCCTTGGTCGTGCGAGATGCTGATGTGCCAGTCCGGGGCGTGTGGCAGGGTCGGGCGGCCGGCCGTGTCGTGTGCGATCTCGCCGCAGGTCTGTCGGCCCGGGTGCAGGTACCGCCACAGCCGCTCGACGGCTGTGACTCCTGCCGCGCGTTCCGCTGCCCTGCGCGCGGTGGCTCCGGGGTGGCGGTGTTCGTATCGGCTCCACAGCACCCAGACATCCGGGGCGACGGCCCGAACGAAGGTCTCCCCGTCGCCCATCGGTCCCCCGCTGCTCGCCGAGTCGGCGGTGTTCATCAGGGCGCGGGGAGGAGGCGGTGGACGTCGTCGGCGAGTTGGTCGAGCATCACCTCGGTGCTGCCGCCGCCCAGTCCGCAGACCGCTGCTTCCGCTCTGGTGTGCTGGGCCGCGCCGCGCGTGAAGCCGGAGGCTCCTTGCAGTTGAGCGCACCGGGAGAGAAGAGGGTCGAGAACCCTTCCCACGGCGGCCTTGATCAGCGCGGCGGAGCTCGGGTCCTGGCGCTGCCCCGGGGGCGCGGTGTGGGTGGTGACCAGGGCTTGGAGCTGGGCGAGGTCGGTGAGGCAGGCGGCGAACGTCTGCCGTACCGCCGGGTTGTTCCACAGCGCTTCGTCGCGCACGATCCGCTGCGTGAGATGGGTGTGCGTGTCGCGCATCACGCGCTGGGCCAGCGCTGTGGCCCACATGCCGCCGGCCACTCGTTCGGTCGCCATGGCGCGCGCGAACTGGGCAAGGGCGCGGCCACGGTTGCCGATGACGTGTTCGGCGGGCAGTCGTACCTCGTCGAGACGGGCGTGACCGATGTCCGCCGAGGACAGCAGGGTGCTGTCGGCGGGAAGCCGGGTGAGGCCGACGGCATCGGCGGGAACGTGGATCCACACGAAGTTGGTGAAGTGCCGTCCCTCGCGGTAACGGGCCAGGACCAGCAGGTCGGTGCAGCTCATCATGCCGGTGATCCACTGCTTGTCGCCGGTGAGGACCACGGCTTCGTCCGTCAGGGTGGCGTGTGTGGTCAGGGCGGTCAGGTCGGACCCGGGAGCTCCGCTGTCGGTCGCGGCCAGAGCTATCTGCGCGTGCCCGCGGGCCGCGGAGGTGAACAGGGTGTGCGCCAGGGGGCCCGGCGCGGTGCGCAGCAAGGGAAGGGTGCTGGCCAGCTGGACCAGGGCCAGCAGGGTGCGTCCGTTGTCCGCTGCGGCGTCGATCGTGACCAGCAGCCGCTGGAGCGCCTGCAGGTCGAGGATGCCCGCGTCGGTGTACAAGGCCGCGATGTCGTGTTCCGCCGTGATCCGCTGCCAGTGGGACGAGGGGTCTTGGCGGGGGCCGTCCGTCGGGTGGGCGTGGGGAGCCAGTGTCAGCGGGGGCTCAGGCAAAGCGCACCTCGCTGTCCATGAGGGCCAGGCGCCCGTTGGCCTGGCGCAGGCGGTCATTGCTGTAGTTGAGGGCCGCGGATCGCAGATCGCGCAGGCACTGTTCCAGGCGGGTGGGTGAGGTGGGGAGGTAGCCGTGCCGCATGCCGACGAGGTCGACGAGGTCGTTCACGCAGGCGTAGCACTCTTCGGATGCGCTGATCTTCAGAGTGTTCAGCTGTAGTTGCGCACGGGGACGGCTGAGGTCTTCGCCGCTCTGGACGGTGTGCAGGGCTGACTCGAGCAGGGCGTGTACCTGTTCCAGCCGTTCCCGGGCGCGGGAGAGGCGGCTCAGGAGCAGTTCGGAATGAAGGTCCCGTTTGCGGCGCTCGTCGGGCTGACGCAGCAGGCTGACGACGCGTTGGAGGGCCCCGGCCGCGGTGCCCAGCCATGCGGCCGACCATCCCAGGTGGGCCATCGGAGCGAACGTCCGCGTGATGATGCCCTGTGTGCCGTGTTCACTCACCAGCCGGTGCGCGGCGGGTACGTCTCCGCTCAGGTGCAGCGGAGCGCTGTCACTGGCCCGCATGCCCAGGGCCTGCCAGTTCCCGCGCGGTGACACGGTGAGCTGCTCGCGGTCGGCGTAGACGAAGTCGCTGTGTCCGGAGGACTCGTCCGGGGCCGACCCCATGGTGATGAGGAACCCGTCGGCATGCCGTCCACCGGTCACGATCGGGGCGAAGCGGTCGATGCGCAGCCGGCCTTCATGGGTCACCAGGGCGTCGGAGGTGGAGGACAGTTTGCCGCCCGAACCGGCGTCGGTGGTGACGGACGCGAGGTAGCGCCGGCCCTGGGCGATCTGTGGCAGCAAGCGCTGCTTGAGATCGTCCTGCGCGTGCAGGCACAGCGTGTGCACCTGTTGGCAGTGCATGGCGAAGACCATGGCGAGGGACATGTCCACGCGGCCCAGGCGTTCACTGACGCGCACCATGTCGGCGACTGTGCCGTCGAGTCCGCCGTGACCGGCGGGCACCAGCAGTCCCAGCAGTCCGGTCCGGCGCAGCGCGTCCATGGCGGCTCGTGGAAAGCGGTGCTCGGCGTCGTTGCGTGCGACCTCGCTCTCGGCCGCGGTGACCACGTGTTCGGTCAGCGTGGCGATGTCGGCGGGGGTGTCGTCGTCCAGGAGCCGGGGCCCGGCGGGATTCGGGTCGGTGGTGAGAGTCATGCGGCGCTCGCCTCACCCCGGCTCTCGGGGGCCTGATCCGTCAGTGCCTTGTCGACCTCCTGCCACAGGGCGCCCGCGGTGGCGAAGGTGTCGTCGTTCATCGCCTCTTCAGGGAGCGTGATGCCGAAGGTGTCCTCCACGGCGAAGAGGACTTCGATCGCCTGCATCGAATCGAGGCCCAGCGTGCGCAGGTCGGATGATGCGGTGAGGGGTTCGCCGTCGTGGAACTTGAGGAAGGGCAGCAGGCAGTCGACGAAGCGGGGGTCCATATGACGTCTCCTTCACGGGGTGCGGGTCAGGTGCAGTCGGCTCGTGTGCGGCGTGCGGGCGGGGTCGGATCCGTCGACGACGACCTCGGCCGGCAGCGGATGGCCCAGGAACGCGACGAGGCTCGCGTACAGGCCGTAGGCCCCTACGTTGGGGACGGCGACCAGGTCGCCCGGGGTCAGGGGTGGCAGTGGTGCCGCTCGCGACCAGGTGTCCAGAGGTGTGCACAGCGGACCGTTGACGATGGTGGGGCGCAAGTCCCCGGCGTCCGGTGCGGTGGCGTCCGAGAGCGCTGCGACGCGAGGGTTGAGGGGAGGCAGCCGCCGCAGTCCCGCCATGCCTCCGAGGTGGTTGATACCGGATTCCAGCACGGCGATGTGCTTGCCCTGGGACAGCTTCACGTCGAGGACGGTGGTGACCAGGTGCCCGCTGGTGCCCACCAGGTACCGGCCGGACTCGAAGACGATGTGGGGTCGTCGTTCGCGCCAGCCGTCGACTTCGCCGTCGAAGAGTTCTTCCAGCAGTGGTCGCAGAGCCGAGAGGTCCGGCACGGCCCCGTCCTTCGCGAACGGGGCGCCGAAACCTCCGCCGAGGTCTATCACCTCGATCGTCGCACCGTGCTCGCGCAGCAGGGCGACCAGTTCGAGCGCGGTGGCCAGGGAGCGGCGGAACTGCCCGGCCAGCTGATCGACGGCGTCGAGATTGGTGCCCATGTACAGGTGAAGGCCGGTGATCCGCGCGTGCGCGCGGCCGGTAAACCGCTGAGGTTCTTGCCGAATCCACCGGGTGTCCGCCCCGAACTGCGAGGCGACCCCTGTCATGGTCAGTCCCTGTCCGGGAACCGGTTGGTCGTCGTTGACCCGCAGCACGCAGTGTGCCGTCCGGCCGGCTTCCGCGGCCAGCCGGTCCAACTGGTCCAGCCCGTACGGGGAGTCGACGGAGAAGGTGTGCACCCCTTGGGCCAGCGCTTCGCGGATCTCGGCGTCCCGCTTGCCGGGGCCTGTGTACAGGATCTCCTCGGGTGTCCATCCGGCCCGGAGCGCGGCGTCGAGTTCGCCCGCCGAGCACACCTCGGCCCGGCAGCCCAGATCGCGCAGCTGCGCCAGGACGGCGGGGTGGGGGTTGGCCTTGAGTGAGTAGTACAGCCCGCACGCTTCCGGCAGCGCCGCGCGCAGGCGCCGGTGGTTGTCCCGCACCGTGGCGAGGTCGTACACGTAAGCGGAGGTGAGGCCGCACTCCCGTACGCTGTGTGCGGCCAGGGCCAGCTCGTCAGACATGGGCGGCCTCCCGATGGTGGTCTCGGGCCAGCGCGTTGCGGTCCACCTTGCCGTTCCCGTTCAGCGGGAGCGCCGGCAGCACGCGGCAGAAGGCGGGGACCTTGAACTCTTCGAGCAGCCCGCGCAGCCCTTGCAGGACCTCTCTCGGCGTCGCGGTGCCGGTGACGCACAGGACCGCTCCGCGCTCGGGGGTCGGCGGCAGCACGGCTGCCTGATCCACACCGCGCACGCCCCGCGCGGCGGCCTCGACCTCGGTCGCGCTGACCCGGAACCCGCCGGACTTGTACAGGTCGTCCCGGCGGCCGACGAAGTACAGGTAGCCCTCGGAGTCGAGATAGCCGTAGTCTCCGGTGTTCAACTGCGGGAACAGTCCCTCCACACGGGGGAACCGTTGCGCGGTCAGATCCGGGCGTCGCCAGTAGCCGGCCATGACGTGCGGGCCCCGCACCACGATCTCTCCGACCTCGCCCGCGGGAAGAGGCGTTCCGTCCGCGTCGACGACGCGGACGTCCGTGCCGGGAAGAGCACGTCCGCTCGAACCGGGACGCGACAGGTCGCCGTCCAGGGGCATGATGGTCGCCCGCTTGCACTCGGTCAGCCCGAACATCAACTGCACGCCGAGGTGCGGCAGATGCTCGCGAAGGACGCCCAGGGTGGCGCTGGCCATCGCGGCGCCTGTGTTGGTCAGCAGCCGCAGACGCTCGGGGCGCCGTCCCCCTCGTCGCAGGAGCCGGGCGAGGTTGTCCGCCATGGACGGCACTGCGGGCAGAACCGTGGCTCTCGCGTCCACGAGGTGCCGCAGAAGCGCCGGGCCGGCTTGCCGTGAGTCGCCGAGCCACAGATGGGCGCCACTGACGGCCGCCAGGAAGACCTGGTAGAGGCCGTAGTCGAAGGAGAGCGGCAGAGCGCAGAACACGGTGTCCTGCGCCGAGTAGGCCAGCACTTCCTGGATGGCGTGGACGGCGAACAGCATCTGTTGGTGGGTGCTGACCACCGCTTTCGGCAGTGCGGTGCTGCCCGAGGTGTAGATCATGCACACCGGATCGGAGGCAAGGACGCGCGGGGTGTCGGGCAGCTCGTCGTAGGTCTCGGCCCGCTCCAGCAGGGTGTCGACATCCACTTCCGCCGTCGGCACGGCGTCGTCATCGCCGGACGAGGACCGGACGAGCAGCACTGGCTCGCTGTCGGCGAGGATGTGCGTCAACTGGGGCCCGCGGACCTGCTCATGCACGACACAGAACACACCTCCCAGGCGGGCCACCGCGAACACGAGGACGGGGACGGCGGCTTGGTTCGGGCTCCGGATGACCACTCGGTCACCGGGCCGCACACCGAATTCTTCGCGCAGCAGATGCGCGACCCGCAGCGACAGAGTCCTGAGCTGCGCGAACGAGAATGTTCGCCCCGCGCAGGTCAGTGCGGCCCTTTGAGCTGCCGCCGATGGCTCGTCATCCCACAGGTGGTGCAGCAAGGACGGTTGGCCCATGGTTCCTCCCACGGTAGAGACGTCCGGTGGTGTCAGGCGGCCGAGCGCGACGGCTCGGCCCGTTCGGCCGCTGCCAGCAGGTCGGAGAGTCCGACCAGGCGCCGAGGATCCAGGTCCTCGGCGAGGAACTCGACGCCGAGAGCGTCTTCGAGGCGTTCCACCAACTCCACGATGCGAAAGGAGGAGAAGGACGGCGCGTCCCGCAGCGCGCCACCGGCCAGGAGCGAGGCCGCCGGTACGTGCAGCACCTCGGCGGCCAGATCGGCGACCTGTTCCCTCGTCAGCCCCCGGCCGCGCCCCGGCGTGGGCGCTTCAGCGGGGGCCAGGGCCTCTTGGTCGCTGTGCAGCAGCTCCGACATACGGTCGAACAAACTCGCGGACTCGCCCCGGCCGCGCTGCACCCGCCGCAGTCCGATGTAGACGTGCTCCACCAGACTCCGCCATTCCTCGACACGGTCGGCGTGAGCAGGACGGGCTGCCGGGGAGTCAGCCAAGTACTTGACGTGCAAGGCTCGTTGGCGCATCAGCAGCCATGTCTCCAGCGACAGTTGCCGCATGGCGGCGAGACGATCCCCATGGCCGCGGTATGCGTCGACATACCTGTCGATGTCTTCGGCTGAGGCGAAGCCCCCCGTACGTGACGCGGTCAGCTGCGCCGCGCCGCTCGTCAGGGACACCCTTACCTCCGGGCGCGGGAGCAGAGCGGTTTCCTCGGCCGACAGCCTCCAGGCGCCTGGACGTGCCGCCCCCCATTCCGTCTGATTGTCGTAGGCGTCTTCGACCAGGACTCCCGCTATACCGTCAGCGGTGGACAGCACGTAACTGTGCGGCATGTGCTGCTTGCCGTAATAAGGAACCCACGGGAGGGAGAATGCGTCGGCTACGCAATAGAGCACGACACCGTCGCCAGGATTCGTGTCCGGCTCGGCCTCAGCGAGTCCCAGCCGCGCACATTCGCGGGTGATCTGCTCACGCGGCGGGCGTTCCACCGTCGGCAGCCCTCCGGCCGTCGGACGCGGATCGAATGTCACCTCACGCCCCATCGAAATCCCGGCGCAAGAGTCCACCTTGATTTTCGCTGCAGCGAGCGCCAGATTGACCTGTATGCAGTCGTACAATTCGGTATCGGGAATTTTCCCGGTCATCGGGACTTCAATCATGCCGGCTGCCTCCGGAATGCACTCGTCGAGCAGGCTTGCAAAAAATCCTCAGTGTGCTGGATCACTGACGAAAGGGCGGGCTGGTCGAACAAGCCGAAGTGGTCACACGGCAAGGTTTTCGCGACCAGTCGAGGACACAAGGCAGACCACTGCTCGATCTGCGGTCGCACCGATGCCCGGTCCCCCGCGCAACAGAGCAGGAGCGTGGGCCCCGTACGCGCCTGACAAACCTGGTGCGATTCAGATGCTGCCAGGTGCGCTCTGGTCAGGCCGTTCGCAAGATCGGGGTGGACAGACCCGTGAGGGCGGGCAATCTGGGAAGTGATCTTTCTTCGCAGCGTGTCCCGC
Source organism: Streptomyces sp. NPDC030991 (assembly GCF_055571235.1). Classification (NCBI taxonomy): domain Bacteria; kingdom Bacillati; phylum Actinomycetota; class Actinomycetes; order Kitasatosporales; family Streptomycetaceae; genus Streptomyces; species Streptomyces sp. NPDC030991. Next base: position 88,387 of record NZ_JBVIFR010000005.1, read on the forward strand.
CGCGCCGCGTCTCTCACCTCGGCCCAGGGGCGCGCGAAACTGTCGAGAAGAACGACGGGCACCGCCTTCGCACGAGCTTTTTCCCACCGTGCCGCCATCTCCCAGGCGACCACACCCCCCAGCGACCAACCGATCATCACGTCGGGACGCACATCTTCGCGATCCAGCAATTGCAGATACTTGTCGGCCATCTGACTGACACTGCGGTCCGGGCGCTCACCGAATTCCATTCCGTCGGCTCGGATCGTGGCTACCGGCCCGCGACGGGAGAGCCGTGCCACGAGAGCCTTGTAGCACGCAACGCTACCCCCGGAGGGATGCACGAATAGCGAGGTGACCCGGCCGGGACGATTAAAAAAACGCAACAACCTTGCATTATTGCTCACAAGTCCCCCTGCGATCGATTACCTCCGAACGAGACTCACTCGGTAACCACAGACGAACACGGAGAGCTTTCGGACGTCAACAGATCAATGAATCCGCCAGACCGCACCGGACAGCCTCGACAAGTCCCCCTGGCGGGTTAGTTGATGCACGGAAACTCATCGCCTTGACCAACTCATTGCATGCGCTTGGCCGTTGACATGGGTGGCGGTTATGAAAGCGGGAGAATGACTCCACGGCAATGCGGATAGAGCCGACAAGATCATCTCTCATGCTCAAAGCGCACATCTTGCAGACTTACCGGCATTTCGGCCCCAGTACGCTGACGTGTGACCTGCGACACACTCCGGTCGCGATGACTGCGCAGAGCCGCGGATCCGTGAACGTCTTTGTCCGCCCACTTGGGGCCGGCACATGTTCCGTTCCCAGGGTCGCTCTCGCGGGGCGGGCGCCTTCGGCCCGGTGCGGTCTGCTCGGGCACGCATGAGCACGCTCGTCGTAACAGTCCGCCGATCTGCCGGCGGATGCGTCTGCCCGCAGAACGCGGCGCCCCCTCCGCGAAACGCGCCCCCGTCGACACGGCCGCCACGTGCAGCTTTGTCCAACAATAAATGCGCCGAGCGCTGCCAACGCAGCTTCACCGCAAGGTTTTTCCTCTACGAACCTTGCCGGGGCACATCGCAAGAGTTACGTTCCCTGCGGTTCTTGTCTAACAATCCGTGTCCGGCGCACCGCAACTCGGCCTCCTGACAGGCGCCTTGCGCTGCCAGCCATCCCCTGTCAGGAGAAGAGGACCGTGCCTTCCATGCCCGAAACCCCGCACGCACCCCCCGGTGTCAAGCAGCCGCCCGCCAGGCAGCCGGCGCCGACCCGTAGAGCGGTGCTCGCGGCCGGCACGGTGTCGGCCGCCGCCGTGACGCCCGCGTACACCGCCATATCCGCGTTCGCGGCGCCCGCCCGGCCCAGCGACCTGCTCTACATTGGCACCTGGGGCCTGGGCCAGGTGCACGCCGTACGGTTCGACCCCGTCCGTGGGGTCATGACGCCGCTGGGGCCCGTGGCCGAGGCAAGTTCGAACTGGGTCGCCGTCCATCCGACCCGCCCCGTCCTCTATGTCGCGGCCGGTGAACTGGGCGGCGCCATCCGTACGTTCCGTATCGACGACGCCTCCGGGGCGCTCCGGCAGACCGGCGAGATCACGACGCAGGAGACTCCGGGTGCCGCCGGCGGGCTGTCGTACATCGGACTGACCGAGGACGCGGACACCCTGCTGGCCGCCGACTTCTCCACCGGGTCCGCCCTGACCGTTCCGGTCGACACCCGTGGCGGGCTCGGGACGGTCGCCTCCCGGGTCTACGACACCGGGTCCGGCCCCAGCCCGCGGCAGGCGGGGCCGCACCCGCACCACATCGTGGTCGCCCCGGACGGCAGGTTCGCGCTGATCGCGGACTTCGGCGCCGACCGGGTCTTCGTCCACGACTACGACCGGAAGAAGCACCGGATAGCCGCCGGCGCCCCCAGGACGTCGTTCGCGACGGCGGCCGGTTCGGGCCCGCGACGCCTGGCGTTCCACCCGGACGGCCGGACCACCTACCTGCTCGACGAACTGACCGCGGACATCCAGACCCTGCGGTGGGAGTCACGGTCCGGCACCTTGACGTCCCGTCAGCTGCTGACGACGAACGCGCCCGGCCACACCGGCACGACGAGCGCCGCCGAACTGGCGCTGAGCCACGACGGCCGCTACGTCTACACGTCCAACCGCGGGGACAACGCCCTCGTCGTCTTCGCCGCCGACCCGGCGACCGGCCTGCTCACCGAGGTGCAGCGACTGCCCTGCGCGGGCACCACCCCGTGGAGCCTCACCCTGCACCCCGACGGGCCCTGGATGTTCGTCGCCAACGAGGCCAGCAACACCGTCAACCTCTTCCGAATCGATCCCCGGTCAGGCCGTCTCACGGACACCGGCGCCTCCGTCGCCGTCCCCTCCCCCGACTGCATCGGCGTCCGCGTCCGCTCCAGGCACGGCACGGCCGTCCCCGCGCGGCCTCGCTCCTGACACCTCTGCCAGAAGAACCGCCGCACCTCATGTGCGGTCACCTCTCCCCGGCCTCCTGGCCCCCGGCTCCCCGGCTCCTTGAACCCCTGGCCCCTCGAAAGGACTCCACCCGCCATGTCCCCTGACATGAAGCGCCGAGCATTCCTCGCCTCCGCGGCCGCCGCCGGCGCGGCTCTGCTGCCCACGCCGTTCACCGTGGCCGCGGCCGCCTCGGGCAAGAAGGGCGTGCTGTTGATGAACCGGATCGGGCCCTCCTCCTCGACCCTGTACATCAGCGACGCCGACGGCAAGAACGAGCGCAAGCTGCTCAAGGACGCCGCTTTCGAATACCACGCCGGGTTCTCCGCCGACGGCACCGGCGTGTACTTCACCTCCGAACGGAGGGGCGACGGCAACTCCTGCCTCTACCTCGCGGGCATCGACGGATCAGGGGTGAAGCCCCTGGTCGTCAGCTCCGCCATGAACGACTGGGCCGTCCCCTCGCCCGACGGCACGAAAGTGGCCTTCGTTTCCACGAGCGGGGACCACCGGACCCACATATGGCTGCTGGACACGCACACGAAGAAGCTCACCAACCTGACCGGCTCCGCGGCCCTCGCCGGAGACCCTGCCGGCCCCGACGGCCACTTCCGCCCGGCCTGGTCACCGGACGGCCGGTGGATCGCCTTCTCCAGCGACCGCAACACGTCCTGGCGGGGGCACAACAACGGCCTGGGCTGGGAACACACGCAAGAACTGGCCATCTACGTCATCCGGCCCGACGGCTCCGGATTCCGTCAGGTCGCCGCACGGGACGGGTACTGCCTCGGCTCACCGAAGTGGTCCCCGGACGGCTCCCGGATCGTCTTCTACGAGATCACGGTGGAGGGTACCTGGGGGGCGCACCGACCCGAGGCCATCGGGACAGTGGAGTCCCAGATCGTCTCGGTGGACGTCGCGAGCGGCACACGTATCGAGCACACGTCGGGAGCGCATCTGAAGGTCGCACCGCAGTATGTGAACGACACGGAGATCGGCTACCTCGTCAAGGGCGGTACCGATGAGGGCCTCGCCTATGTGTCGGGCACGCTGCCCTCGGTGAAGCGCGCCCTGCGCTCCCCGGTCTGGTCGCCCGACGGGACGTCGGTCATCTACGAGAAGCTCGACCACACCACGCGCGCCCTCGACGCGCCGCTCTACAGCTGGGACCCGGACTGGGAGTACCGCTTCTGCGACGTGTTCCCCGTGCTGGCGAGCACCGGGCGCCTCGCCCTCACCAGCAAGCAGCTCGGGAACTCCTCGATCGTCACCATGCGGCCCGACGGTTCGGACCAGAAGGTCGTCTTCGACAGTGCCACGTCGGGGCTCGACCCGGTCCTGGTCGCGAAGGGGCTGGCCGGAGCGTTCCGGCCGGCCTGGTCGCCGGACGGCAAGTGGCTCGCGTTCGGTTTGGGCGGCTGGTTCCAGGAGCGTGCGACGAGCAATGCCGTGCTGGTGCGGGTGCCCAGTGACGGGAGCTCGCACCAGGTGCTGACGGACGGCACCGTCAACGCCGGCTTCCCCAGCTACTCGCAGGACGGCAACCGCCTGGTCTACCGCGTGTGGGGGCAGGAGTCGGGGCTGCGCGTCCTCGACCTCAGGACCGGTGCCACCACGGTGCTGACCACCGAGCCGGACAACCTGCCCGACTGGTCGAAGGACGGCAAGCTCATCCTCTTCACCCGCAGGACGAGCGCCACCAACTTCGACGTCTGCACCATCAGGCCGGACGGGACCGGGCTCAAGGTCCTCACCAGCAGCGGCGCCAACGACGGACACGCGGTCTGGAACCCCGACGGCCGCATTCTGTACAGCAGCGGCATGTACGGCTTCCGTGAGGAGGCGGCGCTGTACGACGACACGTTCCAGCCCTACGGGCAGATCTTCAGCATGAAGGCGGACGGCTCCGACAAGCGGATGCTGACCGACAGTCAGTGGGAGGACTCGATGCCGCTCTACCTGACGCAGGACGTGCTCACGCGCTGAGTGCCCGGCACCGACGAGGGGGCGCCCTGACCGGATGACCGGGAGGGCGCCCCTTCGTCGGTGCGAGACGTGGTGCGCGGCGGATCACGGCCGGCGGCGGGCCGCCAGACCGAGCCGTTTGAGGGCGTAGGTGTCGAGCGCTGTCAGGACGCCGTTGAGGGTGAGAGTGAGCGCGACGAGGACGATCAGTCCGGCGAACTCGCCGGCCGCGTCGAGGTTCTGGGCGGCGGTGAACAGTTCGTGGCCGACCCCCTCCGAGGAAGCGATGAACTCGCCGCCGATGACACCCAGGATGGCCAGCGGGCCGCCCGTCTTCAGTGCGGCGAAGAACGGCGCGGCGAGCGTCGGGATCGTCACATAGCCCAGGACGTGGTGCTTGCGGCCGCCCATCACCTGGACGACCTCGACGAGTTCGCGTTCCCGCAGCCGCAGACCGAGATAGATGTTGTAGAAGACCACGAAGGCGACACCGGTCATCGCGATGGTGATCTTCGACCACTGGCCGATGCCGAAGAACAGGAGGAAGAGTGGGGCGAGTGCGATCTTCGGGATGCCGTTCAGGGCGGCCACCAACGGTTCGAGGACCCGGCCCAGGAGCGGGAACGAGCCGAGGACCAGGCCCATCACGGTGCCCGCGGCGACGCCGAGGCCGAAGCCGGCCAGTACCTCGACCGTGGTCACCTTGATGTTGGTCCAGCCGGTCTCGGATCCGAGCATCCCGGTGAGCGCGTCGAACACGTCGGTGGGCTTGCTGACCGCGTACTCGGGCACGACGGTGCCGCTCATCACCTGCCACAGGACGAGGGCGACCGCGATGACCAGGAGGCGTAGCGCGATGACGGTGCCGGTGCCGGTCCGGCGGGTGCCGGTCCTCCTCGCGGGTGGTGTCGCGGTGTCCGTTTCGGTCACGGCCTTGCCGGTGACGGTTGCCATGGTCTGCTCCTTGCGATCGGGGTCGGCCGGGTCACGGCAGGTAGGTGTTGGTCCAGTCGGCGGCAGTGACGGCCGGGTCCTCGACCGCGCCGATCTCCTTGACGAACGCGGTCGTCCTCTTCCAGCCGGCGGCGGACTGCGCGGCGCTCCTGGGCCAGTCGACCTGGGCGACGGCGGCGCTCAGCACCGAGTCGGGCACGCCCGGCAGTGTCTTGCGGGCCGCCGCGAGAACCGCCTTGTCGTCGGACTTGTGCGTGGCCAGGTAGGCAGTCCCCTGCTGGACGGCGGCGGCGAACCCCTTCACCGTGGCGGTGTTGGCCTTGGCGAAGCTCTTCTGCACCACGACGGCCTGGCCGTATCCGGCGTCCGCGGAGGACCACTGCGGCACCTTCAGCGGATCGGCGACCACCACGCCGTCCCCCTCGTGCTGCACCTGCAGCGGGATCGGCTCGGAGGTGATGAACCAGTCGACCTCGCCCTTGGCCAGGGCGGCCTTGTCGGCGGCCGGGTTGGGCAGCGACACCCACTTCAACTCGGCAGGGTCGACGCCGTGGGCCTTGAGGAAGATGCCCGCCTCGGCCTTGGTGTTGGCGGAGCTGGCGCCGGCCGTCGAACCGGCCAGCGCCCGGGCCACCTCGGCCGCCGGGGTGTCGGAGGTCAGATGGTGCTTCTCGGCGAACTCGTCGCTGACGACGACGCCGAGCGGATTGCCGCCTCCGTTCGTGCCGATCGATATCTCCGGAAGCCCTTTGGAGAGGGCGGCCAGGAAGCTGGTCGGGCTGGAGTTGAGCACCTGCACCGAACCCGACTGCAGGGCCGATGTGCCCGTCGAGGCGTTCAGCGTCACGTACTTGATCTTGATGTCGTGCCGGTCGAAGTAGCCGTTCTCCTCCGCCACGCGGATCGACAGGTCGAAGACGTTGCCGCTGACGCCCACCGAGACGGTGGTCTTGCCGTCGGCGCCGACCTCGGCCTCCCCCTGGCCGCCGCAGGCGGCGAGCAGGGTGGCGCCGAGCAGTGCGGCCGACGTCAGGGCGAGGGTTCGTGCAGTGGTGCGGTGTCGCATGGGAACTCCTTTGTTCACCAGGCCTGTTGCGTACGGAAGAAGCGGAGCCAGAAGTCGGTGCGGACCGGGTCCGCGACATGCAGGGGGCCGAAGCGCGCACCGAGCTCCATGACGGAGCCCTCGTCCGGTGCGAACGCGGGCCAGTGGGGCAGGCCGGGGCCGTTGGGGTCGCCGGTGGCGGCGAAGTTGGTCCAGTAGCAGCCGAGCGTGCGGGCGACCTCGTGGTCCTTGTCGCTCCAGGAACCGGTGCCGCCCACGGGATTGCCGAAGATGTAGTCGATCTCGGATCCGTGGCAGGCGCCGCGCGGCGCGGACTCCCGCGCGGTGGGGCGGTGGGTCCAGAAGTACGTGTGCACGCCGCGGGTGGTGTGGCGGCTCCAGTCGACGCCCCACAGGTACGTGGAGAGCCGGGAGTTGTCGCGTGCCGCGGCGCTGCTCGCCCGGGCCGCCTCGTCGTCCGTGGCCGCCGGGTAGAGCCGCAGGTACTCCTCGGCCAGCGGCCCGAACTTGCGCCGTGCCGCGGTGCGGTGCTGGTCGAGCGTGACATGGACCGGGGGTGAGCCCGGCCGGACGGTGCGGCCCCCGCCGCGCACTGCGGCGACGAGGATCTCGGGGATCGCGCCGCTCTCGTCGAGGTTGCCCCCGGTGAGGTAGTCGACGTCGTTCTGCAGACCCTTGGTGTACGTGGTGTCGTAGCCCGCGGGGATCACCCGTCCGTCGACGACGGGGCGAAACAGCGGGGGACCCGCCGGGCCGCCGGTCTCGACACCGGAGTCGACCGGCTGGTGGCCGTCGATCAGCTTGTGCCAGTGCAGCGCCCGCAGTTCCCGGATGTTGCGGGCGCCGTGCTCCCGCATGTAACGGTTCCCCGCGCTCTCGGCGTCGGCCGGCAAGCGGTAGGACGTCGACAGGTAGCGCAACTCCGGGTCGCGTGCGTAGCGGGCGTGGCTCTGCGCGATCGCCCGGTGGAAGAGGCCATTGGCGAGCGGGGACATGGCGAGGAAGTTGACCGTGCCGGCGCCCGCCGACTGGCCCGCGATGGTGACGCGGTCCGGGTCGCCGCCGAAGTGCGCGATGTTGTCGCGCACCCAGCGCAGTGCGGCCACGCAGTCGAGCAGCCCGTAGTTGCCGCTGGAGTCCTCCCCCGACTCTCCGCTCAGCTCCGGTGTGGCGAGGAAGCCGAGGGCGCCGAGGCGGTAGTTGAAGGTGACCACGGTCAGGCCGCGGCGGGCCAGGTGCTCGCCGTCGTACCGGGGGTGTGCCCCCGTGCCTTCGCGGAAGCCGCCGCCGTAGATCCAGACGAGGACCGGGCGCCGCTCCCCGCGGTGGTCCGAGCCCGTCCAGACGTTCAGGTTGAGGCAGTCCTCGCTCATCGGCACGTCGACGCCGGTGGCGGCGGCCTCGGTCGGTGTCTGCGGGCACATGGGCCCGAACCGGTCGGCCTGCCGGACCCCCTCCCAGCGCGCCGGCGGCCGCGGTGCCCGCCAGCGCAGGTCGCCGACGGGCGGTGCGGCGTAGGGGATGCCGCGGAAGACGGTGACGGCGCGGTCCCGGCAGGCGACGCCTTCGACGGGTCCTGCTTCGGTGTCCGCTGTGGGGCGGCCCATTCGGTCCTCTCCGCCCCGGCCGCCCGTCAGCTGACGGGCGGCAGTGGGGACTTGTCGAGCAGCAGCGCCCGGCGGGCGGAGCCGACGTGATGGCGCATCGCGGCGTTGGCCGCGTCGGGGTTGCGGGTGACGACGGCGAGGAAGATGGCCTGGTGCTCCTCCAGCGAGCCGGTCCTCGGGTGCTGTGCGGACAGGTTGCGGTACTGCCGCATCACCAGCGGGTAGAGCAGGGTGTCGTAGGCGCGGGCCAGCGTCTGCTGGTGCGCGGCCAGCTTGATCTGCTGGTGGTAGCGCCGGTTGCACCGCGAGTAGGCGTCCTGGTCGCCGCGTGACTGCGCTTCCTCCATCTCGTGGACGGTGACGCGCAGCTCCTCGATCTCCGCGGCCGTGGCGCGTTCCGCCGCCTTGCCCGCGAGCGCTGCCTCCAGGATCTCCCGGGCCTCCAGGATGTCCGCCGCCTCCTCGGCGGTGAAGCTCCGGGTGCGCACCCCGCGATTGACCTCGCTGGTGACGTAGCCCTCCTGGGTCAGCCGCGCCAGCGCGGTGCGCATGGTGCTCCGCGACACGTCGAACATGCGCGTGAGGTCCGCTTCGGTCAGTCGTGTGCCGGGCGCGATGCTCCCGGACAGCAGCAGGGAGCGCAGCCCTTCGTAGGCATGGCTGTAGCGGGTGCCCGTCGCCTTCGTCCCGTGTGCGGCACCGATACTGTCGCTGTCCACCTTGACCGCCTTCGTCGTCCGTGCTGAGGGAAATCGAGGCGGGAACAGTAACTGACGGCATGGCAGGTCAGCTCCTGTGCCCCAGGGAGGGGTACAGGCGCCGGGCGGTGCCCGCGAAGATCGCCTCCCGGTCGTGTTCGGGCAGCCCCGCGAGGACTTCCTGAGCGAGGGCGAGCAGGTCGGGCAGGGATTGTTCGGCGGCCGGACAGTTCGAGCCCCACGCGATCCGCTGAGCGCCGAACGCCTCGACGACCGGTCCGAGGAAGTCACCGGCCCGCTCCCCGGCGTCCTGGAGCCGTTCGAGGTTGCGGTGGGTGAGCTTGAGGTGCAGGCCCGGGTGGGCGGCGAGCGCCGCGACCTCGGTTCCGGCTGCGGCGGGCGAGGCGGCGATGTCGGGGTAGCCGATGTGGTCGAGGAGGACGGTGACGCCTGGGAACCGCTCCAGGAGTTCGACCAGTTGCCTGGTGGCCGGGCCCAGCCGCATCTGGAGGCAGACCGGCAGGCCCAGCTCCCCGGCCTGCTCCCAGAAGGGGAACGTCTCCGGGGCGACGAACCATTCGCCCTGCGTGGGCACCGTGCTGCCGCTGGTGAACAGCCGCACGCCGGCGAGGCCGCCCTCGCCGGCCGCGACCTTGAGGTTCGCGGCGGCGTCCGGACGCAGCGGGTCGACGGTGCCGACGGCGACGAACCGCTGCGGCCACCGCCGTCCGCTGTCGAGGACGTAGGAGTTGTCGTAGCCGTAGTTCGTGGTGGCCTGGACGAGGACGGCCTGGTCGATGCCGGTCTCGTCCATGCGGGCGACCATGCCTTCGGCGGTCACGGGCCGGGTTGCGGCCCAGGCCGACTGCTTGCCCCCGATCGGGGCCTTGGGGTAGGCGGTCGGGTCTTCGGAGATGATGTGGCAGTGTGCGTCGACGACGTCCACGGTGTGTGCTCCCTGGTTCTTCGGTGTGTGCGGTGCGGCCGGCCGGGGTTCAGGCGTCCGGGTAGTCGCCCGCGGCGAACAGCGCGTGCGGGTCGTCGGGGAAGTCCGTGTCCAGCAGCCCCTGGTGCCGGGCGAACCGCACCATCGCGCGCAGGCTCGGCTCGTTGGCCGCGATGCCGTACGGGACGGGGTCGGCGCCGATGGCGCGCCCCTGGCGGGCCAGGCGGGGCACCGCCGCCCAGTCGGGCCGGTCGGCGAGGTGGCGGCGCTTGCTCCTGGCGAAGGCCGCGTACAGCTTGCCGGGCAGGGCCGGGTCGCCTTCGACGAGCTCGGAGCGGACCGAGATCAGCGAGTGCAGCGGGTAGACGCCGGTCCGCAGGTGGTGGTCCACGGCGAGCGTGCCGGCCTCGGGGAAGAGCGGGTAGGGGCCCGCGTCGCCGGCCGGCTCCGGGTCGGCCGCCGCTGTCCAGCCGGCCTGGGGCGCGCCCGCCCGGCCGGTTCCGGCGTTGCCGGTGAGCGCGGCGTCGATCTCGCCGGCGCGCAGCAGCTCACCGAGGGAGCGGCCGTCGGTGACCCGCTCGACGTTGGCCGGGGCGCGGCCCTCGATGTGGTCTTCGTCGTCCACGACCCAGGTGATCTTGTCGATGTCCACGCCGTACTCGTCACGGAGCACGCCCCGCACCCAGACACCGGTGCTCACCGAGTAGGCGCGCACGCCGACGCGGCGTCCCTCCAGGTCGCGCGGGACGCGGATGCCGGAGTCCGCGGCGCACTGCACGTCGCCGTGGTGGAAACGGCGGTTGAGGAAGACCGGTACGGCGGTGAGAGGTATCCCCGCCTGGCGCGCCATCAGGTAGGAGACCGGCGCCAGTTCGCAGACGTCGAACTCCAGGTCCCGGATCATCCGCCGGTAGGCGCCGATGACCGGCTTGACCTCCACCGGATCGACGGCGTAGCCGTCCATGCCGACGTCGCCGTCCAGCAGCGGGCGCGCGTGCGGGAACTCTCCGACGACCACAGTGAGCTTGTCCATGCCTGTCCTTCGCTTTTCTCTGTATCCGGTGTGGCGGTCCGTGATGCGGTCTCAGCCGCCGAGGCGCTCCGCTGTGACGCCCAGCGCGGCGCAGGTCCGCTCGACCAGCTCGTCGTAGTCCACGGCGCGTGGGATCACGTCCTGTTCCAGCGCGTAGGCGGCGGCCTTGGTGAACGCACCGCGCAGTGCCTCGAAACCGACCGGATGCAGGGCGACCGGGCCGCCCTCCTCCTTCGCGGCGAGCACCGCGCGCATCGCGTCGTACGCGGCGAGGACGGCGGCGGGGTGCTCGGCGGCGGCCGCCTCGGAGAGGCCGACCACGTGGTTGACCGGGATGAACCCCTGGTCCCTCGACCACTGTTCGGCGGCCTCGCGGGCGCCGACGACGGCGGTGCGGATGCGGTCGTCGGCGGGCAGTTCGTTGCCCATGATCCCGAAGTCGACCCGGCCGTCGAGGAAGTCCGCGGGCAGTCTGCTCCCCTGCGGCGCGCGCGTGACCCAGGACGGGTCCTCGGCGCCCTCGACGTGATGTCCCTCGTAGGTCGTCCAGTCGGCCTTGCGCAGATCGATCCCGTACTGCTCGGTGAGGAACCCGCGTACCCACACGCCGGTGGTCTGGCTCCAGGCGCGGACTCCGACGCTGTGCCCCTCCACGTCGGCGACCGACAGCTCGCCGAGGGTGACCAGGGTCTGGTGCTGGTGGCGGCCGAGCGTGGTGACCGGCAGCAGGAGGACCGGTCTGCCGTGGGCGACGGCCTGCAGCACCGTCACGATCGCCAGTTCGCACAGGTCGGCGTCGAAGCGGTTCACGAAGCCGCTGGAGGCCTTGTGCACCGGGGTGACGCCGACCCGCTCCGGCTCCGCTCCCGCCTCGCGGGCCGCCGACAGCGCGGCCGCCGCGAGATCGTCGCGGCCGAGAACCAACCTCATCGCGTTTCTCCTTGCTTGTGGTGCCGTTCGTGGTGCTGCCGCAGCAGGTCGATCCCGAAGTCGTTGCCGTTGGGCGTGCGAACGACGGTGTGGATGTGCCGGCGCGAGGGATAGTCGTTGTCGAAGAGCACGCCGGCCATGTGCTCGAACTCGACGAGAATGACCGGGCTGTGGAAGCGGTAGTAGAAGGTGCCGTCGGGGTCGCCGGCCCACCCGAAGCGCGTGTCGCCCTCATGGGCCAGCACCTCGTCCATGCGCGCCCGGGCGTGGGGGTCCCCGGCCCGGTTCACGTACAGGCCGAGGAGTCGCAGCGCGGTGGAGCGCTGTCCGGGGGCCAGGTCGCTCAGTCGCAGCCCTTGGTGGTCGAGTTCGAGGTTGTCCCGGAAGGCGCCGGCGAACAGCTCCGCCGGCAGTGTCTCCGCGATGACGGCCCGCTCCCGCTGCCCGCCGTCGAGCTGAGTGAACAGCTCGTGCCCGAGCGCCTCCTCGCCCCGGAAGGCGACCGTCCCCGCGTACGTGCCGGACCCGGCGATCACCGGTTCGGCACCGAGGAAGGTGGGGGTGAGGACCATCTGGTCGCCGACGTAGACGCAGTTGATGTTGACGTGGTGGCCGTCGAGCTGCCAGCCCCACGGGCCGCCGCTCTCCGGCTCCCCGTACAGGGAGAACCAGTACAGCCATTCGTTGAGTCCGTACGTGTTGTCGCTCAGCTCGCCGATGGTGAGGTTGAGCCGCATCAGGTCGACCATCTGCCGGTAGCCGTCGGCGCTCAGGCTCGCCGCGATGACGGCCAGGGCCCGCTGCCGCCCCGCGTCGTCGAACTCCTCCAGGCAGATGCCGTGGCGCAGGAAGTACCGGGCGCCGTTGTTCCAGTGCCGCCAGCTCACGTCGTCCATCGGGAAGCGGCCCTCGGCCAGCTGCTTCTCCGTGAGCCCGGCCAGGTACTCCTCCGCCGCCCTGTACACCGGGCGGACGTCCGCGCCGGTCGAGCGCAGCGGGAACAGTCCCGGGCGCACACCCTCCGGCGTGGTCACTCCGCGGAACGGCTCGTTCGCCGCCTGCACACGCCAGGCGACCTTCTCGAGCAGGTCCGGCGTCCAGGTCTCCGGCTTGCGGGTGGGCGGGTTGCCCCGCTTGCGCAGCCCTACCGGCTCTCTCATCGCTGCTCCTCCTCTCGATGTCCCGTCACGGGCGCGACCGGCCTGCGGCGCACCCGGTTGTCCGCTTGTTCATCCGTCGAGGAAGGCCGTCCGCCGCTCGATCGCGGCGACATCCACCGGCCCCGCGATGAGGCCCTGCTCTCCGGCGTACCGTCCGGCGATCTCCAGGCAGGCGGTCAGCGCCGTGCTCCACCCGGCCGCGACCGCACGCCCGGCGGGCGAGCCGTCGCGCTCCCCCGCGGTCGCCGCGATCGACTGCTTGAGCGCCTGGTGGAAGGCGCGCACGGCGTCCGGGTTCGCGCGCAGCACGTCGTCGCGCACCACCAGCAGATGGTTGGCCGGGATCGTGCCGTGCCGCTCGGTCCACGCGAGACCGGCTTTCTCGGCGTCGGCCACGAGCGGGACGAGGCCCGCGCCCTGCCCGCCGATCGCCTTCGGGCCGAGCACCGCGGCGGTGACGTCGCGGGAACGCAACAGGTCCACGACCCGCCCGGCCCGCGAGCGCTCCACGTTGAGCGGGTCGACGTACTCGGCGACATGGGCGTCCTCGGTGGTCACCCAGGTGACGTCCGACGCTTCGACCCGGTACTCCTCCCGCAGCCAGCCGCGCACCCACAGGCCGGTGGTCTGGCCGTACGAGCGCACGCCCACGCGCCGGCCGACGAGGTCGGCGGGGCTGACCTCCGGACCTTCGGGCAGCCGGGTCAGCGAGCGGTGGTGGGTACCGCCCACCAGCACCACGGGCAGCAGCGTCACCGGGACACCTGCCTCCCGGGCCTGGAGATACGTGGCCATCGGCAGCTCGCAGATGTCGTAGGCCAGGTGACGGACCATCCGCGCGAAGGCCGGCGGCAGCGGGGCGGACTCCAGGAAGCGGCAGTCCACCCCGTCCACGGGGACAGTGCCGTCCTTCAGCGGCCGGGTGTGCGCGTGGTTGCCCAGCAGCACGGTCAGCGGTGTCGGTAGGTGTGTCGCGCTCATGTCGCTCACACGTCCTCGCCGTACTGGATGCGCCGGTACGGAGTGCTCAGCACCTCACGTGTGATGCGGACGTCGATGACGGTGGGCCGGGGGCTGCGGACGTACTCGGCCAGCGCGTTCCGCAGCTCCTGCACGGTGCGGACCGTGGCTCCGCCGCCGCCCAACGCCTGGGCGACCGTGCCCAGTTCGGGGGTGGAGATGGTGGCGAGGTCCGGGTCGAGGCCCTTGGCCCTCGCCTTGTGGTACTCGGCGCCGAGACCCTGGTCGTTCATGACGACGACGAGGAGCGGGATGTCGTAGCGGCACGCCGTCTCGAACTCGGAGAGGTGCATGAGGAAGCTGGCGTCGCCCTCGACCACGAACCCGGGCTTGTTGCCCTGCGCGACCATCTGGCCCATGGCGATCAGCGGGGCTTGGCCGATCGCGCCGAACATGCCGTAGTTGGAGAGCACCTCGCGGGAGCGCTGGAAGAGCATGGTGCCGAAGTCGGTCTGGTGGCCGCTGCCCAGGACCAGGCCCATCTCGCCGGGGAGTTCGTGGTCGAGGATCCAGATCGCCTCGCGCGGGTCGAGCCGTCCGGGTTCGTGCACGTACGCGGGCTGCTGGACGCGGCCGGTCAGGTGCTGCCTGACCTGGTCGGTGTGGAAACCCTCGATGCGCACGGAGCGCCTCTCCAGCTCCTGGGCCAGCTCGGTGAGCGCGGTGACCGCATCGGCCTGGAGGTAGCAGTCCGCGCCCCTGCCGTTGCCCATCACCAGGTGCGGGGCCGTGTCGATCTGGATGTACTTGGCTTCCGGATAGAGGTAGCCGCTCTCGATGGTGTAGTGGTTCAGGCTGGCGCCCACCGCGACCACGCAGTCGGCCTCCTGGAGCAGCTCCATCGAGACCTTGTCGCCGAACAGGCCGGAGAGACCGACGTGGAAGTCGGTGCGGTCGCACAGCCAGTTCTTCGCCTGGAGCGTGGTGGCCAGCAGGGCGCCGGTGCGCTCCTGAAGAGTGAGGATCTGCTCACCGGAGTCCGACTTGCGGGCGCCGCGGCCGGCGATGATCACCACCCGCTTGGCGTCCTGGATCACATCGCAGGCGGCCTGGACCTTGGCCGGGTCCGGCAGCAGCCGGGACTTCTCGATCAGGGCGGTGGAGGGTGTGTAGTCCTCGTCGTAGTCGTCGAGTTCGGCGACCTGGACGTCGAACGGGGCACTGATCATGACGGGCTTGGACTCGGTCCGTGCCAGGTAGAAGGCCTGACGCACGGCCTCCTGGGCGTTCTCCGGCCGGGTCACGTGGAGGAAGTCGCACTCGATGGCGGCGGCGAAGCGGCGTTGGTCGAGGTACTGGGTCGCGCTCTCGTCGCCCAGCGCGGTCTCCCCGCAGAACGCGACCAGCGGGGTGCCCGCGCGGCTCGCGACGATCATCGAGGTGGCCAGCTGCGAGACGCCGGGGCCGCTGGTGGTGGTGACCACACCCGGCTGCCCGGCGCCGCGGGCCCAGCCGTCGGCCATACCGAGTCCCGAACCCTCGTGGCGCACCTCGTAGAGGCGCACCCCGCGATCGGCGAGCGCTGCCATCCAGTGCATGTTGGCGTCGCCCATCATGCCGAAGACGTCGCTGGTGCCCTCCCGGACGAATGCCTCGGCGAGTGCTTCGTAGACCTTCACTTCTGGAGCTCCTTCACGTTCGCCGCGGTTGTCGCCCGCGACTTCAGGACGCCTTCGAGCCGTCGGAAGACCCGCAGGGCGTTGCCTCCGTAGATCGCCTGCCGGTCGGCATCGCTCAGGCTCTCGATGGAGTCGAGGGTGTATTTGGTGTCGTCGAACCGCCGCCCGGTCTCCGGGTCCACGCTGCGGACGGCGCCGATCATCTCCGAGGCGAACAGCACGTTGGCCGCGGGGATGATGTCCAGCAGCAGTTCCATGCCGCGCTTGTGGTACACGCAGGTGTCGAAGCTGACGTTGCGCAGGATCGACTCCTCCAGCGGCGGCCGACCGCGGTCCTGCATCATGCCGCGGTAGCGGCCCCAGTGGTACGGGACGGCTCCGCCGCCGTGCGGCAGGATCAGCCGCAGCGTCGGGAAGTCCGTGAACAGGTCCGACTCGCACAGCTGCATGAACGCGGCGGTGTCGCCTGCGAGGTAGTGGGCGCAGGTGCCCTGGAGCGCCGGGTTCCTCGACATCGCGACGTGGACCATCGCGGGGACGTCGAGCTCGACCATCTTCTCGTAGAGCGGGTAATAGACGCGGTCGGTGAGCGGCGGCGCCTGGTAGTAGCCGTCGGACGGGTCCGGGTTGAGCAGGCATCCGACGAAGCCCGACTCCGCGACGCAGCGCTCCAGTTCGTCGACCGAGTTGCGCACGGAGGCGGGCAGCGCGTCGCCCGGGGACTGCGGGAGCTGGCACACGCCGACGAACCTCTCGGGGAAGAGGGCGCAGACGCGGGCGATCAAGTCGTTGCTGACGCGCGACCAGTCGAGGCTGGTGCGTTCGTCGCCGTAGTGGTGGGCCATCTTCCCCGCGCCCGGCGAGAAGAGCGTGACGTCGGTGCCGCGCTCGGTCTGCAGCTTCAGCTGACCGTTCTCGATGGCGGTACGGATCTCGTCGTCGCCGATGCGCAGTTCGTCGGGTGAGACCCGGGCGCCGGACTCTTCGTAGGCGCGGATCTGCCTCTCCCGCCAGGCGCCGAGTGCGGGCGGCGCCGTGGTGAAGTGGCCATGACTGTCGATGATCATGAGTTGCTCCGAGACATGTGATGCGGTGCGGTGCGGTCGCGTGGTGCGGGCGCGGGGCCCGTCACGCGCGGCCGGTCAACTCCCGGGCCTTGCGCAGGCCGGGGTAGGTGCGCACCGGGGACGACATGAGGAACCGGTAGCCGTCGTCGAGGACCTGCTTGACGTTGTCGGCGGTGACGTGCGGGTGGCCCACGGCGACACCGCGTTCGGCGCAGATGCCGAGGATCCGCCGCTTGCACTCCAGGACACGGGGGTGCTCGTACTGGCGGGGAAAGCCGAGTTCCTGGCTCATGTCGCCCTCTCCGATCAGGACCAGTCCGATGCCCGGGACCTGGTCGAGGATGTCGGGGAGGTTCTGGATGCCGAGCTGGTCCTCGATCATGAGACCGACGAGGATCTCTCCGTCCGGGGCGAGCGGCCACACGTCGGCCCTCGTGTAGTACTCGGTGTTGGAGACACCCCAGTAGCGCGTCGCCGCGTGCGGTCCGTCGCCGCGCAGCCCGGCGGGCTCGTGGAGCGGGGCGTCGGGCAGCCGGGGGTAGCGGCAGGCGGCGACGGCGTTGCGGGCCTCGTCCACCGTGGAGATGTGCGGCCAGATGATGCCGAACGCCCCGAGGTCGAGGGCTTGTTTGGCGTGCCATTGCGCCTTCTCCGCGCCGTTGGCGGGGATCCGCACGAGCGGGGTGACGTCCGGGGCAAGGCTCTGGGCCTCGAAGACGCGGCGCCTGTTCAGCAGGTACTGGAAGCTGTCCTTCAGCGCGTTGATGTCCCAGGGCTTGTGCTCCATCTCGAACACGACGGCGTCGTAGTCCGAGGTGCTCAGCTCGATCGCGGCGGTCGGTTCCGCGGCGGAGAAGGTCGCGAGGACGTGCTCCCCCGCGGCCAGCGCGTCGATCACCTTGTTGAACCTGGACGTTGTCATCGACGGCCCCCCTGGTCGAGTGGTTCGTCGGAGCTGTTCTTCGCGGGCGGCGCCGGCCGCGTCACTTGCGCCGACTGCTCCTGTCGGGCGGGGCGCCGAGCCGTCCACCACGCGCGCAGTCGGGCGAAGAGACCGGTCGGGCGGGGCCGAACCGTCTGTGTGTCGCCGGAGGTCGACGTGTCCGGTGCGGCGGAGACCGCGGTCACCGGTTCGGCCGGTCGCGGAGCACACTTCTCGACCAGCTGGCCGGTGAACTCCTTGGTCATCCGGGAGACCACCATCCCGGCGCCCGACTCGATCAGTTTGGCGAGCTTGCCGTTGAGCTTGATCTCTCCGTCGCAGAAGACACGCGAGGTGCCGGGAGTCTCCCCCTCGACGACCCGGAACGTGGCGCCGGCACTGAACCTGGTGGCGCCCTGGCCGTCCGCGCCGCGGGCGTTGAGGCGGCCCTCGTGGGCGGGTTCGTCCAGGTCGAGGGAGACGCGGGCGGCGAACGTGACGCGCAGGCCGCCGAATCTGATGGCCAGCGTCCCGTCGAAGGATCCGTCGTCGTGCGACGGCCCGAGCGCGGCGCCGCCGATGCAGGAGACGACGGCCGCGGGGTCGGAGACGACCTCCCAGACCCGGTCGGGCGGACTCGGTACGGAGATCTCTTCCGTGATCGATATCAAAGCGGTGAACCTCACTCGCGGCAGGTGTGCGCGTCATGGCGGAGAAGGGCATGCCGGAACGGGAGGACATGCCGGAGCAGCGGGCATGACGCCCCGACCTGCGGGACAACGTGGTGACGGAGCCACGGCGGCGGGCTCCGGTGACGGGGGCCGGCCCGGGAGGGGCCTCGGCCGCGCTACGCGGCGGTCTTCCGCTCGGCGGCGAACAGGCTCCAGAGGTCGTTGTAGAGCTCCGCGAACTCGGGCGACTCGACGAGCGAGCCGATCTGGCGCGGGCGCTCGAAGGGGACCTGGATGACGCGGCGGATCGTGCCGGGCCCCTTGGACATCACGATGACCTCGTCGGCCAGGTAGATGGCCTCGTTGAGGTCGTGCGTGACGAAGATCAGGGTCCCGTTCTGCTCGTGCCAGATGTTGAGCAGTTCCTGCTGCAGTTCTAGCCGGGTGATGGCGTCGAGCGGCCCGAACGGCTCGTCCATCAGCACGATGGACGGGTTGTAGATCAGCGCCCGTGCGATTGCGCAGCGCTTCTGCATGCCGCCCGACAGCTCCCGGGGGAAGTGGTTCTCGAAGCCGGTCAGGCCGACGAGCTTCACCCAGTCGGCGATGCGCTCCTCGCGCTCCTCCTTGGCGACCCTGCGGAACTTGAGCGCGAGGCCGATGTTGGCCCGGACGCTCAACCAGGGCAGCAGGTGTGACTGCTGGGTCACGTATGCCGCATCCGAGTTGACGGTCGTGACCGGTTCACCGGCGTAGTGAACCTGTCCCTGGGTGGGGGTGAGCAGTCCTGCGGCGAGGTTGAGGATGGTGCTCTTCCCGCAACCGCTGGGCCCGATCACGGCGACGACTCTGCCTCGATCGACCTTGAACGACACGTCCTCGATCGCCGGCCGGTGCGTGCCGGGGAACTGCAGGGTGACGTCGTCGAGACGGAGTGCCTCCGGGTGGGAGTCGCGCTGTGTGGTCGACATATCTGTCTCCTCGGCCTCCTCCCAGCGGGAAGCTGAAGCGGGGCCGTGCGCTCGCAACTGTGGCGGCGTTCGTGGGTGGCGGTGCAGTGACAGTGGTACGTCCGATGCACGCGAAGGGGCATCGAAGGCGGCTGGTTTCTTCTGCTGGTGCAATCTCCGGCGAGTGCTCACGCCGTTGAGATTGTCCGACAACCTTCGAGTGGAACGTAACACCACCCCCAGGGCGGCACAAGAAGTGTGCAGGAAGAAGCTGCTATTCACAGGAACGGGGGCCCACGACCAGCAAGGACTGTCGGACAAAGGCCAGTTGAGACCTGGAAGACGTGTCCGGGTACCGAACATCAGTGGCCGGTTCCGCGCGGCTGGGGCCGCCACCGGGAGGCGCGGCCGAGCAGCCTCTGCCCGCGCCCCTCACGCTCGGCCGGGAACATCTCCGCGGTGCGCAGCCGTGTTGATGCAGGTGGAGTTGATCGCGATCGCGTTGGTGAGCCGGTCCGGCTCGACGAGTTCGCCGATCAGCTTCTGCCGCGCGGGATTGTCGGACACGTTCGTGAGGCCGAGCCCTAGCGGGCACCGGTGACGATGCCGAGCGCGGTTCCGCTGTGCGTGAGGTCGAGGGTCAACCGGCCGCACGGGCCGGGGCGTCGTCCTCGTCGCCGGGCCGGGTGTTGAGCAGCAACGCACGTCGGGCGGAGGCCACATGGTGCCGCATCGTGGCCGCGGCGGCATCGGGGTTGCGGGTCAGCAGCGCCGCCAGGATGGCGCGGTGCTCATTCAGCGAGCTCGCCCGCGGGTGGCTGCGGGTGAGGTCGCGAAACTGTCGCATGACCAAGGGGTAGACGAGGACGTCGACGAACCCGGACAGGATGGGCTGGCGGGCCATGGTCCGCACGTGCAGGTGAAAACGTCTGTTGAGACGGGAGTACTCGGCTTCGTCGTGCGCGTCCTCGGCGGCGCCCATCTGCCCGCAGATGTCGGTGAGTTCGGCGAGTTCCGACTCGGTCGCGTGGATGGCGGCCTTCGCGGCCAGCGCCGATTCGAGTACCTCGCGCGCTTCGAGGACGGCGGCCGCCTCCTCGATCGTGAACACCCGTGTTCGCACACCTCGGTTGGGCTCGCTGGTGACGTAGCCCTCCTGCGCGAGCCGTACCAGGACCGACCGTACGGTGCCCCGCGAGACGTCGAGCCGGCTCGTCAACTCCGCTTCCGTGAGGCGGGCGTTGGGCGGGAAGTGACCTGAGACGATCAGGTTGCGCAGGTCCTGGTATGCCTGCGTGAACCTGCTCGACGCCACGGAATCCGGGGAGTCGGACCCACCGGTCTCCGGCGTACTCATCCCGCCCACGGATGCGTCCGCTCATGGCGGTATCGGCAGGTCACGCCAGCCCCTCGCGGAAGTCACAGTCTTTGTCGAACAAGTTCAGGGAATGTAACAGTGATAGCCGCACACACACAAGGTTTTCTTTCGGCTGTGCAGTTGGATTGTTCAACAATTGAGTCATCCTGTGTACGGGCGGTGCGGCGTACTTGATGCAGGGACATGGCAGGAACGTACCCGTAGACGTGGAGTCGTCCCGCCGGGCCGCAGCCGCTGTTCAGGCGGGCGCCCGCAGGGCCAGGCCGGGGTACACGGCCTGTGCGTCTGTCAGGAGAGGTCGGTTGGCGGCCAGGAGGCGGCTGCCGTCGGGGTGCCGGTAGACACGCTCGGCCACGTCGTCGAGGGTCTCGCCTTCCTGGACAGTGACGAAACGCGGAGTGATCCCTTCCTGCCCGGAGTTCACCCGGTCCTCGACCTCGGCCACTCCGAAGACATTGCCCAGCGCCAGGAGAATCTTCTCCTTCTGTTCCTGGACGGCCGCGTCACCGGCCACGGTCACCGTGGCCCCCTCGACACTCACCTGGAAATGGTCATACGTCAGCTTCAGCTCTTCCAGACGCCCCTTGAGCTGAGCCGCGGCCTTCACCGGCTCGCTCGACAAGGGAATTTCCAGCTGATGGCCGACCTCGGGCCGAAACGCGTATGTCGTCATTCCGACTCTCTACCCCGGTCGGCGTCCCACCCGATCACCAGAAGCGAAGCCGGGGGACGTGACCCACCTCGGTGTCTACTGCGGCTTCGCCGGCGAGGTCGAGGGCGAGCGAGCCGCGTGCCGTGCGGCAAGGTAGCCGAAGACCAGACCGGAACCTATCTGGCAACCTGCCCCGGGGTACTCCGAAGCCGCCATGGAATGGGCATCATTGCCGCAGGCGTAGAGACCCGAGATCGGTGCGTCGACGTCATCGAGGACCTGCGCCTCCGCGTTCGTACGCAGGCCCAGCGAGGTGGCCAGCGGGGTGGGGACGACCGCGAGCGCGTAGAAGGGGCCCCTCTCGATCGGGCCGAGGTTGACGTTCGGGGCATGGTGGGGGTCGCCGAACTGACGCCCGTAGGGGCTCGCCCCTCTGCCGAACAGCTCGTCAACGCCCGTCCGTGCGGCGCGGTTGCTCTCGGCGACCGTGTGCTGGAGACCCTGGGCGTCGATGCCGGCGGCCGCGGCGAGGTCTCGCAGTGTGTGCCCTGTACGCAGGTAACCCGAGGATATGTGTCGCTCGAGGGAGCGTCGGCCGATGTGCGGGCGGACCATGCCGAGGCCGTACTTCTTCAGTGCCCGGGCATCGGTCACCAGCCACGCGGGGATCGTGGGCACGGACGCATGTCCGCTGTACATGGCCCGCACGAAGTGGTGGTACGAGGCGGACTCGTCGGTGAAGCGGCGGCCGGCCGCGTCGACGGCGATGATGCCGGGCTTGGCGCGGTCCCAGATGTGCGGGAAGACAGCGGTGGAACCGTCCCGGCGACGGCCTGTGGAGCTGGGGAACCAGAGGGCGTTGTCGGCATCGGGTGCGCCGAGCGTGCCACCTACCGCGCGGGCGAGAGCGAAGGAGTCGCCGGTAGCGCTCTCGGCTGCCCGCGTGAACCGCGGTGCGGGCGCGGGAAGATGAGCGGTGCGCAGCTCGGCCGCGGCGGGGAAGCCGCCGGTGGCCAGGACGACACCTCTGCGGGCGCGTACGTGGATGGTGCGGCCCTGGTACGAGACGACCGCGCCGATCACAGCGTGCGAGGCGTCGGTGATGAGCTCAGTGGCACGGGCGGTGAACCAGATGTCGCCGCGGCGGCGCAAGAGTTCGTGGTAGAGCCGTGCGACGAGGGCGTTACCCATGGTCAGGCGGGTTCCGCGGGGCCAGCCGGCCGCCCGGTCCCGCGCCCAGCGCAGGCCGAGGCGCAGGGCCAGGAGGACGCCGCGCGGTGCTCCGTCGTAGATTCTGAGCAGCTGGTCGACCTCGGAGCGGCGGACCATGAGGGTGCCGCGGAGAAGGGCGAACTCCGGGACGGGGAGCCGGATGCGGGCGAATCCGGCCCGGCCCAGTGCGCGGCCGTCGAAGGTATGGGGTTCCAGGGCGCGGCCGACGCCGTAGCCGGGTATGTCGGGGTGATAGTCGACCGCGGCCTCGGAGTGCCAGAACCCCATGCCGAGCTGCTTCTCCAGGTAATCGAGCGTCTCGGGTCCGTGAGCGAGGTAGCTTTCGCGCAGGGATCGGGGGGCACGGTCTCCGATCAGGGTGTCGAGGTAGCTGCGGGCCGCTTCGGTGTCGGCCGCCGGATCCTGTTGGCGACGGTGGCCCGGAATCCAGGCGGTTCCGGCTGAGTAGGCCGTGGTACCGCCGAGCCACTCGGTCTTCTCCAGCACAAGGACGCCGAGGCCCTCCTGGGCACCGACGGCCGCCGCGCCGAGGCCACCCGCGCCGGAGCCGAGGACAAGCAGATCTGTCTCGTGGTCCCAACGGTCCGTCATGCGGTGACGATCCTTTCACGTGAAGCCGTCGTGCTCAGGTGTCTCAGCGGGTCACAGGCCCAGGTAGACCTCACGCACGCGGGGGTCGTGGCTGAGTGCGGCCGAGCTGCCGGTCATGGCTGCCTCGCCGTTCTCCATGACGACGCAATGGCTGGTCGCTCCGAAGGTCAGTTTCGCGTTCTGCTCCACCAACAGCAGGCTCAAGCCCTCGTCCCGCAGCTTGAGCAGCACGTCGAGGATGCTGCCGACCAGTTTGGGCGACAGCCCCATGGAGGGTTCGTCCAGGATGAGCAGGCGCGGTCTGCTCATGAGAGCCCGGCCCATCGCGAGCATCTGCTGCTGACCGCCGGAGAGTGCGCCCGCGAGTCGGTGCCTCATCTCCCCGAGGACGGGGAAGAGGTCGTAGATCTCGTCGAGCTGCTGGTGCACCTCCTTGTTCCAGGCGCGGGCGTACGCGCCCAGGAGGAGGTTCTTCTCCACGGGCAGGCCGGCGAAGACGTGCCGGCCCTCGGGGACGTAGCCGATGCCGTGGCGGACCATGTCGCGGGCCTTGGCCTTGGAAAGGTCTGTCTCGCCCAGTGTGATGCGGCCGCTGCTGCGCGGGACGAGTCCCATGAGGGCTTTGAGTGTGGAGGTCTTGCCGGCACCGTTGGCGCCGATGATCCCCACGGACTGGCCGGGTTCCACGGTGAAGCCGATGTTGCTGACGGCGCAGACGCCTCCGTAGTGCACGCTGAGGTCGTCCACGGTGAGCCGGGGCGCCGGCCCCAGGGGGGTGGAGTTCACGATGTCGCCTCCTCGGCGTGGTGCGGCCGTGCGCTCTGCGCGGGTCGCTCGGGCTGGAGGTCGCTGAGTTCGGTGTCGCCCAGGTAGGCCTCGATCACCTCGGGGGTGGCGACGACGTCCTGAGGTGTTCCCTCCGCGATGATCTTTCCGCTGGACAGGACGGTGACCTTTTCGCACAACGACATGACCAGGCCCATGTTGTGCTCGATGAGGACGACGGTGGTGCCGCTGTCGCGGATCGAGCGGACGATGCGGACGAGTTGCTGCACCTCCTCGCCGTTGAGTCCGGCGGCCGGTTCGTCGAGCAGCAGCAGCCGTGGGCCGCTCGCCATGGCGCGGGCGATCTCGATGCGGCGCTGGATGCCGTAGGGAAGTGATGTCGGGTCAGCGTCGGCGAAGTCGACCAGGCCGAAACGTTCGAGGATGTCGTCCGCCTGGGTGCGCAGGCGCCGCTCCTGCTGGATGACTCCGGGCTGCCACAGTGCGTAGCGCCAGATGGCGTGGGTGCGGGTGCGGTCGAGAGCGACGAGGACGTTCTCCCGGACGGTCAACTGGCCGAACAGGCGCAGGTTCTGGAAGGTGCGGGCCATGCCTGCCAGGGACAGGGCGTAGGGGCGGGCGGTGGTGGTGTCGGCGTCGGCGAAGTGGACGCGGCCGGAGGTGGCCCGGTAGAAGCCGCTGATGACGTTGAACAGGGTGGTCTTGCCGGAACCGTTCGGGCCGACGATGCCGCGGATCTCCCCGCTGTCGACGGTGAGCGAGACGGAGTCAAGGGCGCGCAGGCCGCGGAATTGTTTGCTGACCGAGTCGATGCGCAACAGCGCGGCAGGTGCCGGGGCCCGCACCGGTTCGTACGGGGTGAAGGCACGTAGTTCGGCGCGCGCGGTCCGGTGGCCGCGCCGGTGGTGGTAGAGGGAGCGGACGCGGGCGGGGATGCCGGCCACTCCGGTGGGGGCGAAGACGACCATGAGGACGACGACGACTCCGTAGCCGAGTTGGGCGTAGGTGGAGAAGTCGGAGAGCCATTCGCGGACGAGGGTGAGGCCGATGGCGCCGATGACGCAGCCGACGAGGGAGCGGCGGCCGCCGATGATGACCATGGCGAGGAGGATGAACATGTTGCTGATGGAGAACGTCTCGGGCGCCACGTAGCGGATGAGGCCGCCGTAGAGGACTCCGGCGAGTCCGCCGTAGAGGCTGGCGAGGAGGAAGGCGGTCATGCGCAGGAGCGGGATCTCGGCGCCCATCGCGCCCGCGGCCAGGGAGTCGTCGCGCATGGCGCGCAGCCGGCGGCCGAGCGAGGTGTGGACGACGAAGAGTCCGAAGACGAGGCCGACGGCGAAGACCAGGGCCTCGAGGTAGTAGTAGAGGTATTCGCTGGACAGGTCGATGCCGGGCAGGGTGGGCACGGGGATGCCGGAGATGCCGTCGGCGCCGCCCGAGATGTCGGCGTTGGTGATCCAGTTGATGAAGCCGAGGGCGAGTCCGAGGGTGACGATTCCGAGGTAGTGGGACTGCATGCGCAGGGCGGGGATCCCGACGAAGAGCCCGGTGGCGATCGCGGCCAGCAAGGCCAGCACGGCGGCAAGCCAGAATCCGTGACCGAAGTGCGTGGTGAGGATGGCGAGGCCGTAGGCGCCGACGCCGAAGAAGGCGACCTGGGCCAGATTGATCTGGCCGGAGATGCCCATCGCGAGTCCCATGCCGATCGCCAACAGGGCGTAGATGAGGGCGATGTTGACGACGTGGATGGTGTAGGTGCCCAGACCGTAGGGCAGGGCCCAGGCCGCAATGGCCACCGCGCCGATGGCGGGGATACGTGTTTTCATGCGCGGCTGACCGTCCTTTCGCCGAAGATGCCGGTGGGCCGGATCATGATCGCCACGGTGAACACCAGGAACGTCACGAGGACCGAGTAGCCCTGGAAGTGGCCGGCGGCGTAGGAGTCGAGGACGCCGATGATGATGCCGCCGGTCACCGCGCCGTTGATGGAGCCGAAGCCGCCGAGCATGGCGGCGGCGAACCCCTTGATGCCGAGCGCACCGCCCAGCGAGGCGTCCACGTAGAGCATGGGGCCGACGAGCCCGCCGGCCAGGGCGGCGAGGCCCGCACCGATGGAGAAGGCGAGAGCGTTGCTGCGCCCGACGTTGATGCCGATGGCGGTAGCAGCCTCATGGTCCATGGCGACGGCCTGCATCGCGACGCCGCGCTTGGTGCGGGACAGGAAGAAGCTGAGGGCGACGACGGCGAGTGCGGCCACCGCCATGACGAGCAGGTCGTAGGTGCGGATCCGGATGCCGAGGACGTCCAGGGGTGCGGAGTCCAGGGGTGAGGGGACGGCGCGCCCTGTGGTGCCCCAGATGAGGATGGCGACGGCCTGGAGGACGATGCCGAAGCCGATCGTGCCGATCAGCATCAGGTCGAAGTCCTTGTTCTCCAGCGGTCGCAGGACCCGCTCGATGACCAGGCCGATGGCGCCGGTGACGACGATCGCGACGAGCATCGCGACGGCGAAGGGGAGCTTGGAGGTGAGGTAGAAGGTGGAGGCGGCGTACGCGCCGATCATCGCTATGTCGGCGTGGGCGAAGTTGACCAGGCCCATGGTGCGGTAGACGAGCGAGAAGCCCATGGCCACGAGGGCGTAGACAGCACCTAGGCTCAGCCCGCTGACGAGTGTCTGGAAAGTGTCCTGCACGACGGCCTCACTTGTGTTCGACGAGCTTGCCGTCACGGATGACGCCGATGGTGGTCCTGGTGATGCCGACGCCGTTCTCACCGAACCGGAAGGTGCCCAGCAGGCCGTCGTAGGTGGTGTCGCGGATCGCGTCGGCGAGCTTCTTGCCGGTGGCGACGTCGCTGTTCTTCAGGGCCGTGAGGACGATGTTGGTGCCGTCGTAGGCCTTGGCGCCGTGGAGTTCGGCCTCCTCGCCGTAGGCGGCCTTGTAGGCGGCGGCGAACTTGGTGGCGGCGGGGCTGATGTCGTTGCTGAGGTAGGGGGAGCTGACGAAGGTGCCCTCGGCGGCCTTCTTGCCGGCGGTGTCGATGAAGACGGGGGTGCCTTGCGGGGCGGCGCCGGCGAAGGGGGCGTCGATGCCGAGGTCGCGGGCCTGCTTCACGATGAGTCCGGCCTCGACCTCTTCCGATCCGACGAAGACGACCTGCGGCTTCGCCGAGCGGATCTTGGTCAGTGCGGCGCTGAAGTCCTTCTGGTCGGTGGTGACGACCTGGTCGGAGACCGGGGTGACACCGAGGTCCTTGACGGCCTTGGTGAAGGCGTCGTGCTCGCCCTTGCCGAAGGAGCCGTTGTTGGAGATCATCGCGATCTTCTTGAAGCCCTTGTCCTGGATCAGGAACTTCGCGAGTGTGCTGTCGTACGTGGTGCTGGTGGGCCCGTTGAGGAACAGGAAGGGGCTCTTCTGCGCGACGAGGGCATCCGCCTGGCCGGAGGTGATGTTGGGGATCTCGGACTGCTTGAGCACCGGCGCCATGGCGACGGTGACGGCGCTCTCCGCGGTGCCGATCATGGCGATGTAGTTCCCGCTGGCTATCTTGCGCGCCAGGTTGGTGCCGGTCGTGGGGTCGCCCTGGGAGTCGAAGGACTTCATCTGGATCGTGCGGCCGTTGATGCCGCCCTTCTTGTTCCACTCGTCGATGGCGAGCTTGGCGCCCTTGTACTCCCACTCCCCCAGCGACGAGAGCTGACCGCTCCGGGCGTCGACAACGGCGATCTTGATGGGCCCCGAGCCGGACCCTGCGTCTTCGGACTTCTCTCCCGGAGCGCTGCAAGCGGTCACAGCGGTCACCAGGGCAATGGCCACGATCAGCAGCGGGTACGTCGCGGACGGACGGCCGGTGCGATTCATTCGGTCACCTCATAGTTGGGTGGAGGACACGGGTGATGCGGGCGGGGGCGACGGGACTCGGCCCGCCGGCCACGGGGGCGGCCGGCGGAGATGACACGGGCGCGGAGGGTGCTGGTCAGACCGTGTCGGCCGGGAAACGACCGGCGTAGATGTCCTTGATGTTCCAGTGGCCGGGTGTGGGCACCGGTTCGTTGACCATGGGAACGTCGAGGACCGCGGGGCGGCGGCGCTCGACGGCGTCCTGGAGCGCCTTGCGCAGGTCCGCCGGTGAGCTCACGGCGTAGCCGTCGGCGCCGCAGGCCCGGCCGTACTGGGCGAAATCGGGGCTGTAGGCACGGCCGTCGGCGTCGGTGAACTCGCATCCGTAGGAGCGGCCGAAGGCCGATGCCTGAAGATCGGCGATGGTGCCGTGCGCCCGGTTGTTCATCACGACGAAGATGACCGGCGCCCCCTGCTCGACGGCCATCGGCACGGCGGGCAGCTGGGCGCTCATGCCGCCGTCACCGATCAGGGCGACGACGACACGGCCGGGCTGCGCTATCTGCACGCCCACCGCCGCGGCCGGTCCGAAGCCCATCGTCGAGGCGCCGCCCGGGGTGATGAAGCGGCCCTGCTCGGGCAGTTCGTAGCACTGGGCGACGCCGTTCTTGTTCCAGCCGACATCGGTGACGAGTACGGCGTCGTCGGGCAGGGCTTCGCGCAGGTCGGTGAGGATGCGCTGGGGGCGCAGCGGGAAGTTGTCGCTGCGGCCGGCGTCGGTGGCCGCGTCGAAGACCGCGCTACGGGCGGCGGCGATCCGCTCGCGCAGTCCAGGGCGGGTCAGTGCCGTGGTCCGCCGGGCCCTGATGGCCGCGCCGATGGCGTTCAGGGCGAGTTCGACGTCGGCGACGGCGCCGATGTGGACCGGGTAGTTGCGGCCGATCTCGGCGGGGTCGATGTCGATCTGGATGAGCTTGCTGGGCGGGAAGTTCCAGGTGTAGGTGGCGTCCCAGCTGCTGGCGTCGGTCTCGGCGAAGCGGGTGGCGAGGGCGAGGACGACATCGGCGCCCTTGGTGTGTTCGTGCGTGGTGTCCAGACCCCAGAATCCCGGCATGCCCAGGAGCAGGGGGTGGCGGTCCGCGAGGGCGCCCTTGCCCATCAGGGAGTGCGCGAGGGGGATGTCGAGGTGTTCGGCGAGGTCGAGCAGTGCGGCGCGGGCGCCGGTGCCGCGCAGACCGCCGCCGAAGTAGATCAGTGGGCGTTCCGCCTGGAGGAGGGCTTCGGCGATGCGGTCGGCGGTGGCTCCGTCCAGTCCGGGGCGGCCGACGTGGCCGGGGAGCGGGTGGTCGTCGGCGTAGGGGGCGACAGGGCGGTTGAACAGGTCCATGGGCACGTTGATCAGGACGGCGCCGGGGCGGCCGCTGGTGGCGGTGAAGAAGGCCCGTTCGGTGACGCGCGGCAGGTCCTGGGCGCGCTGTACTTCCCAGGTGCGCTTGCAGAAGGGCTTGTAGATGGCCGTCTGGTCGGCGTCCGCGTGGAGGTTGACCTCCTGGTGGGGGTGGCGGCCGTAGTAGTAGGAGGGGATGTCCCCGGTGATGACGACCAGGGGTACGGAGTCGAGGGCGGCGGTGGCGACTCCGGTGACGGCGTTCATCATGCCGGGGCCGACATGGGTGAGCAGGACGCCGGGACGGCCGGAGGCGCGGGCGTAGCCGTCGGCGGCGTGCGCGGCGGCCTGTTCGTGACGGGCGATGACGAACTCGATGGAGCTGGGGCCGAGGGCGTCCAGGAGCGCGATGTTGGTGTGGCCACACGTACCGAAGACGTACTCGACGCCGTAGGACTCGAGCTGGGCGACGAGGGCCTCGGCGGCATTCACAGTGGTCACGAGTTCTCCTTGGGCAGCTCGCGGCTGTCGCCCCAGACGGACAGGCCGCGCAGCACGAGGGTCTTGACGACGCTGTAGTCGTCGATGAGCCAGCGGGGGGCCTCGCGGCCGAAGCCCGAGTCCTTCACACCGCCGAACGGGATGTGGTCGAGGCGGAAGTTGGAGGAGCCGTTGACGATCAGAGCGCCGACCTCCAGGCGCCGCCAGGCGGTGATGACGCGAGTGAGGTCATGGGTGAACAGCCCGGCCTGGAGCCCGTAGCGGCTGGTGTTGCACTGTTCGAGGACGGTGTCGAAGTCGTCGTAGGGCAGGACGGCCACCAGCGCGCCGAACACCTCGTGGACGACGACGGAGGCGTGGGAAGGCGGATCGGCGACGATCGTGGGAGCGGCGGTGGCTCCGTCACGGGTGCCGCCCCGGATGACGCTGCCACCCAGGTTCTGGGCTTCCTTGGACCAGGCCACCACGCGTTCGGCCGCGCTCTCGTCGACCATGGACCCGATGTCGGTGGTCTCCAGCAGTGGGTCGCCGACCACGAGGGCGTCGACGGCGGCGGTGAAGGCATCGAGGAACTCGTCGTAGCGGCTGCGGTGTACGTAGACACGCTGTACGGAGATGCAGCTCTGGCCGGAGTTGCTGTAACCGGTGCGTGCGCAGATCTGCGCGGCGGCGCCGGCGTCGGCGTCCTGGCAGACGACGGTCGCGGCGTTGCCGCCCAGTTCGAGGGCGAGCCGTTTGGCACCTGCCGCGCGAGCCACCGCGGCCCCGGTCTCGGCGCTGCCGGTGAAGCTGATGACGCTCACCTGGTCGGCCGCGCACAGGGCGGCGCCCACCTCCCCGCCGCCGTGCAGGAGTTGGACCGCCTGGTGCGGCATGCCGCTGTCCAGGAGGAGCGCGACGACGGCTGCGGAGATGGCCGGGGCCTGGGGCGGGGCCTTGACCAGGGTGGTGTTGCCCGCGGCGAAGGAGGCGCCCAGCTTGTGGGCGAGCAGGTTGGCGGGCGCGTTGAACGGCGTGATGGCCAGGGCCACGCCGGCCGGGGCGCGGTAGGTCAGTGCCGTGTTGCCGATGCCGGTGTCCCAGCCGGCGACGGGGAGGTTCTCGCCGTCGATGCGGCGGGCCTCGGCGGCGCAGACGGCGAAGGTGGAGGCGACCCGGTCGATCTCGGTACGGCTGTCCTTGAGCGGTTTGCCGAGTTCGAGGGCGAGCAGGCGGGCGAGCCGGTCCCGGTGGACGGCGGCGTTGCGTGCGGCGGACTCCAGGATGTCGGCCCGGGCCGACGGTGCCAGGTCGGTCATCTGTTTCGCGTACTGGGCGGCCCGGGTGACGGCGGTGTCGATCTCCGCTGCCGTCGCGGTGGCGGCACGACTGACCGTGCGTTTGAGGTAGGGGCCGGTGCGTTCCTGGGGCGGACCTTCGCCGCCCCAGGATCCGGAGAGAAAAGGAGGGGCTTCGACGGTGTCGTTCTCGTCAGCAGCCTTGAGAAGGTCTTGCAGCATCACATCTCCAGAAGAGAAACCATCTAGTGGTTTCCGTGGACTGCTCTGTGGGCTGGCGTGTAACGTACGGGCGCCATGAGGCCGTGGCAATAGGGCGGCGCGAAGAAGTTGAAATCCACGGTTTCCCCGGCCGGAAGAAGCCGCCCCGGCCCCGGCAACCGTTCCGGGCTGCGGCGATCACCCCACTCACCGAAGGAGAGAACGTGGACGCGGAGCAAGAGCAGGGCGGTGGTGGGGTGCGCAGTGTGCGCCGCGCCCTGGACATCCTGTCGCTGCTGACCGAAGATCAGCCCACTGTCCCGCTGAGGGACATGGTCGACGCCAGCGGTCTGCCCAAGACCACCGTGGTGCGTCTGGTGCAGACCTTGGAGCAGTACGGACTGCTCTGGGCGACCCCAGGCGGTTACACGGCCGGTCCAGGGCTGTGGCGGTGGGCCCATCTGGCACACACCAGCTGGGAACTGCCCCCGGACACGCAGAAGTTGCTGCGCGAGCTGGTGGACCGGCGTGGTGAGACAGCGAATCTCATGATCCGGCGCGACATCCACCGCGTCTGCGTCGCCCAGCAGGAAAGTCCACAGCCACTGCGGCACGTGGTGAAGGTCGGCGACGAACTGCCGCTGTGGGCGGGCGCCTCCTCCAAGGTGCTGCTCATCGGCGCCACCGACGGCCTCCTGCAGCGGGTGGCCGGCGGCTCGCCGCACGGCGTGGCCCATGCCGAACAGTTGCGCCTGTGGGCGGAGGAAGCGGCCACTCGCGGATACGCGGTCAGCCACGGTGAACGCGATGTCGGCCTCACCGCCGTCGCCGTACCCATCCGCATCCCCTCAGGTGTGGCTGTCGCATCCCTCTCGCTCAGCGGCCCGAGCGTCCGCATTCCGCAGGCGGCCACCGAGGAGTTCGCGGCCGACCTGAAGGAGACGGCCACCCGCATCGCCCAACAGGGCTT
This sequence comes from Streptomyces sp. NPDC030991, assembly GCF_055571235.1. NCBI lineage: Bacteria > Bacillati > Actinomycetota > Actinomycetes > Kitasatosporales > Streptomycetaceae > Streptomyces > Streptomyces sp. NPDC030991. Next base: position 120,274 of record NZ_JBVIFR010000005.1, read on the forward strand.
CCAGCACCCCCTAGGGCCGCCGCGCACTTGACCCGTACGCCCACAGGGGCGCCTCACGCGGGGCGCCACTGGAAGGAGACGCCGTATGCACGTCCGCCCACTCGATGGAATACGCGTTCTGGACCTCACGAACGTGCTCGCCGGGCCCTACTGCAGTTATCAACTGATGCTGATGGGCGCCGAGGTGGTGAAGATCGAGCGCCCCGGGCAAGGCGATCTCGCCCGCAACCTCGGCCCCGACCCTCTGCTCAACCGGGACGGAGCCGGGGCATCGTTCCTGGCCCAGAACGCGGGCAAGAAATCACTGGAACTCGATTTGAAGGACACTGCCGACCGTGCCCTGTTCGAGGACCTCCTCGTCGGCGCCGACGTGTTGCTGGAGAACTTCCGGGCGGGCGTTCTGGAGCGGATGGGCTACGGCCACGAGCGTCTGGAGCAGCTCAACGAACGCCTCGTCTACTGCTCCATCTCCGGCTTCGGACAGACCGGCCCGATGAGCGACGCACCCGCCTACGACCAGATCGTGCAGGGCCTGACCGGCATGATGAGCGTGACCGGCACGCAGGACACCGCACCGCAGCGCATCGGCTTCCCGGTCTGCGACACCACAGGCGGGCTGATGGCCGCGTTCGCGATCAGTGCCGCGCTGCTGCACCGGGAGCGCACCGGAGCCGGCGCCAGACTCGACGTCTCCATGCTGGAGGCATCCCTCTCCACCATGGGCTGGGCCGTCTCCAACTACCTCGTCAGCGGCATCCCGCCGCAGCCCCTGGGGGACCAGAACCCCACCGCGGCCCCGTCCGGAACGTTCCACGCCGCGGACGGCCCGCTGAACATCGCCGCGAACCAGCAGCGCCAGTTCGAGACACTCTGCCGGCTGGCGAACGTCCCCGAACTGATCGCGGATCCCCGCTTCAGCGAGCGTGAGCAGCGCAAGGCCCATCGGGCCGAGCTCAACGCGGCTCTGGATCGTGCCCTCTCGGCCCGCCCGGCCGCCGACTGGGAACGCGAGCTCAACGCCGCCGGCGTGCCCGCCGCCCGAGTCCTGACCGTGCCGGAAGCCTTGGAGCAGCCACAGCTGGCCCACCGCGGCTTCGTCACCGAGCTGAGCCACCCGGCACGCGCCGGGCAGCCCCTGCGCGTGGTCGGCAACGGCGTACTTTTCGACGGGGAGGCCTTCGCTCCGCCTTCTCCACCGCCGTTGCTGGGCCAGCACAACCCCGAGCGCACGGCTCTTGCGCAACGCTGGCGCGGCGAGGCGGCGGAAGACATCGCGTCCGCCGAGGAGGCCGCCGCCTCATGACCACATCCCATGACGAGGCGGCCCAGTGGTGGGCCACCGCGGTCAGTCACATCGAGCCCGGCAGCATCGAACTGCGTGAGCGCCCCGTCCAGCAACTCATCGGAACCGCCGGGTTCGTGGACGTCATCTGGCTACTGCTACGCGGTACAACGCCCTCCCAGGCGCAGGCGGCCCTTCTCGAGGCAGCCCTGGTGGCGGGCGTCGACCACGGGCCGCAAGCACCTTCGATCGCCGCCGCCCGGATGGCCGCCACCTGCGGCATCGGCCTGAACAGCGCCATGGCCACCGGAGTGAACATGCTCGGCGACGCGCACGGCGGCGCCGGCCAGCAGTGTGTGGAGATGCTCACCGACATCGTCAAAGCCGCTCATGAGGGTGCCGAATGGGACGACGCCGCCCGGCTCACCATGGCCGACTGGCAGAGCCGTTCGCGTTACCTGCCAGGTTTCGGGCACCGCTTCCACCCCCGCGACCCGCGCCGGGACCCGCTCCTCGCGCTGGTCGAACACGCCGTGGCCGACGGCACCGTGGGCGGCGACCACCTCAAGGCCGCGCTGGCCGTAGAAGCCGCCCTGGAACACCGGCGCGCGGGCGCCCGGCCGGTACCGATGAACATCGACGGCGCCACCGCTGTCATCTACGCCGAACTGGGCTTTGCCGCCCCTCTGGCGCGTGGCCTGTTCGTGCTCAGCCGCTCCGTGGGCATCCTGGCCCACGCCTGGGAGGAGACCGGGCAGGGGCGCCGCAACAAGGGGCCTCTCCCCCGCACTGTGCTGCCCGCCCGGCTGCCTCAGCCGCCTGACGCGTGAACAAACCCCGTCACGCCTCTTGTCACGGCCGCACCGCATCCCTAACGTTTCTTTCCGCCAATCGGCAACCACCTTGCGGACCATGCGAACCGTACAGCGGACCATGATCTGTACCGCGCTTCTCCCTCCCCCCACCTGAGACTCCTCCGCCCCGCCCATGACGAGTCCGTCAGGCACCCGTCTCGAAAGAGGGACCATGGACAGACGCAGCTTCCTCACCACCACGGCCGCCTCCACCGCCGGCACCGTCGCCCTCCTCAACGCGACGCCCGCCCAGGCCGCTTCCGACACGCTGGCACGCCCGGTGCCAGGACAGGCCCACGCCGCCACCGGCAAGGACTTCCCCAAGGCGGGCGGCAACCTGGGCAACCAGAACTACTCCGCGCTCAAGCGGATCGACGCCGACAACGTCCGCAAACTGGGCGGTGCCTGGCACATCAACCTGGAGAACGGCTCCACCTCCAGCCACCAGCAGTGCGCGGTCATCGCCCAGGACGGTGTCCTCTACCTGGCCACCACCCAGCAGAACGTCTTCGCCGTCGACGGCCGCACCGGCGCGGTCACGTGGAAGACCAAGGTCAGCAGCGACACCACCAACATGCGCGGTCTCGCCCTCGGCCAGGGGCTGGTCTTCACCATCACCGGTGACAACACCGTCGTCGCCCTCGACCAGAAGAGCGGCGAGATCCGGTGGACCCGGGAACTGCTCGTCGACGACCAGGGCGACCCGGACTGCGACCCGGCCAGTGGCCAGTGCGGTGGCAGCAAGGGCGGCCTCGCCGGCGCCGCCGTCTACTGGGACGGCCTGGTCTACATCGGCACCCAGGGCAGCACCGCCGGCGCCCGCGGCCGCGCCTACGCCCTCAAGGCGGACACCGGCGAGGTCGCCTGGACGTTCTGGGGCACCCCCGGCCCGGGCCAGTTCGGCCATGACACCTGGGAGGGCGACACCTGGAAGACCGGTGGCGCCGTCTGCTGGATCCACCCCGCCGTCGACCCCGAACAGGGCCTCGTCTACTGGACGTTCGGCAACCCCTATCCCCGTACCGACGGCTCCACCCGGGGCGGCGACAACCTCTTCGCCAACTGCCTGGTCGCCATCGACGCCAAGACCGGCAAGCGGCGCTGGCACTTCCAATCCGTCCACCACGACATCTGGGACTACGACGGCGTCATGTCCCCGGTCCTCGCCGACCTGCTGATCAAGGGCAAGAAGAAGCAGGTCGTCGTCTACGGCAGCAAGACCGGCATGTACTACATCCTCGACCGCGCGAGCGGCAGGCCGATCCACGGCATGGAGGAGCGCCCGGTCCCCCAGCACGCGGCGCAGAAGACCTCACCGACCCAGCCCTTCCCGGGTGGCGAGCCGTTCGTCGAGACCGAGCCGCGCCTGGACAAGGCGACCCGGCCCGTCCCCTTCTATCCGACCGGCGGCCTCTTCGAAGCCCATTGGGACCGCGCCACCATCATCTTCCCCGGCGCGGGCGGCGGCGCCGACTGGTCCTCCCCCTCCTTCAGCCACCGCACCGGCCTGGTCTACGTCGGCTACGGACTCATCAACTCGGCGTACTCCAACACCCACGGCGGCCGGGTCAACACCGCACGCCCGCTGGGCGAGTACTTCGCCGGGGGTCTGGCCGCGGTCGACCCGCGCACCAACACCGTCGCCTGGCGCCAGGAGGGCGACTGGTCGCTCGCCCACGGCAACGGCGTCCTCAGCACCGCCGGCGGCGTCCTCTTCCAGGGCCGCCCGGACGGCGTACTCACCGCGCTCGACGACCGCGACGGCAGCGAACTGTGGAGCTGGCAGTGCGGCGCGGGCGTCAACACCAGCCCGCTCACCTACGAGATCGACGGCGAACAGTACGTCGCCGTCCTCGCCGGCGGCAACGGCCTGCCCTACCCCGACATCCCCAAGGGCGACCACCTGTGGGCCTTCAAGCTCGGCGGGAAGGTCAGACCGGCCGCGGCACCGACCCCGCCCTCCAAGCGCAACCAGATCCGCGCCGCCGCCGTCAGCGGCGACACCGCCCACGACACCATCACGCTGGGCCGGACCTGGGACAGCACCAAGAACGCGCCGGGCACCACCGAAAGCCTCGTGTCCCAGAACGCGATGGCGCCCCAGCACCTGGCCATCGCCAAGGGCACGACGGTCACCTTCACCAACCCGGCCGACAACAGGTCCGCGCACGGCGCCGTCTCGTTCTTCGAGGCCGAGTTCGACACCGGCCTGCTCATGCCGGGCCAGTCCTTCACTCACACGTTTGACACCCCGGGCGAGTACTTCTTCAACGACCCGATCGCTCCCCAGAGCACAGGGAAGATCGTCGTCAAGTAACGGCCGTCCCGCAGCCCTGACCTGTGGCCGGCGCGCCCGATCTCCGGCCACACCTCACACCTCACACCTCACACTGCCACGAGACATCGCGAGGACAGCCGCATGACGACAACTACCGGACCAAGACGCCGCATCCGGCCTTTGACCGCCGCCCTGACCGGCGTCGCCGGCACGCTCGGCATCACCATCGCGCTGGTCGCCACCGGCACCCTCGGCGTCGCCCAGGGCCGCATCGGTCAGGGCGCGCAGGAACTCGGCGATCCCGACTACGGGGTCTGCCGCGGCACCGACGCCCGCTGCTACCACCACTGGGGCAACTTCGACGCCTCCAAGGGCTACAAGGTGCTCCTCTACACCCGCACCGCCGGCCCCCGCCACGCCAACCTCGGCCCCGCCCTCGCCCCGGGCATGAACCCCCCGCTGACCGACAGCAACGTCGTACAGAAGGGCGTGCAGAAGCTGGGCGCGGACAACGGTTTCCAGGTCGACTACACCGAAGACGTCTCCCAGCTCTCCTCCCCCGCCACCCTGTTCAAGTACAACGCGGTCATCTTCTACTCCACCAGCCGCGACGCCCTCGACGACGCCGCCCAGACCTCCCTGCGCCAGTACGTCCGCGGCGGCGGCGGGTTCGTCGGCGTCCACAACGCGTTCGGCACCGAATACAACTGGTCCTGGTACGAAGGTCTGCTGGGCAACGCGAACTTCTATGACCACGGCGCGGCACAGCCCGGCACCGTGGAGACAGTCGACCGCAAAGACGTCTCCACCAAGAAACTGCCGTCCAAGTGGGCGTTCTCGGACGAGTGGTACAACCTCGTGCCCGCCCCCACCAAGGTCCGGGTACTGGCCGAGGTCGACGAGTCCAGCCTCGCCAAGGGTGTCACAGGCAACTACAACCACCCCGGGCACGGCGGGAACCACCCCGTCGCCTGGTGCCAGTACTACGACGGCGGCCGCTCCTGGCTCACCACCCTCGGCCACGACGCCAAGGACTTCACCACCGACGGCTCCTTCCCCGGCGCCGCCGAGTTCCAGAAGCTCCTCCTGGGCGGCATCGAATCGGCCATGGGCAAGGCGCCCTTCTGCAAGTAGACCCCGGCGTCGCAGACGGCGAACGCCGGAGAACCACCCGGCCCCGGCCGGGACAGGTGGCACCCACTCCAGAGAAAGGCACTCACCGTGCAGGAACAGACCCAGGCACTCCCCCACACCGAGACCCAGGCACAGCCCGCTGAGCGCACCGGCTGGCAGACACCTGACTTCACCGTCGTCGACACGGCGATGGAGATCACCGCCTACGCCCTGAGCAAGAAGTAGGTGCCCGCCGTGCTGCTGCGCGTCCTTGGAACTGCGGCAGGCGGCGGCCTCCCCCAGTGGAACTGTGCGTGCCCCGGCTGCGCCGGGGCACGCACACACCCCTCGCGCCGACGTCTGCACGACTCCCTCGCCTTCCACGGCCCCCGGCCCGACACGTGGTTTCTCGCCAATGCCTCCCCCGACATCGCCGAACAGTTGGAGAGCCACCCCAGCCTCCGGCCGGCCGCCGGGAACGGCCGCACCCCCGTCGTCCGGGTCGTGCTCACCGACGCCGAACTCGACCACACACTGGGCCTGTTGCGGATGCGCGAGGCCGTCCGCATCGAGATCTGGTGCACCGAACCTGTGCGCAAGGCCCTGAACACACGACTGCCCCTCACCGACATCCTCTCCCCCTACACCACCCTCGCCTGGCACGACCTTCCTCTCTCCGGCAGCGGCCGCCCGGCCCGGATCGCGGGATTGGAGGTGAGTGCTCTGCCCCTGTCGGACAAGCGACCGCGCTACGCCGCGGACGAGCCCTCCCACCCCGCTTGGAGTTCCGCGCTGAAGGTCCGTGACCCCGTGACGGGCACGAGCGCTCTGTACGCTCCGGCGCTCGCCGCCTGGAGCGACCGGATCGAGGACGAGATCGCCGACTCCGACTGCGTCATGCTCGACGGCACCTTCGTCGACGAAGACGAGCCCCGTACCACCGGCATCTCACAGCGCACGGCTTCGGGCATGGGTCACCTGCCCATCGAGGGCCCCGAAGGCACCGCGATCCGTCTTCGCCACAGCGGCGCACAGATCTTCTACACCCACCTCAACAACACCAATGCGCTGGGAGATCCGAGCGCCGGCGAACACGATCGGCTCGCGGGCCTCGGCCTGCGTGTGGCCGAGGAAAAGATGGTGGTGACGCTGTGACCACGACCGCTCCCCGCACGCCCGCTCCCGCATCGCCCGGCCGCCGCGAACCGGACACGGAGCCGTGGGACGCGGCAGGGCTGGAGGTCCGGCTGCGCGACCTCGCAGCGGCGCGCTACCACGACCGGCACCCCTTCAACCTGCGCATGCACCGCGGCGAGCTGGACCCCGCCGAACTGCGTACCTGGGTGGCCAACCGCTTCTACTACCAGTGCAACATCCCCGTCAAGGACGCGCTGATCCTCAGCAAACTCCCCTCCCCCGCCCACCGGCGCTCCTGGATCCGGCGCATCCAGGACCACGACGGGACCACCGACGCCGAGGGCGGACTCGAACGCTGGCTCCGCCTCGGCGACGCCGTCGGACTCACCCGCGCCGAACTCACCGCACACCACCATCTGTTGCCCGGCGTGCGCCTGGCCGTGGACGGATACGTCAACTTCTGCCGCAACAGCACCGTCCTCGAAGCGGTCGCCTCGTCCCTCACGGAACTCTGCGCGCCCTCCATCATGCTGACCCGGCTCGACGCCTTCCCCGTTCATTACCCGTGGATCGCAGCGGACGGTCTGGCCTACTTCCGACGTCGCGTCCCCCAGGGCCGGCGGGACGGCAGTGAGGCGCTGTCCTGGGTCACGCGGTGGGCGACCACACGCGACCAACAGGAACGAGCGCTGGCCGCCGTCTCCTTCAAGTGCGATGTGCTGTGGTCCCTGCTCGACAGCGTGCAGGGGGCCGCGGGCCGGCCCGAGGACGCTCGATGAACGGCGCCCGGCCCTGGCGTCCACGGGTGCACCCCGGCGCGGTGCTGCGCCACGACCCCACTCGCAAGATCGACGTCCTGCTGCTGCCCGAGCGGGTCATCGTGCTGCACGGTACGGGCCGCGCCGTGCTGGAGTGCTGCGACGGACGGCACACCGTGAGCGAGATCGCCGAGACGCTCACCGGCGGTGTCGGCGCGGAACAGGCGCAGCGCGAGATCACCTCGTTCCTGGAACGGCTCCGCACGGAAGGCTGCCTGCGATGACCACCCCGGCCCCGCCGTGGGCGCTGCTGTCCGAACTCACCCACTCCTGCCCCCTGCACTGCGGCTACTGCTCCAACCCCCTGGAACTGACCCGACGTTCCCGCGAACTCACCACCGCGCAGTGGGCCGCCGTCTTCGGCCAGGCGGCTCGGCTCGGCGTGCTCCATACCCACCTGTCCGGCGGCGAGCCCCTGCTCCGCCAGGACCTGGAGGACATCACCCGGGCCGCCGTAAACGCGGGCCTGTACACGCAGTTGGTGACCAGCGGCGTAGGTCTGTCGGCCGGGCGGCTGGACACGCTCGTCGCTGCCGGCCTGCACAGCGTGCAGTTGTCGGTCCAGCACGCCGACCCGGGCAGCTCTGATGCGATCGGCGGCCGCCGCTCCTTCGACGCCAAACGCACGGCCGCCCGTCTGGTGAGGGAACGCGGTCTGACGTTGGGTCTCAACGTAGTGCTGCACCGCCACAACCTCGACGCCGTGGACGACCTGGTGAAGCTGGCCGTCAGCTGGCAGGCGGACCGCATCGAACTGGCGAACACCCAGTTCTACGGCTGGGGCCTGCTCAACCGCGCTGCCCTCATGCCCACCCGCGAACAGCTTGCCGCCGCCTCGGAAACGGTGGAGCGCCGGCGCAAACGACTGGAGGGCGTGCTCGACATCACCTGGGTCGTCCCCGACTACTTCTCCGGCACACCCAAACCGTGCATGGGAGGCTGGGGCGCCGTCTCCCTCACCATCGCCCCTGACGGAACAGCCCTGCCCTGCCCGGCGGCCGCATCCCTCCCCGGCCTGGACGCCCCCAACATCGCCGACCACTCGCTGCGCTGGATATGGGAGGAGTCACCGGCCTTCAACGCCTATCGCGGGACGGACTGGATGCCCTCCCCGTGCCGCACCTGCGACCGCCGCACCGAAGACTTCGGCGGCTGCCGCTGCCAGGCCCACGCCCTCACCGGAGACGCCACCCGCACCGACCCGGCCTGCTCCCTCTCCCCCGACCACTCGATCCTCACAAGCCTCACCCGGACCGACGAACCACCCGCGATCATCCCCCGGCGCCCCTCCGCCCAAGCCCGACGGGCATGAGCGCGGCTCGCCCGGGGGTGAGCGGCTCTCCTGCGCCCGGGGCGGACACGATCGACCGCGCGGAACTCGCGGACGGGGACGTCGTCCTGTCCGGCCCGGCCGCGCTTCCCGCACTGGCCGAGCAGCGGCCGGCCGGCCGGTGAGACGCGGCTCGATGGCGAGTTCACACGTGGAGATACGTATGAGGGGGCCGGATCGGGCCGCGCCGGGGCGCCCGATTTCCGGGCGTTGCCGTCGATACGTGCCCGAACGTGCCCGTCTTCCGGCCCTCGGCCGCACGACCCGAGGGGGCCGCTTCTCTCCGCGAACGCCCCTCGGGACACCGGGAATCCGTGGCCATGAGGGACGCCGCCGGGGGCTGCTCCCGTGCAGAACCGATGGCTCCTCGCCAACCGACACCAGCGGAGCCGCGGCCTCGTCCACGAGGCCACCCGGGCCTCTTCCGCACCAGCGGATGACCGCCCTGAGCAGCGGCTTGACACACCAACGCCCGCCCACCGCAGGCTCGTTCTGCAGCGCGGCGGCCGTGTTCGCGTCACGGCGGCAGCGATGCGAGGACGCCGTCGCGACCTGGTGGTCAGCCCCCTTTCGCCACGTCCTCGACGCGAAGGATCGACGCGCCGGAGCCCGGAGAACCAGGTGGCCCAGCCCGGCTTTGCCCGCTTGCCCGATCAGCGGTGGCCAGCAACCGGAACCGCGTACGCCGCTATAATTCGGGAATCCGCGATACGAAGATCGGGCGGCTCGTCGGGGAGCGTGAATGCTTCAGCAAGTGCTCACAAGCGGTATGCGGGGCGGCCATACCCCCGTCACCTTCGACAGCGTCGACCCGGCCCTTCATCCTGATGTCACCGCGGGCCGTTCCAGATTCCGGTGGAGAGCAGCCACTGGATCGACACACCCCCCGGCACTCGCGTACCCCCACACAATCCGCACTGCCTCAGGGCGAATTCCCCGGATGCCCACTTCGCACTGCCATCGCAGATAGGCGTCTTTCGGCACGTCGCGCTTCCGTACGCAGCGACGACGAAGGCTGACTTCTGCCTGGCGACAGCACCGTCTCTCCTTCTCTCGTGCCTTCGTCGAGCAGGACGATGCTCCATGTCCGCACGCCGCCCGTCAGAGCGTCGTACCGCTGTGCGCATCCATGCCCCGCAGAGCCCGGCCAGGGAGAATTCCATGACCGTCCAGAATCAGGATCTGATACAGCAAGGACTGACGGTGGAAAAGCAAGTCAGCCACGACACCCTGCTGTATCAGCCACCAGACGACTGGTTCACCATTCTCACGCTCCTACGGGGAACATGCCGCATCGAGGGACAGGATTCCGACGGGAAGCGCAGCGCCGCGTTCGCGCCCGGTGATATCTGCAGGGTCGCGCCGAACAATCTGATACGCCTTTGTCCGACGCCGCCGTCACAGCGCCCCTTCGAAGTCGCCTGCATCCGGTTGCCCGCGGAGTTCCTCCGGTCCGAGATGGACACCAAATATGGTACGGCTGTTCAAAACCTGTCCACACTGCACTCGTTACGCTCGTTCGACCCTCACATCGCATCGATGGCCTCCGCCTTACTGGGGGCTCAGGACACCAGCTCGGACGATCACTACGCGACCAGCGCGGCCCAGTACCTGGCTGCGTACCTGCTCCTCCCACAGCGCGCCACACCCTCCCGCAGTGGGTCCTTGAGCCCGAAACAGCTGCGCGCGGTGACCGCGTACATGCACGAGCATCTGGCCTCCGGGATCACTCTCGACCAACTGGCCAAGGAAGCCGTGCTCAGCCGCTATCACTTCATTCGCCGGTTCGCCGCCTCCACGGGGAAGACCCCTTTGCAGTACCTCACCGAATTGCGCATCGACGCCGCCCGACAGCGTCTCGCGGCGGGTACCGAGCCCATTTCGCAGGTCGGCAGAGGCTGCGGCTTTCCCAGTCCGGAGAATTTCGCCCGGGTCTTCCGTAAGCACATGGGGTGTTCACCGTCGCAGTACCGACGGAAGGCGACACACGGTGCGGGCCGCGCGGGGACGGAATCTCCGCCGGCCCGGATGCGCTCCGGCCCAGCGCTGTCGGCGGCGACCGCCGACGCCGCTGTCGTCCCGGTCGGCTGACGCCGCTTCAGCTCTTGATGCCCGGCCGGTCCCGGCCGGTCCCGGCCCGTCCCGTCCCGTCCCGGACGACACCGCATCTCTCGCGCGAGACCATCTCAGCAATATCGGACGCCGACCGGGCAATCACGGTCAACTTTTCGCCGCAGAACGGCAACTAGTGTACGTGGCAACGGCATTGCCCCCCACGTGAGGTCATTCTCCACAGAGAAAGAGTGTGAGGACCTTGAGAGGTAGTCGAAGTGACTTCACACATGCTCATATGCGCGAGAAGGCGCTCGGCCGCGTCGGCCCGGCGTCGGTCGATCAGTTAGACGTGAGCGAACAGCACGACATCAGAGTGGTCGTCGTCGACCATCAGGAGTTCGCCCGCGCCGGAATCAGGGCAATGCTCGCCCGGGAAAAAGAAGTGACCGTTGTCGGTGAGGCCGACAACGGTCCGGACGCGCTCGCTGTCATCGGCAGCCGGCAGCCCCATGTGGTGCTGGTGGACTCCGCGCTGCCACCCCTCGGCGGCCTTGACCTCTGCCGCGCGTTGCTCGCACGGCCACCGGCCTCGCTGGCCGGTGTCGTCGTCACGACCGATACGCACAGCGACGAGTTGCTGCTGCAAGCCGTGGGCGCGGGGGCCCGCGGCTACATCCTCAAGGACTCTCCGGTGTGGTCGTGGTGCACGGCGCTGCGATCGGTGGCCTCCGGCGACGCCTTCCTCGCCGAGCGGGTCACCAGCCGGGTGTTCACCAGGTTCACCCTGCTTCCCGGTTACGACCCCGGCCACGTGCCCCACGAGCTGAGCCGGCTCAACGACCGCGAGCTCCAGGTCTTCAAGGGGATCGCCAGGGGCCTGTTCAACCGGGAGATCGCGCACCGGCTCGATGTCTCGGAGAGCACCGTGAAGGCCTGCGCATCGAAGATCATCGGCAAACTCGGGGTGCGCAACCGGGTGGAAGTGGCGCTGGTCGCGTTCCGTCTCGGTCTTGCCGGTCCCGTCCGCTCCGTCGACCCCGGAGCCCGGCCGCGTCGAGCACCCGGCCGGCCGCGTCGAGAAATCGCCTAGGAGTAGCTCTGTGTCGCCACCGTGGACGACCCCCACCCAGGGCCAGCAGCGCCTCTGGATCGCGGAGGAAATGGCTGCCGAGAGCGTCTACCACGTTCCGGCCGGGCTGCGCATCCAGGGCGAACTCGATGAGCGGGCCCTGCTCGCAGCGATCCGCGGAACGGTCTCCCGTCACGCGTCACTCCGTTGTCTGTTGCGGCTGGACGACGCCGGGCAGTTGTCCTGTGCGGTCCAGGAGCCGGACGCGTTCACCGTCGAGCGCGCCGACCTGACCGGCGTCGACGCGGCGGCGGACCGACTGGCGGAGTTCGCGGTCGCGTTCTCACGGCGACGGTTCGATCTCTCCCGCGAGGTCCTGCGGATCGCACTGGTCAAGGTGGCGCGGGACGATCACGTACTGCTCGTCGTCGGCCATCACGTCGTCTTCGACGACTGGGCGGTGGCCCTGTTCTTCCGGGAGCTGGAGGTCGGCTACGCGGCCGCCCGCCACGGGAGCGACCCCGCCCGGCTGCTCCCGCCGCTCGACCACGGCTACGCCGAACTCGCCGCCGAGGAACAGGCAGCCATCGCGGACGGGCGCATGGAGCGGCAGATCAGCTACTGGACGGACCGGCTCGCCGGCGCGCTGCCGTGCGAACTGCCCCTCGACCGGCCGCGGCCGGCCGTCCCCACCGGTTCGGGCACCCCGCTGTTCTTCTCCGTGCCGGAGCCGCTGGGGGCGCGGCTGACGGAGGTCGGACGCGCCCACGGGGCCACCGGTTTCATGACGGTCGTCGCGGTCTTCCACGCCCTGCTCCGCCGCCGTACCGGCCGCGAGGACATCACGGTGGGTGTCCCCGTGTCGGGGCGTGTCTCGGCCGAACGGGAACGCTTGATCGTCAACCTGATGAACATGCTCGCCCTGCGCACCCGACTGCCGGGAGGAGCCCGGTTCGTCGACCTGCTGGCCGAGGTCCGCACCGCCGTGCTGGGCGCCTTCGCCCACCAGGACGCGACCCTGAGCGACGCGCTCGGCCGGCTGCGGACGCGGCACCCGCAGGGGCGCCCACCGGCCATCGGGATCCTCTTCGAGCTCCAGAACACCGACTCCCACATGGGGGCGTTCCTCGGCGTCACCGACGAGGGCCTGCCGGTCCTTCCCGGGTTGCGCACCTCCGGCTACCTGATCCCTGACATGACGGTCAGGTACGACCTGGAGATGAAGATCGCCGTCACCGGGCCGGGGCGGCTCGAGGGGGTGCTGGTGTACGCGCCGGACGTGTTCGCCGAGGACACCATGCGCGGGTTGATCGACGAGTTCCAAGCGATCATCCGTGCGGTGGTGCGGGATCCGCTCATCGTGCTCGACGATGCGCACCTGGATTCCGGGGACGGCTGACCCGCGTCCCTGACAACCGAACGGGGCGACTGACCGAACGGACCGTCACCGGCCGCTGATGTACCCCTGCCCCGCACGGTGGCCGTACCTCCCCCAGCAGCGCACGACCAGGACGAGCGAAGAAGGGATCACCCCGTGAACGATCAATCGCCCCCTACGCACGCGACGACCACCGGCACCCGTGCGGGCGCCGGCACGGTCGGCGGACCGGACACCGGCACGTGGCTGCGGCGCTACCGTGCTGCCCCGGCTCCCCGTGCGCGTCTCGTCTGTTTCCCGCACGCGGGCGGTTCGGCCTCGTACTTCGTGCCCGTCTCCCGGCAACTGCCGTCGGACATCGATGTTCTGGCGGTCCAGTACCCCGGCCGCCAGGACCGCCGACGCGAGCCGTGCGTCGAGGACATCGGGACACTCGCCGACCGGCTCGTCCCCGAACTGCTGCCGCTCGCGGACCGGCCCCTCGCCCTGTTCGGACACAGCATGGGAGGTGCGGTCGCCTTCGAGACCGCGAGGCGGCTGGAGGAGAGGGGCATCGAGCCCGAGATCCTCTTCGTCTCCAGCCGGCCGGCCCCCTCGACGGTCCTCGGCGGCTCCCTGCACCGCTCCGGCGACCAGGCGCTCGTCGCCGAGATGCGCCGGCTCGGCGCCACCGACGCGGGGTTGCTGGAGGACCCGTCGTTCCTCGACCTGCTCCTCCCCGTCCTCCGCGGCGACTACAAGGCGGTGGAGACGTACCGCTGCCGACCGCCGCACGCCGCCGTCACCTGTCCGGTGGTGGCCCTGCTCGGCGACGACGATCCGCAGGCGCCCCACGAGGAGTGCCTGCGGTGGAAGGAGCACACGCGCGGCCGTCTCGATCTGCACGTCTTCGAGGGCGGTCATTTCTACCTCAACGCCCATGCCGCGTCCGTCCTGCGCATCGTCGAGGAACGGCTCCGCCAACCCGGGTGGGCCCCCGTTCGGCCGCGCTCGACGTAGGGTCCCCTCACCGTGAGCCCGCCGTGATGAGGCGGCCGATGCCCAGCACGGGCAGTGCGGTGAGCAGGGATCCGACGCCGCCGATCCAGAGCGCGGGCACCACCCCCAGCAGGGAGGAGAGCCAGCCTGCCGCCAGAGCGGAGAGGGGGATGCTGCCCCACAGGACGCATCGGATGGAGGCGTTCATCCGGCCGAGGAGCCGGCGGGGGCACAGGCTCTGGCGGAGGCTGACCTGGGTGACGTTGAAGACCAGCGCTGCCGCCGTCATACAGAACTCGGCGGCCATCAGCAGCGCGGTGCCGACGTCCCTGTGCTCACCCGAGACCAGTCCGGCGACCGGACTGGCCAGGACGAACGTCGCCGCCGCGAAAAGGCCGCCCGCGATGACGGTCCCGTCGGACAGGCGGCGCCGCAGCAGCGGAGCGATGCCCGCCCCCAGCGCGCCGCCGATCGATCCGCAGGTCATCACCGCCCCGAGCATGAACGCGTCGAGGCCCATGGTGCGCAGCACCAGAATGGGCAGCAGCGTCGTGACCATCCCCATGAAGAGGTTCGAGAGCCCCATCGCGAGGACGAGCCGTCTGATGACCGGCTGGTCACGCACGAAGCGGAGTCCTTCGCCGATGTCCGTCAGCAGGGGCCGCCGAGGGCCCGCCGTCCGACGCTGCCGGGCTTCCGCGTCCTTGACACCTGCCAGGCAGCAGAGGCTGACGACGTAGGAGAGCGCGTCCGCGAGCATGAGGACGGGAACGCTCACCGCCCGCATCAACAGCCCGCTCAGCGCCGGTCCCCCGGTGGTCGCCAGCTGTGCGGTGGCTTCCAGCCGGGCGTTGGCCCTCCCGATGTCGTCCTCGTGCACCAGAACGGGCACGTACGACTGGTACGCCACGTCGAAGAAGACCGTCGCCAGGCCGACGAGCGCGGCGATCAGATAGAGGTGCCGGATCCCGAGCCCACCGGTGAACCACAGGCAGGGGATCGCGAGGACGGCCAGGGCGCGGGCCAGGGCCGCGACCATCATCGTCGGCCGCTTCAGCCACCGGTCGACCCAGGCGCCGGCGGGCAGACCGACCAGCAGATAGCTCACGGTGGACGCGGCGCCCAGGATGCCGACCTGGGTGTTGTCGGCGTGCAGGGTGTCCACGGCGATGACCGGCATGCCCAGGGCGCCGACACGTGTGCCGAACTGGGAGAGTGTCTGCCCGAACCAGAAACGCGTGAAGCTGCGACTCGACACCGAACAGGTGTCGACCGTGGCCTCCATGGGTGCGGTCATGCCACCGCCTTCCCTCCGGGCCCGTGGAGACCGGGCCGGCCCCGTCGGCCCCGGTCGTCCGGATGGTCGGTGTTCCCCACGGGGTCAGACGGTGACGACGGCGCCCTTGCGGCGCAGCAGCTCGGCCAGTTCACCGAGCGTGGTCTCCTGGGTCACCTCTTCGTCGTCGATGGTCACCTGAAGGCTGTCCTCCAGGCTGGCGCAGATCTCGGCGGTGAGCAGCGAGTCCAGGTCGAGGTCGGAGAAGCTCTTCTCCGGCGTTATCTCGCCGTTGACCTGGAACGTCTCCTGCAGCAGGACGCGTACGTAGTCATACATGTCGGTGTTCTCCCTCTACAGTTCCGATTCGACCGCGGTGATCCGCGGCCACACCACTCCCGCCGATGCCCAGGTGAGCCCGGCCCCGAAGGCGGTGAGCACCACGCGGTCACCGGCTCCGAGCGTTCCGTCCGCCTGTCCGTGCGCCAGGGCGAGCGGGATGGACGCGGCCGCGGTGTTCCCGGTCCGCTCCAACGCGCACACCGCCTTCTCCTCGGGCAGGGCCAGGCGCTGCGCCACGGCCTGGATGATCCGCTTGTTGGCCTGGTGCGGGACGAAGGTGTCGACGTCGCCGGTCGTCCAGCCGCACCGGTCGAGCACCCGTAGCGTCGAACGCGACATGTGCTCCACCGCTTTCAGGTAGACCCGCTTGCCGGTCATCGAGAGGTAGCCGTCGTTCCCCTCGGGCACGCAGATCAGGTCGCGGCCGGTGCCGTCGCTCCCCCAGTCGACGCCGAGCAGTGCGCCGGGGTCGGCCCGGCGGCCGCTCCTCAGTACCGCCGCTCCGGCGCCGTCGCCGAAGAGCACGGCGGTGGCGCGGTCCGTCGGGTCGACGATGTCCGAGTACTTCTCCGTGGCGACCACGAGCACGTCGCGGGCCGCGCCGGTCGCGATCAGGCCGGACGAGACCGTCAACGCGTAGAGGAACCCGCAGCATGCGGCCGACACGTCGAAGGCCGGTACGGCGCCGAGCCCGAGCGTGCTCGCGATGCGCGGTCCTACGGCGGGCAGCGGACGGTCGGGGGTGGATGTCGCCACCACCACCGCGTCGACCTCGGCGAGGCCGGCCGATTTGAGGGCGTTCCTGCCCGCCTCGTGGCCCATGTCGCACACCGACACGTCGGGGCCCGCGATCCGCCGTGCGGCGATGCCCGTCCGCTCGCGTATCCAGGAATCGCTGGTGTCCAGCCGCGTGACCAGTGCCGCGTTGTCGACCTCCTGCCGCGGCAGGCAGGTGCCGAGCCCCGCGAGCACGGCCGACCGGTCCTCCTCGGTCATCACTCACCCCTCCGCGATGTCGACTCGACGAGACTCCTGGGCCGCAGATCCGTCCAGTTCTCCTCGATGTGGGCCAGGCAGTCGTCCCGTGCGGCCGGGCCCTCGACGCGCCGCCAGCCGGCCGGTACGTCGAGGAGGCCGGGCCACAGCGAGTGCTGCCCCTCGTCGTTCACCAGCACCAGGAACTCGCCGTCCGGGTCGTCGAAACAGTTCATGCGCACACACCCTCCCGCGTTCATGTCCGGGTCAGTCGGAACTCGTCGAGCAGTTCGGCGGCGAGCTCGGCCACGGTCGGGCAGCCGAGGAGCACCGGCATCGGTACGGCCATCCCCATCTCGGCGGTGATCGACCTCCTGATGCGGATCAGGGCCAGGGAACTGCCGCCCAGGGCGTAGAAGTTGTCGTCGCGGTGCACCGCCGGGACGTTCAACGTGCTCGCCCAGATCTCGGCCAGGCGCCGCTCCAGCGATGCGGCTTCCTCGTTCGAGGCCGCCGACATGCCGTGGTCGTCGTCCAGAAGCAAACGCGGTTCACGGGGCAGCCGCGAGCGGTCGATCTTTCCGTTGCTGGTGAGCGGCAGTTCGTCGAGCAACGCGTACCGGGCCGGCCGCATCGCGCTCGGCAGAGTGGCCTCGACGTGCGTGCTCAGCTGGGCGGCCGTCGGCGGACGCTCGTGCTCGGCGGGCCAGATGTGGGCCAGCAGGAACTGCGCCGGTTCGGCGCCGACCACCGTCACCGCGGCGGCCGACACCGACCGGTGGCTCATCAACACCTGTTCGATCTCGCTCAGTTCGATCCGTACGCCACGGATCTTGACCTGGTGGTCCCGCCTGCCGACGAACTCCAGCCTGCCGTCCTCGGTGCGCCGCGCATGGTCCCCGGTCCGGTACGCGCGAGCGCCCGGTACCGCGGAGAAGGGGTCGGCGACGAAGCGGGTGGCGGTCAGACCGACCAGTCGGGGATATCCGTTGCTGACGCCGATGCCGCCGATCACCACTTCTCCGACGGTCCCGTCGGGGACCCGCCGGAAGGCGTCGTCGACCAGATGGATCTCCACCCCGGACACCGGCTCCCCGAGCGAGACCGTCCGAGCGGTGTCGGCGCGGGTCAGGTAGGTCGAGGTGGCGACCACGGTGGTCTCGGTCGGCCCGTACACATTGCGCACCAGGGGTACGCCGCTGTCGAGCAGCCGGGCGACCAGGCTGGGCGGGACGGCTTCGCCGCCGAGGGTGACCAGAGCGACGCTGCTCGGCAGCGGACGCTCACGTATCACGTCACTCAGCACACTGGGCACCCCGTTGACCTGGGTCGGCCGCAGGTGCTCCGGCAGGTCCAGCACCTCCACATGGTGGTCGAGGACCAGCACCGAACCGCCGACGAGCAGCGCCGGGAGGATCTCGGCGACGTGGAAGTCGAAGCAGAGCGAGGTGGCCGCGACGCTGCACTCGAAGGTCTCCCGCGGACAGTCGCCGACGGTCCACCGGACGAAGTTGTCCAGGCTCCGGTGGGTGATCCAGCAGCCCTTCGGCAGGCCGGTGGTGCCCGACGTGTAGATGACCAGCGCCGTCGAGGCCGGATCCGTCGCGCGGAAAGGCAGCGCGTCCTCGTGCTCCGCCGTACACGCGTCGGTGTCGATCGGCGTCCACGGTCCCGGTGGCACGGATGCGGCGCAGTCCCGGTCGACCAGGACCCGGCGCGCACCCGAGTCCGCCAGCAGGAAGGCGGTCCGGTCCACGGGGTGGGCGGCGTCCAGCGGAAGGTAGGTCCGGCCGGAGAGCAGCACGCCGAGCAGAGCGGCGATCAGTTCCGGTGTGCGCCGCATCAGCAGACCGACGGGTTCGTCCGCCGGAACCCCGAGGGAGTCCAGTTCCCCGGCGATCGCACCTGCCCTGGCCAGCAGTTGACGGTAGGTCAGCTCCCGGTCCAGCGAGCGGACGGCCACCGCGTCGGGGTTGCGCTCCGCCACCGACCGCAGCAGTTCGGCGACGGACTCCTCGCCCCGCCGGGCCATCAGACCGCTCCGTCGGCGTGTGCGGTCTCCTGCACCAGCTCCAGCCAGCGCTTCCAGAGCCGCTCGACGGCGTCCGCGGGTATTCCGTCGCGGTGCACGATCTCCACGTACACCTTGTCCTTCATCGGGACGACGTCGAAGAGCAGGTCGAACATCGCCTCCACGGTGGACGGCAGGTGCACCTGGACGTCGAGGTCGCCCATGGCCGGTGCGGGCATCGGGCGGTTCAGGTTGAACACCACGGAGGTGAGCCGCTGCCGGGCGAGCCAGGGGTCGTCGACTTTCCCCCGGTCCGCGAGTTCGCCGAGGACGTCCTCCAGCGGCAGGCTTCCGTGGGCCAGGTCCTCGTTGAGCAGTCGGCTGAAGCGCTTCAAGTGCGCCGGGAAGTCGCTGTCGGTGAGCCGGCTGCGCACCGGGACATAGCTGACGTAGTGGCCCACCAGCCCCTGTTCCGTCTCGCTGCGGCACTGGTCGACCGGGGTGCTGACCACCAGGTCGTCGTGGCCCGTCACCTCGTGCAGCGCCGCGGTGAACGCGCTGAACGCCGCCATGAACGGGGTGCAGCGCAGTCGCGCGCACCGGTCGGTCAACGCCGCCCACAGCTCCGATCCGAACTCCAGTGCCCGCCGCGTCCCCGGGGCGCTCGCCGGACGGTCCGGAGCGTCCCACGCCGCCTCGGGGAGTGCGTCCAGGCGCTGTTGCCAGTGGTCGAGCGCCGCCTGCCGCTCACCGGCCGCGATGCGCGGGGGCTCCGGCCGCGACCTGGCGCCCCGCATGGTCACCGGGGCCAGCCCCCGGGTGGCGCGGGTGTAGCCCTCGGCGAGGTCGTCGAGCACGGCGACCATGGAAGTGCCGTCGAACACGATGTGGTGGGCCGAGACCAGCAGGTGGTGGCGGGTGTCCGCGTGCCGCAGGACGGTGGGCCGGAACAGCGGTCCGGCGGTGAGGTCGAAGGGTGTGTTGGCGTGTGTGTCGATCACGGCCTGTAGGTCACGCGATGTCGGTACGTCGTGCACGGGTGTCGGGCCTTCGACGCCGTCCGCGAGCACCAGTTCCTGTCCGTCGGCGGAGCAGACCGCGCGCAGTGCCGGGTGCCGTTCCCGCAGCGCGGCCAACGCGGCGTCCAGCGCCGGCAGGTCCAGCTCGCCGGTCAGCTCCAGTACCGCCGTCTCGTTGTGGACGACCGAGTTCGGAGCGAGCCGCTGGTCGATCTGCCACACCTCGTGCTGCTGGGCGGAGACGGGCCAGCGGTTCGCCGACCGGACCGGGGGCGATGTGGCGGCCCCGTCGAGGAACTCCGCCTCCCGCAAGGCGTGCAGACCGCGGTCCACCGCGTCGATCAGCTGCTCGGCGTCGCTGTCGGTGTGCGCGGCGGACATGAAGAACGTCCGGCCCTCCCACATGTAGATGCCGTCGGCCAGCAGGCTGTGGTAGAGCATCTCCAACGGCAGCGGGTGGTACAGATTGGACATGCCGCGGTACTGGAACCGCCACAGCGAGCCGATGGAGGCCAGCGAGTACGGCACCTCGTGCTGGGCGAACAGATCGGACAGCGCGCCGACCACCCGCGCCGTCCTGTCGTTCACCTCGGGGTAGACGGTGTCCTGGTGCTCCTCCAGGTACTCCAGGGTGGCGTTGGCCGCCGCCATCGCCAGCGGGTGTTTCTGGAACGTGCCCCCGAAGAACGTGGTCTCCGCGGTCGGCGCGCTCTGGTCGCCGTAGTTCCAGCTGCCGCCGTCGAGGCCGTCCATCAGGGCCTGCTTGCCGGCGATCGCCGCCACCGGCAGGCCCCCGCCGAGCACTTTCCCGTAGGTCGCCAGATCCGGCATGATCCCGAAGAGGCCCTGCGCGCCGCGGATGTGCATACGGAACCCGGTGATCATCTCGTCGAAGATCAGCACCGTGCCGGTCTCCTCGGTCAGCCGGCGCAGCTTGCGCAGGAACTCGGCCGGCTGGGCGACGGGGTTGCGCGCCTGTATCGGTTCACTGACGACCGCGGCGATCTCGTGGCTGTGCGCGGCCAGGTAGTCGAGGGACGCCTGGTCGTTGTAGGGCAGGATGACCACGTCGTGCAGGGCCCCGGGCGACACCCCGTCCACCATCGGGACCGCGCTGCCGAATTCCTCGCCCCGCCGTCCGAGCATCCCGTCCGTGATGCCGTGGTAGGACTTCTCGAAGTAGGCCACCTTGCGGCGCCCGGTCGCGAGCCGGGCGAGGCGCACCGCGCCCATGACCGCCTCCGATCCGGTGTTGCAGAAGGAGACCCGGTCGTGCCCGGTGATCCGGCAGAACGTCTCGGCGACCCGGTAGGTGAGTTCCACCTGCGGTCCCAGGGTGAACGAGCGCGACAACTGCTCGGCGACCGCGTCCTGGACGAACGGCGGGTTGTGGCCGAGGAAGTGCACACCGAAGCCGACGCAGTAGTCGATGTACTCGCTGCCGTCGGGGTCCTGGAAGCGCGCGCCCCTGCCCCGGTCGATGACGATGGGGAAGTTGAGCTCCTTCAGCTCGGGCCGGAAGTTCCCCCAGGGGCGGCTCTCCACCATGCGGCCGCGGTGCAGGCCGACGAGCTTCTTCGACTGCGGGCTGCGCTCCTCCATGCGCCGCACCAGAGAGTCCACGTAAGACTGCTGACGGCTTGTCAGTCGCGTGCCGGAGGCGGCGGCCGGCGCGGGCGTGGTGGACCTCGGGGCCGCGGGAGCAGCGGGTGCGGTGGGTTGCGGTGCGGGCTCCACCCGGGGTCCGCCGTTCTGGGCCTGCGCCTGAGGCTGGGGCTGCGCCTGAAGCTGGGTCTGGGTCTGGGGCTGCGGGGCGGGCGCGCCGCCGAGCAAGGCCAATTGCTGTCGCATGAGCGCCAGTTGGTCGTGCACGACCGCGTCGAGGCCGGCGCGGGCCGGTGCGGCGCTCTGCTCCCCCACCACGTCACTGGCGGCGGGCGCGACCGGCGCGGCGCTCGGCTGCGCCGACACGGTCACGGTCCCGGGCTCGCCGGCGCCGTCCTCGGGGAAGGTGCCGGACTCCGCGAGCGCGGCCGCGAGATCACCGACCGACTGGTACTTCTCGAACAGGTCGGTCGCCTTGAAGGACGTGCCGTGCCCCTTGTTCAGCGAGTTGACCAGTTGCACCAACAGGATGCTGTCGGCGCCCAGTTCGAGGAAGGACGACTGCGGCGTGATCGATTCGCGGGGATGCTTGAGGACCGCGGCGACCTCGTCGGCCACCGTCGTCACGGCCTGTTCCTGTGATGCGGGCAACTCGCTACTCCTGACTGGTTCCTGGGGCGGGGCGATGCCGGTGGGGCCCTGGCCGTCCACTGCCCAGTGCCGGACGCTCTGCCAGGGGTAGGACGGCGTGCTCGGCAGGAAGCGCCCGGCCGGGTACACCCCCTGCCAGTCGAGGTCGGCGCGGCGGACGTACAGCTCGGGCAGGACGGCCCGCGCGGACGCGATGCCGTCGCCGTCCTCGCCGAGCGCGTGCAGCACGCTCGCCCGTACGCCGGCGGCGGCCGCGCTGGTGTGCACCGGGCCGAGCAGCACCTGCTGGGGGCTGATCTCGAGGAAGTTGGTGAAGCCCATCGCGGTGGCCTGCTGCACGGCGGACCGGAACTGTACGGGGCCGACCACTCCCCGGCCCCAGTGCGGGGCGTCCATCTCCGCGGGGTCGAGCAGGGCGCCGGTGATCGAGGAGAACAGCGGGAGGGACCCGGGGCCGGTCGCGGCGCCCGCCCCGCGGCGCGCGAGGTCCTCGCCCACGGGTGCGAGATCGGGATGGTGGGAGCCGAACCGGATCGACAGCAGGCGAGCCCGGAGACCCTCGGCCTCCAACTGGGCGGCGAACTCCTCGACCGGCTCGGTCGGGCCGGAGAGCGTGACGTTGCGCGGTCCGTTGTCCACTGCCAGGACGACGCCCTCGGGGCAGCGCCCGAGCAGGTCGCTGATCTCCTGCGGTGCGGCGGCCACCGCCACCATGCGGCGGTCGGCGGCGGCCTGCTGCATGGCCGACCCGCGGGCTGCGACCAACGCCACCGCCGCGTCGAAGTCGAGCATCCCGCAGACGTACGCGGCGGTCGGCTCGCCGGCGCTGTGCCCGATCACTGCCGCCGGCCGCAGGCCGAACGACGCCCACAGTTCGACCAGCCCGCTCTGTACGGTGAAGTGCAGGGCCTGTGCGATGTCCGTCCGGGTCAGCGCCACCTCGTCGAGTTCCGGGCCGCCCTGGCTCAGCAGGTCGAACAGGGAGACTCCGAGGAGCGGGGCGAACGCGTCGGAGCAGCGACGCACGTGCGCGACCAGGGTGGGTTCCGAGCGGATCGTCGCGCTGATCCCGCTCGTCCGTGGCCCCAGGCCCGGGAAGACGAGGACGGTGTCGCGCCAGACCGGTGTCTCCCTTGTGTCGGGGATGTCTCCGCCGGCCAGGAACGCTTCCACCGCCTGCCGCAGCTCGGTGCCGTCGCGTCCGCTGAACGCCGTGCGCACCGGGTGGTGGGCGCGGCGCGCGGAGGCGCTGTAGCACAGGTCCGCGGCTGTCGCGCCGTCGTCCTCGGAGAGTCGGGACAGGTACCGGGCCGCCAGCTCCCGCAACGGCTTCTCGCCCTTGGCCGACAGCGGCAGGACCAGTGTCGACGGCGCGGGCGCCTGCGGGGGTCGGGGCGCGGGTTCCACCTGCTCGACGATGACGTGCGCGTTCGTGCCGCCGAATCCGAACGAGCTGACGCCGCCCACCCGCCGGGACGACTCGGGCCAGCTCGTGTTCTGCCGGGCGACGGCGACCCGCGTCCGGTACGCGTCCAGGCGGGGGTTGAGTTCCTCGGTGTGCAGGGAGCCCGGGACGGTCCCCGCTCGCAGGGAGGCCACCAGCCGGATGATGCCGGCCATTCCCGCCGCCGACTCGGTGTGCCCGATGTTCGACTTCACCGAGCCGACGAGGCACGGAGGGCTGCCCGCGGGTGCCTTCCCGTACGTGGCGGCGAGCGCGCCGAACTCGATCGGGTCTCCGAGAGGGGTGCCGGACCCGTGCGCCTCCACGTAGCCGACCTGTTCGGGGCGGACCCCGGCGTCGGCCAACGCGGCACGCACGACGGCTTCCTGCGCGGGGCCGTTGGGCGCGGTCAGCCCGTTGCTGGCCCCGTCCTGGTTGATGGCGCTGCCCCGGATCACCGCGTGGATCGTGTCGCCGTCCTGCTGGGCCCGGGCCACGGTCTTGAGGACCAGTACGCCGCAGCCGTCCGCGCGGACGAATCCGTCGGCCTCCGCGCCGAACGCGTGGCACCGGCCGGTCGGCGACATCATGCCGGCCTTCGAGGCGGACACCCAGTTGTCGGCCGAGAGCACCAGGTTGACGCCGGCGGCCAGGGCCACCGGGCAGTCGCCCTCGCGCAGCGCACGCACCGCCAGGTGCACGGCCACCAGGGAGGAGGAGCAGGCGGTGTCCACGGCCATGCTGGGGCCGCCCATGTCCAGCAGGTACGACACCCGGTTGGCCACGATGGAGGCGGCGTGTCCGGTGATGAAGTGCCCGCCGAGCTCGGTCAGTTGCCGGCCGAGCAGTCGACCGTAGTCGCTGCCGCTGACTCCGACGTACACCCCGCCGCCCGACAACTGGCGGCCGGTGGGCGCCACTCCGGCCGCCTCCAGGGCCTCGTACGCCGTCTCCAGGAGGATTCTCTGCTGGGGGTCCATCTGTTCGGCCTCGCGGGCCGTGATGCCGAAGAACTCCGCGTCGAACCGGTCGATCCCGTCGAGGGCGCCGACCCATCGGGTGCTGATCCGGCCCGGCTCGGTCGGGTCGGGTGAGTAGAGGGCGCCGAGCCGTCGGGAGTCCGGCATCTCGGTGATCGCGTCGACCCCGTCGAGCGAGAGCCGCAGGAGGTCGTCGGCGCTCCGTACCTTGCCGGGGAAACGACAGGCCATGCCGATGATCGCGATGTCACGGTCGGCGCGGGTGGCTGCCATCGGGTTCATCGTCTACACCGCCTCTTCCGTACGGGCCAGCGCCTGGGTGAGCCCCTCGACGGTGGGGTGGTTGAGCACCACGGTGACGTCGACCGGCCGCCCGATGACCGTCTCGACGGCGGCGGCGAGTTGTTGCGCGCCGCGCGAGGTCAGTCCGTAGTGGGCGAACGGCTCGCTGTCGGCGATCTGCTCCGCGGGGACGCCGACGACCCGCGACAGCGTCAGTCGCAGCATCGGCCGGACCAGGCCCGCGGGAGGGGCCGGCCGCGCGTCGGGGGTGCTCCGCTCCGGTTCCCGCCGCTCGCCGCGCAGATGGGCCAAAAGCTGTCCGTCGAAGGCACCGGTCTCCAGCAGGCGCCGGTTCTCGGAGCGCTGGATCTTGCCGCTGGACGTCTTGGCCAGTGCTCCCCTGCGGACCACCGCCACCTCGGCGACCGGCAGTTGGCACCGGTCCCAGACCACTTCTCTGACGCGTGCGGCGAACGCGTCGGCCGTGGTGTCCGCCAGGGTGCGCGCGGTGATCTCCACGACCACCGCCGCCTGCTCCGCGCCCTCCCGGTCGATGGCGAAGGCGGCGCACGACACGGTGGCGAGCGAGGGATCGCACTCCTCGACGACGGACTCGACGTCCTCGGGGTGGTAGTTCTGCCCGTCCACGATGATCAGGTCTTTCAGCCGGCCGGCGACGTACAGCTCCCCGTCGCTACGGAACGCCAGGTCACCGGTGCGCAGGAACGCGCCGTCGCTCTCCTGGCCGGCGATGCGTCCCTGGAAGGTCTCCCGGGTGGCGTCGGGCCGGTTCCAGTAGCCCAGCGCGACACACGTGCCCCGCACCCACAGCTCGCCGATCTCGTCGTCGGCCAGCTCGCACAGGGTCTGCGGATCGACGACCCGGATGTCGACGCCCGGGAGCGGGGCCCCGCAGCTCATGATCGGGACGGCGTCGGGATCGTCCTGCCCGACGGGGACGACGTCGCCTTTGTGCAGCGCCGGTGCGGACAGCCACCGGGCCTTGGGCTGTTCGTCGCCCCGCGAGCCGCAGACCACCAGGGTCGACTCGGCCATTCCGTAGGCCGCGCACATCGCCCTGGGGTCGAACCCGGCGGCCTCGAACCTGTCGGCGAAACGCCGCACGGTGTGCTCACGCACCACTTCGGCGCCGTTGAGTGCCACGCGCAGGGCGGACAGGTCGAGGCTGTCCAGGTCCGTCGCCGTGTCGCGCAGGCACAGTTCGAAGCTGAAGTTGGGGCCGCACGTGTGCGTGGCCCGGTACCGCGACACGGCTTCGAGCAGCCGCCGGGGACGCCGCACGAACAGCTCAGGGGGGAGCAGATACGACGGGACGCCGAGGACCCACGGGACGATGACGCTGTACACCAGGCCGAGATCATGGTGGAACGGGACCCAGGAGGCCACCACCCCGTCGTCGCCCATGGGCCAGGTCCGGTCGATGAGTTCGGCCTCCGCGACGAAGTTGCGATGGGAGACCATCACGCCTTTCGGCCGTCCGGTCGAACCGGATGTGAACTGGAGTATGGCGGTCTGCCGCTCGTCGATGTCCGGACGAATCCATTCGTCGGCCCGCCCGGCTGCGATGTCGTCCGTCGCGATCAGCGTCAGTCCCCGTAATTCTTCCGCGTCCGGAAAACGGCCGCGTAGTTCCTGGATCGCCTGTCCGGTGGTCAGGACGGTCCGTGTGCCGGCCGCGTCGGCGATGCGGCGGAGCCGGTCGAGTTCGTGCCGGCCACGCGGCAATTTCACGGGGGCGACGGCGACACCCGCGTACAGACAGCCGGCGAAGGCGTTGACGAATTCAAGGCCGTACGGGTGGGCGAGCACGACATTGCTTCCGGCAAGGTCTCGTTGCTGGAGCAGCGCCGCGCGGGCACGGGCCGCACGGTCCAGATCCGCGCAGGTCGCCTGCTCCGCGACCTCGACGCTGCCGGACAGGAACGCGCAGAACAGGTCGTCCGGGGAATCGGCGGAACGCCTTCTCAGGATCTCGACCAGCGTTCCCGAATTCAGTTCGGATTCATCAATGTCGTTCATACCCGGGAACTTCTCCTCACTCGGCAGACAACCAAGTGGGGCCACGCTATGAACGTGGTCCGCGGCCCGTCAATGAAATGCCACCAAGGTCGGGCGGGCTCCCACCTTTCGTCTCCGCGCCGATGAACGAAAGGACAACCGGCGACGGCACCATCCGCCAACTCCCTTGACCGGCGCGGCAGTCGGCCGTGATGGTGGGGCCACTTCCTCGTTGCCACCGGGTCCGCCGGACGGTGGCCGGCCAATTCCGGGAGATGTGCCTGTTCATGCACTCCGACGCGAGCAGTCCGTGGTTCTGGATACCTCGTCCGAGGCAGGCGCCGCGGTACCGGCTCGTGTGCTTCGCACACGCAGGCGGTTCGGCGGCGTCCTTCTCCGCCCTGAGCGCCGCGCTCCCGCCGGACGCGGAGCTGTGGGCGGTCCAGCTGCCCGGTCGGTTCGCCCGCTACCGCGAGCCGGCGACGACGCACCTGCCGGAGCTGGTCGACCGGATAGCGGAGGCGATCCGCTCGGCCGCCGGGCCGGACGTACCCGTCGCGTTGCTGGGCCAGAGCTTCGGCGCTCTGCTCGCGGTCGAGGTCGCGAGACGGCTCGAACCCGACCGGCCGGCCCTGGCCCTGATCCTGCTGTCCGCCTGCCCGCCGCGGCTGCTCCTGCCGCTGCCCGCGCTCTCCCGTGAGGAGCTGCCCGATCTGCTGCTACGGACCGATGAGAGCGCCCGGGACATCCTCGCCAGCGACGACCTCCGCGACATCGTCCTCGACGCCGTCTGGGCCGACATCGAACTGTTGCGTCAGTACCCGGAGCACGAGCGGCCGGCGCTCGGGTGCCCGGTGCACGCGGTGGCGGGCGCCCGGGACGGCGAGATCGGCACGGCGGAGATGGCGCAGTGGCAGCGGTACACCGACGCGGTCTTCACCCTGGACGAACTGCCGGCGCCGCACCTGATCGCCTCCGCGTATCCGGCCGGCCTGAGCGACACCATCACCGAACTCCTTCGATCGGACATCGCGCGGCGCCCGGACACCCGTCCGGCCCGTCGGACTGGAGGGCGATAGCGTGCACCCGAACACCACCCAAGTACTGACCCACCTGCGTGGTATCCGCGAGGACGACGCACGCCCGGCCATCATCGCGGCCGACGGCGTGTGCACCTACGGGGAGCTGCGCGGCCGCGTCTCCCAGTACGCGGAGGTGCTGGCCTGCGTCGGCCTGCGCCCGGACGACGCCGTGGCGATCAGCGTCGAGTACGGGCCCGACGCGGTCGCCGCGATCTTCGCCACGCTGGAGGTCGGCGCGGCCTTCGTGTGGCTCGACAGCGGCCAGCCGGCCGCGCGGAACCAGAACGTGGTCCGCGACTGCGGTGCCAGGTATCTGCTGACCGACAGCAATGAGGGGGGCAAGCGGCTGGTCTCCGAACTGGCCGGGCTGAACCTGGGCCTGTTGCGGATCGGCGACTCCTCGACGGCCTTCATCGAGCGCGTCAGCCGCGACCGCGGGGAGACGACGCTGCCGACGGACACCGCGACAGTCGTCTACACCTCCGGGTCCACCGGTACGCCCAAGGGGATCGTCCTGACGCGGAGCAACATCGATCAGCTCACCGAGTGGTACGCCGACCGGGTCGGCCTGGCGCCGGGCGCGCGGCAGTTCCAGTGGGCGCAGTTCACCTACGACGCGGCCTGCGTGGAGATCTTCTCCGCGGTCCGCAGCGGCGCGACGCTGGTGATGCCGCCGCCGGAGGTGAAATCGGACGTGCACGCGGTGGTGGAGTGGATCCGGCGGCAGGAGGTGACGCACCTGGTGACCGCGCCCAGCCTCTATCGCGCGCTCATGGACGCCGTGGACAGCACCGGAGGGGCCGCGCTCGACGGGGTCCGCGTCCTCACCGTCTCCGGCGAGGAGCTGCGGCCGGCGCTGGTCACCAAGATGCGTGCCGTCTTCCCGCGGGCCGACATCTACAACATGTACGGCCAGACCGAGAACATCCTGGCCACCTGCCACCTGGTCACCGCGGACGACGAGGGCGCCCCGGTGGTGCCGATCGGGCGTGCGCTGCCGGGACGCGAGGTGGTGTTGCGCACCGCCGAGGGTACGGAGGTGGCCGAGGGCGAGCCCGGCGAGGTGTGGGTGCGCAGCCGGTTCCTGGCACCCGGTTACCTCAACGATCCCGTGGCGACCGACGCGGCCTTCTTCCCCGATCCGCAGGGCGAGCCCGGATTCCAGGTCTACCGGACCGGCGATCTGGCCGGCAGGCGGCCCGACGGCGAACTGGTCTTCCACCGCCGGGTGGACCACCAGATCAAGGTGCACGGCGTGCGGGTGGAGCTGGGCGAGATCGAGGCCGCCCTGCTGGACGTGGCGGGCGTCGTGCACGCCGGGGTCGTGACGCGGGACCTCGACGAGGGACGGGCCCAGCTGGTGGCCTACGTCCAGCTCAGCGCCGGGAGCGAGCTGTCGCCGGACCGGCTGAGGGCGGCGCTCTCGCAACGGCTGCCCCGGAACATGGTGCCGGCGCGTTTCGTCGTCCTCGACGAGATGCCGCTGACGACGTTCGGAAAGATCGATCGCAGGCGGCTGCCCGCCGTGACGGCCGAAGGCGATACGGGTTCCGGCGGAGCCGACGCCGTCCTCGGCAGCGCGACCGAGGAGGAGTTGGCCCGCATCTGGTCACGGGTCCTGTCCGTGCACCCGCAGGACCAGGAGGCGGACTTCTTCGCGCTCGGCGGCGATTCCCTCACGGTGCCCCGGGTGCGCGAGGCCGTCCTGGCCGCCTTCGGTGTCCACGTCCCGCTGGGGGCCTTCTACGAGTGCCCGCGGCTGGACCAGTTGGCCGCGCGGGTCGACCTGCTGCGACAACAGGCATCGGCAGACGCCCCCTGAGACCG
The DNA here is from genome assembly GCF_055571235.1 of Streptomyces sp. NPDC030991. NCBI lineage: Bacteria > Bacillati > Actinomycetota > Actinomycetes > Kitasatosporales > Streptomycetaceae > Streptomyces > Streptomyces sp. NPDC030991. Next base: position 150,079 of record NZ_JBVIFR010000005.1, read on the forward strand.
GCACGGTGTCGGCGCCGTCCGCAACATCCGACACGGAGTGCGCAATCTTGATCAGCAGCTCCTAATTGATCTCCCTTAGAGTCCCTTCTCGGCATTCAACTGATCGCGAATGGTGACGGGCCGGTAATCCGAGGTGACTCGGAAAAGTGATGTGACCCGGAAAGAGTGATGATTGATGTCAGCGGGAAGGATTCACGTCTACGTCGGCCCCACGTGTCCGGCGGAAGAGATACTCCAGCGTTTCCCGGGCGTGGTGATCCATCCACCCGCCTCGCACGGGGACTTCTTCTCCTCGGACATCGGTTCCGGGGACGTGGCGGTCGTCGTCGACGGCGCCTACCACCACAGACTCGGCCTGCGGCACAAGGAATACCTGTACGCGCTCGACCGCGGCGTGACCGTGATCGGCGCGGCGAGCATCGGCGCCCTGCGGGCCCTGGAACTGAGCCCCTTCGGCATGCGGGGCGTCGGAGCCGTGTACGGGCTCTACCGTGCCGGAGTGTTCGACGGCGACGACGCCGTCGCGGTGGCCCACGAAGCCGAAGCGCCGTACACGGCCCTCAGTGTTCCCCTCGTGAACCTCCACGTGGCGGCAGAGGCGGCGCGAGCGGCGGGAGTTCTGCGGGAGGGCGAGGTTGACAACGTTATCTCCGTGCTCCGTGCCGAGTACTACCCCGCGCGGACGCCGGACCGCGTCCGCGGGCTCCTGCGTCGATCCGGTCGGCCCGAGTTCGCGGACTGGTACGAGCGGCAACTGGCCGACGACCCGCACGTCTTCGACCAGAAACGCAGGGACTGCCTCGCCGCCGTGGACGCGGCCCACCACCTCGTGGCCACCGGCGCCGTCGGGCGGGTGACGGGGGCCGAGGGCGCCGACTGGAAGACCATGTTCCTTCGCACCTGGGGCAATCACTTCGCCGGGATGGCAGGCGACCCTCCGCTGGGCCGGCGTCTCGCGTACCAGCAGATCTTCAACCCCGATTACCCGCGCGTCTGGGAGCGCTATCTGGAGGAGACCTTCCGCCGTGACCACAGCGGAGGAACCGGCGGGCCGGCGCCCGGTCTGCGGGGCTCCTTGTCCGAACGCATCGGCGTGAGCGGGTTCCCGCCCTCCACCGCGGAGCAGGACTGGCTGCACGACTTCATCTGCCCGGTGCCCGATCTGAACGATCCGTTCGAGGTGGACCTCCTGCTGAGCGCGGAGGAGCCGGCGGACGTGGAGAACGTCTCCCGGTACCTGCGGCACATGCGGGAATTCAGCAGCCGGAACACGGGCCCGTTGTCCGCGGACCACGAGACCGTGCTTCCCCAGGACGCCAGCAGGATTCTGCTCTGCACCATCTGGCAGATCCCGTCCGAGGAACTGTCGCGCGAATACCGCAGCCGGGGCATTCCCAACATCAAGACGGCGGTCAAAATCCTTCAGCCGTTCATCGTGGGAGCCATCAAGGAGCAGAAATACCTACCCGTGGGATCGGCATGACGAGGAAGATCGTACTCAGGGGAACCCATCGCGCCGCGTCGGCCGAAGCGACATGGTCGCGCATCGAGCCGCTCCTGCCGGACTTCGGCATCACCCGTGTCGCGGACGTGACACACCTGGACCACATCGGCATCCCCGTGATGGTCGCGGTCCGCCCCCTGTCGGAGACGTACGGCACCTCCCAGGGCAAGGGCGCCACCCCACTCCTGGCCCGGATATCCGCGGCGATGGAGTCGATCGAGATGTGGCACGCGGAGAACTTCGACTGCCCGCGGTTCGAGGCGACCGCGGCCGAGCTCGAACTGCCCTATCCGCTCCGGGCGTTGAACGTCCCACGCCTCAAGCAACCGCTCGACCGCGTCCGGCTCGCCTGGACGCACGGCCGCACGGTGGCCGGCGGTGACCCGGTGCCGCTCCCGGTCCAGTTGCTGCGCCTGTCGTCCGTCGGCAGCAGTGTCTGGGAGCCCCGTGTGTTCCGCACCACGTCCAACGGCCTCGCCTCGGGCAACACCTTCCAGGAAGCCTGCCTGCACGGCATCTACGAGGTGATCGAGCGCCACGCCCTGGCAGGTCTCAGTTCGACGCGCCCGGACTCCCGCGTGCAGGTCGACCTGGCCACGGTCGAGGACGAGCATCTCGTGTCGCTGCTCGGCATGCTGGCCGACGCGGGTACCCAGTGCGAGGTGGCGATGGTCCGCAACGAGCTGTCGATCCCCGTGTTCGTGGCGTTCATCTGGTCCCCGCTCTACCCTCTGGTCGCGGCGGGTTCCGGCGCCCACATGGACGTCTCCGTCGCCATGAGCCGTGCGATAACCGAGGCGGTCCAGACCCGTCTCACCCGGATCTGCACGACGCGCGACAACCTGCCGTCCGACTACCGGCCGCCTCATGTGTCCGACCCCTTGTTGTCCACGGCCCCCGGGCAGCCGCTCGCCGATGTGACGCAGGGGTACGGCTCCGACCACGACGACCTCGGCGCGGAGCTGAGGGAGGTCGCCGACCGGGTCGAGGGGCTCACGGGGCTGGCACCGGTCGTGGCCGACCTGTCCACCCGGCCCGACGTCCTCTCGGTGGTCAGGGTGGTCTGCCCCGGTCTCGACTACCCCAGCAAGGGCGGCAACAGCATTCCGAGAGCCGTGCCTTCCATGACCCCGGCCTAAGAGCCTGTCTCTGTCCGAGTGCCGTCTCTGTCCGAGTCCCGTCTCTGTCCGAGGTGATCCTGTGGGTGACGTCCATATTGCTCTCCCGTCGTCTTTGGCGCAGTTCACCGGAGGCGTCCAACGTTTCTCTGTGCAAGGGGGGACGGTGCGTCAGGTCCTGGAAAACATGCATGACGCGTTCCCGCTCCTCACCGGGCGCGTGGTCAACGACCGTTTCCAGCCGCTGCCTTTCGTCCGTGTCTACGTCGGCGACGAGGACGTCCGCGGTCTGGATCCCGTGGAATCCGCCGTCGCGCCCGGAAGCACAGTGTTGATCCTGGCCGCCGTTGCCGGTGGCTGAAGCACACGTCGAAGGGAGTGCCTGACGAACCAACAGCGAACCAGGGAAAGAACTGCACACACGAGTCCAAGACGTACCGGACACAAGAGTCCGACGTACAGAAAGAGGCTTGAATGGAAACCGCACCGCAGGTCATGGCAGGTCATCTGCTGAGCGAGGTGGAGCCGATCAACGGCACCTTGGACGTCATGGCGGACAAGGACGCGCTGCAGCAGCTCAACCGGCTCGTCGACTACCTCACGGAACCCGAGCCGAATGAGTCCTTCGTGACGGTCGGCATGTCCACCCAGACCAACACCGGCACGGACACGGGCCCCTCGAGCACCAACACCGTTCCTGACGCGGACAGTGACAGCGAGTGGCAGTGGGACGACGAGTGACCTGAGCGTCCCGGAACCAACCCGTTGGGCCTCGTGCACCCGGTGACCGCATCGCGTGCGTAGATCCCGGGGCCCACCGGACCGGGGCGGGTCTCCGTCGTCCGGCGGCCCGCCCCGGTCCGCCCGCTGGGCAGTGCAGTCTTTCCGATCCAAGAGATGAGGGTGGCGTCATGGGCAACGCGACGATTCTGATTGTCACGGCCAGGTGGGACACGACCGCCTACGCGGCGGCTGAGATCCTGCGCAGGAACGGCCGGGAGTCGGCGTTCTTCTATCCCGAGGACATTCCGCAGCGCGCGCAGATCGAGTCGGTCTTCCGGCAGGGGAAGTGGTCCAACAAGCTGCATACCGAGGACGGGTTGATCGACCTCGACGACATCAAGGCCGTCTGGTGGCGCAAGCCCTACGTCTCCCGCCCCTCGAAGTCACTCTCCCGCGTGCAGTTCCCCTATGCCAGGCGAGAGAGCGAATACGCCGTGAAGGGGCTGTGGGAGCTGCTCCTCGCCAAGCCCGACGTCTACTGGATGAGCAACCCGCACAACATCCGCCGGGCCGGCAACAAGATGATCCAGATGGCCAAGGGCACGGCGCACGGCCTCACTTCGCCGAAGACCCTCATCACCAATGACCCCGAGGACGTGCGCCGGTTCTACGAGGAGACCTCCCAGAGGATGGTCTTCAAATCGATGACGGGCCCCTTCCTGCTGCCTGGAGAGGTGGAGGACGAGTACACGCCCGAGACCTTCGTCCCCGGCCTGCCGCTCGTCCGGCCGTTCACCGACGAGGACATGAAGCAGGTCGACAGCGTGCGGCAGAGCGCCTGCATGTTCCAGGAACTCGTCGAGAAGAAGCACGAGTTGCGCGTCACCGTCTTCGAGGACCAGATCTTCACCTGCCGGATCGAGTCCCAGAAGAACGACCTCACCCGCTACGACTGGCGTCGGCAGGACTCGCTCCCCCAGGCGACCGCCGGTGACCTCCCCGACTCCGTGGCGAAGGCATGTCTCGCGATGCTGGACGAGTTCGGGCTGCGCTTCGGAGCCTTCGACTTCATCGTGACGCCCGAGGACGAGCACATCTTCCTTGAGGTCAACCCGAACGGCCAATGGTTGTTCGTCCAGGAGTGGGTGCCGCAGCTGCGTCTCATGCAGACCTTCGTCGACATCATGGTGCGCAACTCCTGACCCACCCCCTGGGGCGCCGCCCCTTCTCCCCGCCCGACGTCATGAGGTCCCCCGTGAAGACGAACCCGCTGCCCGTCACCTCCTCCTCGGAGCAGTTCCTTTTCGGCGGTCCTCTGCTCTACGCCAACGGTTCGAGCACCCACGACGGGGCCTTCGCCCGGCTCGGCCTGTGGTCGGTGGTGCGGACCCTGCCTCCGCTCGTGCGCACCACCGTCCGGCTCGCCCGTGCCGCCGACCCGGCCGGGGTACGGCTGGTCGCCGGCGCCGAGACCGGGCGCGGTGTCGCCCAGGCGGTCGGCCTGGTCGCGGTCAACGCCGCGCTCGCGGCCGTGCTGGCCGACGGTGATCCGGCCGGCCGGCTGCGCCAGGCGTTGCCGTCGCTCGTCCTGGTCGCCGTCACCGCGGTACTGGGCGCCGTGTTCGCCGCCGTCTCCACCTACGGTGCGGGGCGGCTCGAACCCAAGGTGGAGCGGGCCGCGACCGAGCAGTACCTGGCGTGTGCCGCCCGGGTGGAGCTGGCCGCGCTGGAGGACGACCGTTTCCGGCGGCTGCTGGACACCGCCCAGTACGGTGCGCCGGCCGCCCGCCGGATGGTCGACCACTGCACACGTGTGATCGCCGCACTCTTCTCGCTGTTCGCCGCCGCCAGTGTGCTGACCGTGCTGCACCCGGTACTGCTGCCGCTGCTGACGCTGATGGTCGTCCCCCGCATGTGGGGGACGCTGGTCACCACCCGCCGCCGTTACGAGAGTTTCCGCACCTGGGTGCAGCACACGCGGGCCGGCCGGGTCCTGAGCACCGAGCTCACCGCTGTCGAGGCCGCGCCGGAGATCCGCGTCCACCAGGTCGGCCCCTTCCTGCTCAAGCACTTCCGCGGCATGTCCGCCAACTCCGAGGCCGAACAGACCCGGCTGGCCACCCTGGACGCGCGTACCGGCCTGTGGGTCGCGGGGTGGGCCGGACTCGCCGCCGCCGCCACCTACCTCACCCTGGGCGCGCTCGCCTGGAGCGGCGCCATGGCGATGTCCGTCGCAGGGACCGCGGTGCTCGCCCTGCGCACCGGGACGGCCAGCCTCGGCGGCATGGTGCAGGCGGTCAACAACCTCTATGACGAGAGCCTGTTCGTCGCGGACCTCGACCGTCTGCGCGTCCAGGCCGCGGACTGGGCGATCCCGTCCGGTGGTCTGCCGGTGCCGCGGCACACCCGCCGTATCACGTTCGACCAGGTCTCCTTCGGCTATCCCGGGACCGATCCGGCAGTACCTCCGGCGCTCGACGACGTCTCGCTCACCATCCCGACGGGCCGGATCACCGCTCTGGTCGGGGAGAACGGCTCGGGCAAGTCCACCCTGGTCAAGCTGCTCGCCGGGCTCTACCTCCCGAGCAGTGGCAGCGTCCTGTGGGACGACGTTCCCACCAGCCGGGCCGACCGGCAGCAGGTGTTCGGCCGGATCGCCATGGTGGCCCAGGACTTCAAGCGCTGGCCCTTCACCGCCCGCGTCAACGTCGTCATCGGTGACTCCGGCGTACCCGACGACGACGCCCGGCTGGAGGCCGCCGCCGACCGGGCGGGCGCCTCCCCGGTGGTGCGTGACCTGCCCCGTGGGTGGGACACCCTGCTGGCCCGCGGGTATCAGGACGGCCACCAGCTCAGCGGCGGACAGTGGCAGCGTCTGGGTATCGCTCGGGCCCACTACCGGGACGCTCCGGTCCTCATCGTCGACGAGCCCACCGCCGCGCTCGACGCCCGCGAGGAACAGCGGGTGTTCGACCAGATCCGCGAGCTGGCCGAGGGCGGGCAGACCGTCATCCTCATCACGCACCGCATGGCGTCCGTACGCCACGCGGACCTCGTGCACGTGCTCGACCGCGGCCGCCTCGTCGAATCCGGCAGCCCCGCCGAGCTGTTGGACCTCCCGGACGGGCACTTCCGCGGCCTGTACGAGATCCAGGCCGCCCAGTTCGACCGGACGGCCGACGCCGCCCGGCACGGGAGCCCGCCGCCGGTGAAGGCGGACCGCGCCTGACGCGGCGACGCTCGCGCGACCGCCCGGGCCACCAGCGCACGGGTCGCCGCCCCCTACGGTCACACATCATGGGGTCATACAAAGGCTGATGATTCCGTCAATGGTGTGGTTTGCCGGTTCGATCCGCCGTGCCACGCAGAGCCGCCCGGACACTGGACGGGAGCGGCAGACGCCGCCGGGGGGAGGCGGAATGAACGAGGGCATGGTCCTTGTCGCGGTACGGGAGCGTCGCCGCCGAGCAGCTGCACAAGATCAGCGAGGCGCTCGCGGCGCAGGGCTTCAGGATCCGCCGCGCCGACAGCGTCACCGACGCCCAGGCGGTGCTGCGCACCGAGGCCGGACTGGCCGCGGCATTGGTGGCCTGGGACCTGCCGGGCGCGGACGACGCGGAGGGGGGTGGTGGTGCGGTCCTCGAACAGGCCGGCCGACGCTTCCAGAACCTGCCGGTCTTCCTGGTCATGGCCGAGGAAGGACTACAGGGGTTGCCGCTGTGGGTGGCAGAGGCGGTGACGGGATACATCTGGCCGCTGGAGGACACGCCGGACTTCATCGCGGGCCGGATCACCTCGGCGGCGGCCGTCTACCAGGAGGCGCTGCTGCCACCGTTCCTCAAGGCTCTGCGACGCTTCGACCGGGGGCACGAGTACTCCTGGCACACCCCCGCGCACGCCGGGGGCGTCGCCTTCCTGAAGTCCGCGGTGGGACGGGTCTTCCACGACTACTTCGGTGAGCGGCTGTTGCGCAGCGACCTCTCGGTCTCCGTGGAGGGGCTCGGTTCGCTGTTCCAGCACACCGGCCCGATCGGCGAGGCCGAGCGCAACGCCGCGCGGGTCTTCGGCTCGGACGCCACGTACTTCGTCCTGCACGGGAACTCCACGTGCAATCGTCTGGTCGGGCACTTCAGCGTCACGCGCGACGAGATCGCGCTGGTGGACCGCAACTGCCACAAGTCGATGCTGCAGGCCCTGGTCGTCTCGGGCGCCCGGCCGGTCTACCTCGTCCCGACCCGCAACGGTTACGGGCTCGCAGGACCGCTCCCGCCGTCCGAGATCCACCCCGACACGGTGGCGTCCCGCATCGCCGCCAACCCCCTGACCCGCGGCGCGGTCTCGCCCGACGCCCAGTACGCCGCCTTCACCAACTCCACCTACGACGGCCTGTGTTACGACGCCGTCGCGGTGGCCCGCCTGTTCGCGGCGAGCACGCCCCGCCTCCACTTCGACGAGGCCTGGTTCGGCCACGCGCACTTCCACCCCCTCTATGCCGGGCGCTACGGCATGTCCGTGACCGAGGAGACGTTCCCGGAGCCCGGCCGACCCACCGTGTTCGCCACGCAGTCCACCCACAAACTGCTGGCCGCGCTCTCCCAGAGCGCCATGGTGCACGTACGCCCCTCGGACCGGGCGCCGGTCGAGCACGACCGCTTCAACGAGGCGTTGATGATGCACGGTACGACCTCGCCGTTCTACCCGATGATCGCCTCACTGGACGTGGCCACCGCGATGATGGACGGCCCGCAGGGGCGGTGGCTGGTCGACGAGGCGCTGGCCGAGGCCATCCGCTTCCGGCAGGAAATGGTGCGGCTGGGGCGCCGTATCGAGGCCGCGGGTGACCGGCCCGCGTGGTTCTTCGGCGTCTGGCAGCCCGACACGGTGACCGATCCGGCGGACGGCACGCAGTGGCCCTTCGACGAAGCGCCGGCCGACCTGTTGCGCACCGAGCCGTCCTGCTGGCACCTCGAACCCGGGGCCGACTGGCACGGTTTCCCCGAACTGACCGCGGGGCACTGCATGCTGGACCCGGTCAAGGTCACCCTGACGTGCCCCGGCATCAACGCCACCGGTGTCATGGCCGAGGCGGGCATCCCGGCCCGCGTGCTCACCGCCTACCTCGCCACCCGCGACATCGTGGTGGAGAAGACCGACGCCTACACGGCTCTGGTGCTGTTCTCGATGGGCATCACCAAGGGCAAGTGGGGCACGCTCGTCGACGCCCTGATGGACTTCAAGAGGCTCTACGACCAGGATGTCCCGCTCCACCGGGTACTGCCCGAGCCGCTTGCGGCGCATCCCGGCCGCTACGCCGGGCAGAGCCTGCGCCGGTTGTGCCAGGACATGCACGACCACCTGCGCGAGGCCCGCCTGGTGGAACTGCTCGACACCGCCTTCCAGCAGCTGCCCCGCCCCGTGGTCGCCCCGCAGTTCTGCTACGAGCGGCTGATCCGCGGTGGCACCGAGCGGGTACGCCTGGCGGACGCGGCGGACCGAGTGGCGGCCGCCATGGTGACCGTCACCCCACCCGGCATCCCCGTCCTGATGCCAGGAGAGAGCCTGGGCCGGCCGGACGGCCCGCTGCTGCGCTACCTGACCGCTCTGGAGTCCTTCGACCGGAACTTCCCCGGCTTCGGCAGCGAGACCCACGGAGTGACCCTCGACGCCGACACCGGCGATTACCTCATCGAATGCCTGCGCCCGGAAGCTCACGTCACCACCCGCAGTCACACCGCTGATTGAACAGTCCCCCTCCCTGCTTCGACTCTGTCAACTACGACGCCAGGTGCTGAGCAGCACGTCGGCCGCCGCGTGCAGCGTCGCCGCTGCCATCCCGTCGCGCAGCTGTGTGGAGAGGCCGAGGAGAAAGGAATGGACCATGGCGGTCACCGCGTCGACGTCGGTGTCCGCACCGAGTTCACCTGCGGCGACGCCCCGCTCCACGCAGGCTCTGATACGCACCCGGTCCGCTTCTCGCCGCGCCGCGACGGTCTCGCGCATTCCGGCGTGCTCCTCACCCGGCACCCGCGTGGTGCCGGACAGGGCGATCAGACAGCCGGTGGGGTGGGACTCGTCCGCCTGCATGTCGATCGAGCCGTGCAGCAGACCGGCCACGGCCTCCCGGGGGCTGATCGTGATGTCCTCGATGATGTCGACGGCACCGCCCGGCCCCTTCATGTAGTGCTCGACGACTTGCTTGAACAGTCCCTCCTTCGAGCCGAAGGCGCCGTACAAGCTCGCCGAGGACAGCCCGGTACCGGCTCGCAGCTGTGCCATCGAGGTCGCTTCGTAACCCTGCTCCCAGAACAGCCGCATCGCGGCCTCCAGTACGACTTCCATGTCGAAGGCGCGAGGGCGGCCTGCGGACGGCACATGAACCTCCTGCATCACAGAACGAGCACCCCTACCGAGGGAGTGCTTCCCTTCCCTCCATATTGGACCAACTGCTCCACAAAGTGCCAAGCGGCCGCACACCCGGGACGCCGACAGCCCGGACAGGCCGCGAGTGACGCTCCTCACTTCTGGATCGACTGATCCGAAACCCCTTGACCGAAACATACGGCTGGGACGAGTATTCCGGCATGATCGATCCAGAATACGGAAGGGGCGGCGCTGCCGCCCGCTCTCCACTGAGCCGCGCGATGCTGCTGTTGCTGGCCGTGACCTGCGGCGCGGCCGTCGCGAACATCTACTACGCCCAACCGCTGCTGCCCGTCATCTCCCAGGCCCTGGGGGTCTCCGAAGGGGCTGGAGGGCTGATCGTCACCGCGTCACAGATCGGCTACGCCCTCTCGCTGGCGCTGCTGGTGCCCCTGGGGGACGTGCTCGAACGCCGCCGACTGGTCAGCGGACTGCTCGCTCTGAGCGCCGTGGCCCTCCTCGGTGCGGCGGCCTCGCCCTCGCTGGGCGCGCTGTACGCCGCGGTGGCACTGGTCGGGGCGACCTCGGCCGTGGCGCAGATCGTGGTGCCGATGGCCGCCTCGTTGGCTGCCGATCATGAACGCGGCGCGGTGGTCGGCACCGTCATGAGCGGCCTGCTCATCGGCATCATGCTCGCGCGGACCGTTGCCGGGGCGCTGGCCGAATTCGGGAACTGGCGGCTGGTGTTCGTCTTCGCGGCGTTCGCCATGGTGGCCTTGGCGATCACCTTGCGCCTGGTGCTGCCTCCCGTACCGCCGACCGCGACGACGCCCTACCCCCGGCTGCTGCGGTCGGTGGTGACGCTGGTGCGCACCGAGTCCCTGCTGCGCAGGCGCATGGGCCTGGCCGCGGTCGGCATGGGCGGCTTCACTGTCCTGTGGACCGCCTCGTCCTTCCTGCTGGCCGGCCCCGTCTACACGTACGGGCCTGCGGTGATCGGGCTGTTCGGCCTGGTCGGAGTCGTAGGGGCCGCCGCGGCGACGGTGGCCGGCAGCTTGGCGGACCGCGGTCGTGGCCGTCAGGTGACCACCGGCGGGCTGATCGTGCTGACGGGCAGCTGGGGCGTACTCGCTTTCGCGGGCCGGGGCGGCGCGTTCGGTCTCGGTGCGCTGATGGTCGGCATCGTGGCGCTCAACATGGCCCAGCAGGCGTTGTTGATCAGCCACCAGAGCGTCCTCTACCGCCGTATCCCGCACGCCCGCAGCCGCGTCACCACAGCGCTCATGGTCTCCGCCTTCGCCGGCAGTACCGTCTCGTCCGCCCTGACGGCCGCGCTGTATCCGCTCGTGGGCTGGGCGGGGGTATCCGTGCTCGGCGCGGTGATCGCACTGATCGGCGTCGCGATCTGGTCCCTGGAACTGCTCCGCCCCAGCCCCGCGGAACCGCTCGCCGACCCGTCGGCGGACGAAAACACCCCCGCGGTCCCCGCCTCCACCCCTGGCGCCGACCACGCCCACACCCGCGTCGAGGAGACCGCCCGTGCCTGAGATCCGCCGCGTGGCGATCCTCGACGACCACCAGCACGCAGCACACCATTACGCGTCGACTGGGGCTCCGCGCCTGAAGGGTCCCAACTCGCCTACTTCCACCACCACTTGAGTGTTCCTGACGAAGTGGTCGCCGCACTGCGTCCATTCGACGTGGTCGTAGCGATGCGCGAACGCAGCCCCTTCCCCGCCGAGGTGCTCGGCAGGCTGCCGAACCTTCGCCTGCTGATCAACACCTCGCGGGCGCCTGTCGTCGACGAGGCGGCGTTGCTGGCCACGCTGCACGCCGGAGCATCGACGCACTCGACGACATCCGCGCCTACGCCGCAGGCGATCCGGGCCACGTACTCACGCCGTGAGCCGACCGGACACCACCACCGCGACACACGAACAAGGAAGACGCCCCGCCATGACCACCAGCGAGCAGACCCACGCCGCCCACCCCCACCACGACCCCGCTGACGGTTCGGGCGGCCGTATGCCACACCTGTGGACGCGGACCCTGGGCGAACTCACCCTCACCTACGTCCCCGACGCAGGCGTCCACATGATTCCCACCCGGGTCTACCCCTCCTCCGCCGAAGGCGACTGGTCGGAGCACCGTCCCCATATGACGGACGCCGGCCACCTGGCCATGGGATGCGGTGCCCTGCTCGTCGAGCGTGGCGGAACGCGCCTGCTCCTCGACGCCGGCCATGGCCGCATCTCTGGCGAGGACCCGGAACACTTCCAACACCGCTTCGACCACGTGAAGTCTCTTCCCGAGCATCTGGAACGCCTGGGCATCGACCCGGCCACGCTGGAGACGGTCGCCTTCACCCACCTGCACGACGACCACACCGGCTGGGCCCGGCCGGACGCCGTCGCCGGCGGGCGCAGCCTGTTCCCCCACGCGCGCTGGATCGTCGGGGCAGGGGAACTGCGGGGTCCGGACCCCGCCGACGGCCCACGGCTCGCCGGACAGAGCGAACGGACCACAGCCGTCACCGACGGAACAGAGATCGCCGAGGGCGTACGCGCCTGGGCGCTGCCCGGGCACACCCCCGGACACACGGCCTGGATCCTCGACACCGGTGACGGCCGCCGCGTCGTCGCCTTCGGTGATGCGATGCACTCCCCCGTTCAGATCCAGCACCCGGACTGGGAAGTCGTCCTCGATCACGACCGGGGCCAGGCCGAAACGTCACGCCGTCGGCTCGTGGAGTTCCTGGGCCAGGACGGCGTCCTCGGCTTCGGCGTGCACTTCGCCGACCAGCAACTCGGAACCGTCGACGCCACCGGCCGCTGGTGCCCGGTGCTGTGACGTGGCCTACGGGACGCCGACGTCTCCGTCGGTTCCCCGCCGGCGGCCGAGACGGGCATCGGCGGCGCACCAGCCCCTACGACCGAAGGATCACGCAAGGCCGTCATCTCACTCTCAAGTCGGACGGAAGTCAGGGCCGCTCGGCTGATGTTGTTGGCGCACGCCACCTGAAAGATCGTTCCTGTCCGATCACGACCTGAAGGAACGAATACGTGCGTAGACGATGTCTCGGGCCCCTGTTGGCTGTCAGTGTCACGGCAATGCTGGCTCCAGCACTCGCCGTCCCGGCGGCCGCCGCCCCGGCCGACACCCCCTCGGTCGCTTCTCTGCCCGCCGCCGAGGGCGCGCTCGGCCGATACGTGAGCCAGAGGCCGCAGTGGAAGCGGTGCGACGCCGACACTCCGGCGGAGTTCGAGTGCGCCACGATCGAAGTCCCGCTGGACTACCGGGTTCCCGGGGGCAAGCGCATCGACATGGCCATTTCCCGGATCAGGAGCACCGCGGGCGGCAAGCGTCACGGTGTCCTGTTCTCCAACCCGGGCGGCCCGGGGATGGAAGGGCTCTACATGCCGATGAACATGCAGGACAGGCTCCCGAAGTCCGCGCGGCAGAAGTACGACCTCATCGGCTTCGACCCGCGCGGTGTGGGCCAGAGCAGCCCGGTCTCGTGCGGTCTGGGGCCCGAGGACGAGAACTGGCTGCGGCCGTACAAGGAGGAGACGTTCGGCAGGGACGTCGCCTGGGCCCGCGATGTCGCGAACAAGTGTAAGGAGAAGGCGGGCGACACGCTCCCCTACATCACCACGCGCAACACCGCACGCGACATGGACCTGCTCCGGGCGATCCTCGGCGAGAAGAAGATCTCGTACGTAGGTACCTCGTACGGCACCTACCTGGGGGCCGTCTACACCCAGCTCTTCCCGGGCCGGACCGACCGGTTCGTACTGGACAGCGCGGTCGATCCGGCGCGAGCCTGGCGAGGGATGATCCAGTGGTGGGCGCAAGCCGCCGAGCCCGCGTTCGACCGGTGGACCGAGTGGGCCGCCAAGCGTTCGGAGAAGTACGGCCTCGGTGACACCCCCAAGGAGGTCGACCGGACTTTCTGGGACCTGGTGGCGCGAGGCGACGAGAAACCCATCGAGGTGGACGGGCAGCCGACCACCGGTGATGACATCCGGAGCGGCATGCGCGGGGCGGTCCACACTCCCAAGGACGCCACGGAGGCGGTCGTGGAACTGCGCAAGGCCGCGGTCGGCAAGCCGGCCTCATCGAAGAAGCTCACGGCGTTCGCAGGAGCCAAGGATGCCGGTGCGGAAGGCAACACAGCGGCCTTCGTAGGATCCAAGGAGGCTGGGGCGGAAGGCCAGGTCGCTGACGCCGTCGAGGTGCCGTCCGACAACGCGATGGCGAGCCTCTTCGCCGTGATGTGCGGCGACGACTCGGCCGTGTGGCCCCGCGATCCTGAGAGCTACCGGCAGGACGCGATGAAGGACAAGAGCCGGTATCCGCTCTACGGTGACTTCGCGTCCAGCGTCAAACCTTGCGCGTTCTGGGACAAGTCCGTGGAACCGGCGACCAAGGTGAACAACGAGGCCGGCGCCCTGATAGTCCAGAACGAGTGGGACCCGCAGACCCCGCTGCCCAGCGGCCAGGCCCTGCACGCCGACCTGAAGCGATCGGCAATGATCACTGTCCTCGGCGGCGAAGGCCACGGCGTCTACCCGAGCGGCAACGCGTGCACGGACAACACGGTCAACAACTACCTGCTCACCGGCAAGCTCCGGGCGAAGGACGTGACCTGCGAGGCGAAAGCCGACTCGACCGTGGAGACATGGAAGAACCAGAAGCAGGACGATCGGAACTGACGAGCTCCGGCTCTGCTACCGCGGTCTCGGCGGGCGGTAGCCGCCTACCACTCCGCCCACTCCGCGCGCGCGTGTATCGCGTCCGCCGCGTCCACGGCTCCGTCGAGTCGGTCAAGGCAGCCGGTCACCCGTCGTCCTCCATTCGTGCCGGTGCCTCGCCGGGCCTCTCCAAGGTGCTTCGGTAGAGGTCGAGGATGGGGCGTTCCGGCGAAATGACGTCGACGGGCAAGTCGGTCACGTCGAAGAACTGCGCCTTGGTGTTCTCCACCAGGTCGAGCACCACTGTGGCCCTGGGAGGCAACGAGGCCACGTAGGCGGCTGTGACGTTGTGGACCTCGTCGCCGTTCGGGTAGCGGTAGAAGAACTCCGGTCCGGAGAACACGCCAAGGAGGCGCAACTCACCGACGGCGACTCCCGTTTCCTCCATGACTTCCCGGCGAGCGGTGTCCTCGAAGGACTCGCCGGGATCCATCAGCCCGCCGGGCAGACCCCATCCGCCTGTGTCGGCACGCCCGAGCAGCAGTACTCGCCCTTGCCCGTCGGTGATGACCACCGACGAGCCTGGGAAGATGACCGGCCGGTTCCCCAGCAGGGCACGGAGTTCGGCCACGTAGTCGTTCATCCCTGCCCCCTTGATCATGCTGCTTGCGTCGAGCCGCTAAGGCCGCTGGCCCGGCTTGTCGACGACGGCTCGCTCGATGATCGCGCTGGAGCCGGTGATTTCGCCCTTCTTCTGGCCGTCCGGTAGGTCTTCGACGGCGACGATACGTTCTCCGAGGAATCGCTTCGTCTTCTTGTCGAAGATCAGCTCTTGGCGCTCGCCGTCGCTGACACGCGCGACGGCCACACCGTGGCGCCCCGCCGCGTCGACCGCGTCCGGAACGACGACTACCCCTGGGATCTTGGCTGCGGCCCGGTAGAGGGCCGCGCTCTGGGCGGGCGGCATCAGGCTCTCGTACGACAGGTCACCGACCTGTACGAAAGTGTTCTGGTCGTCACTCATGCCCCCTTCACTGACCTGGCGCAGCCACTTCAGCATCTTGTCGGGGTCGGTCGGCAGGCGGAGCAGGTTCCGGTAGTTGGTGGCAGTCTTGTCGTGCGGAGAATCGGGGTCCAGGGCCATCTCATCTGCGCCCTCGTGATCCAGCTCGCGAAGCAGCCCGGTGTGCGTGCCGTCCACCGAGAGCCAGACCTCCCGCCTGTGGATGGGCTCCAGCTTCGCCTTCTTGCCTTCCTGGTGCCTGGTGTAGCCCACCTTGCTCTCGACGTACACGAATTGATCGTCGCGAATGCCACCGGGAACTCTCTCGTGTGCGGCCACCACTGCGATGTCCTCCAGCAACGCCACGGCCTCCCTGGTCGGCGGTTGCGCGTTCGCGCCTCCGCCGGACGACGGGAGGAGCACCAGGGTGACGGCCGCTGCGGTGGCGACGGCCGCCGCGGCGAACGCGGGCCGCAACCACTTCTTGCCTACGGAAGCCTGGGCGGGCGTCCCGGTCTGCCGGATCTCGGTCATCAGATGCTCCTTGAGGAGTTCATGACGGCCCGGCGGAAGGCTCTTCTCGGGAAGCTCAGTCATCGGTTCCCCTCCTTGATGGGCCCGACCGCAGGAGTGCGGTCATCTCTCATCTGTCCGCGCCCGGAAGGCGGTTCCATGTGTTTCGCGAGTTTTGTTCTTGCTCGGGAGAGCCGAGATCGTACGGTTCCGACAGGCACCCCGAGCGCCTGGGCCGCCGCCGTGTAGTCGAGCCCCGCCCAGACACAGAGGGCCAGTACCTCCCGATCCGCCCGGCGAAGCTCGGACAACGCCGTCCGCACAAGGGCTAGTTGCGCCGAGTCGTCGAGGCGAGCGGCGACCTCGTCGGCGAAGTCGCGCTCGCTCACCTCACGCGGTAGGCGCGCGACGGCTGCCGCGTGTCTGCGCGCCGCCCGGCGCGTGTTGCGCGTGACGTTGGTGCCGATCCCGAGCAGCCAGGGCCGCAGCGAGCCACCTTCCTCATTGACCCTCTCGCGTAAGCGCCATGCGTCCAGGAACGTCAGCGACACGACATCTTCGGCCTGCGCCCAGTTACCCGTAAGCCGGAACGCGTGGTTGTAGACGGCACGTGCGTATGCGTCGAAGAGCTCACCGAAAGCACCTGGGTCCCCCGTGCTGATGCGTTTCCGCAGAGTCGTATCCACACCTTCCATCTGTC
Organism: Streptomyces sp. NPDC030991; assembly: GCF_055571235.1. Taxonomy (NCBI): domain Bacteria; kingdom Bacillati; phylum Actinomycetota; class Actinomycetes; order Kitasatosporales; family Streptomycetaceae; genus Streptomyces; species Streptomyces sp. NPDC030991. Next base: position 166,694 of record NZ_JBVIFR010000005.1, read on the forward strand.
CGTACGACGGAGACCGGTTCCAGTGACTCACGTCATAGAGGGTCGGCCATGCTCATGGAGGCGGCTGACACCACTTCCTGGGTTGCGTACGATCCGCTGGTGATCACACGGTTCTTCGACGCGCCGCTCGCCGTCCGGCCGACGCTGCTCGCCACCGTGGGCCCTCTCACGCACGCTTTCGCAGCTGGCTCGGCCAGGAACTTTCGAGCCTCGTGCTGTTGGTCGGCCTCACAGACTGCCGACCCGAGTTCGACTTCATTCGGAGGATCCATGAGACGTGCGCCCGTACTCGCCTCGGTCATCTTGTTCGCTGCCCTGCTCACAGCATGCGCGCAACAGGAGCCTGAGCTGCGCCCCAACCGCTCAGCGGGGGAAGGCGCCTGGTACGCGAGCACGAAGCCCGAGCGTCAGGAGTATTGCGCGGCGTACCGCGCGGACGATCCGCAGCACCCCGTCAAGATCCCTCGGTACACGTCGGCCGAGTCGCGGGACGAGTTCGCTGACGACTTCTACGAGGTACTGAAGAAGAAGTGCTGAGGCCGCCGCCGACGAACGACGGGTGCGGCGACGCAATGGGGAGGAGCTCGATTGCCCCCCGATGCCGGGCGCATTGCCTTGTCCGAGGCGGAGATCACCTGATGCCCGATCGTGATCCACGGGGGTGCAACCCCGTGTGGATACCGGCTGTCTGAGAAGCGCCGGAGGACGAATCTCCGGCGCTTTTCGGTACAGAGATCGGGGATCAGGTGGGGAAAAAGATCTGGAGAGCTGTCGTGGCCGGTGGCGCGGCGGCGGTGTTCACGGGTGTCGCCGCGGTGCCGGCCGGGGCGGCCGAGGGCGGGGTCGCGTTCACCCGTATGAAGGTGAACGGCGGCAAGCCGATCGTGATCGGGGTGTCGAAGGAGGTCGCGGTGCCCACCTCCTTCCGGATGGCGACCACCCACAAGTGGAAGTTTCCGGCAGTGTTCCTGTACCGCGGCAGTACGGGTGACCGGCTGTGGCACGCCATCGAGACGAGCGACTGCGTCAAGGTGAGCCCGGGCGTCTGCGACTTCAACGAGAGGATGTACTTCGACCCGAGTGTGTGGGACATGCACAACAGCGAGGCCGGAGCCTGGAAGGTCGCGGCCGAGGTGTCCTTCCAGGGCGGTGGCGGTGACACCGACGATGCGGGCCTCACGGCCTACGTCAAGCGCTGCTCCCGCCTGACCGTGAACGCCTCGCCCGAGCCGGTGTCCAAGGGAAAGACCATCACCGTCAGCGGAAAGGTCACGCGGGCGAACTGGGAGACGAAGAAGTACGCCTCCTACGCGGACCGCCTGGTGACCCTGCAGTTCAAGCCCACCGGAGCCACCTCCTACACCACGGTGAAAAAAGTCCACGCGAACAGCTCGGGCAATCTCAGGACAACCGTGAAGGCGTCCAAGACGGGTACATGGCGCTGGGTGTACTACGGCAACACCACCACCGGGCCGTCGACTTCGGCCGGGGACAACGTCGTCGTGAAGTGAGTTCCACGGGCTGCCTCCCGACCTGGCCGCTCGGCGTGGCGCCGGGTCGCCCGCTCGTGACGTGGTGCTGCCCCCGCCGGGTGTGACTGGTGGGGGCCGCGGTGTGAGGAGGCGGCGGTGTGCGGGGGCGGCTAACAGCTGTTGGCGACTTCGGAGTTGGTGCAGGTGTCGGACCCATTGCCCCCGTTGGCGACGTCGGTTCCGGCGCCACCATTGATGGTGTCGTTGCCGTTCCCGCCGTTGATCACGTCGTTCCCGGTGTCCCCGTAAAGGGTGTCGTTGCCGTTGGTGCCATTGATGACGTTCGCGGCGGCGGTCCCGATCTGGGTGCAGCCGTGGCCGTTGCCCACGGTGGTGTTCTCACTCGCGTCGGTGTTGTTCGCGACCGGGTCGCTCTGGGTGGCGGTGGTCGTCGCGGTCGCGGTGGTGGTGCCGGTCGCCTGCGGTTCCAGGCCGATGGCCACAGTGGCCGAGGCACCATCGGCCAGGGTCCCCAGGGCGCAGGTCACGGTCGAAGCGGCGGTGGTGCAGGAGCCCTGGCTGGGCGTGATCGTGCCGATGACCTGGGCGGATCCGGTGAAGGCGACCACAGTGGTCACGGAGGTCGCGGCCTGCGGGCCGTTGTCGGTCACGGTGACGGTGTCGGTGAACCCGTCGCCGAGTGCGACCGGATCGGCGGAGTCGGAGACCGTAGTGGCCAGGTCGGCGCCGGCCGGCGGTGCGGTGTAGGTGTACTGGTCGGCGGGGGTGACAGGGCTGTTCCCCCAAGCGCCGATGGCGCCGTAGGCGACGATGTCGACGGTGCCGGCGGCGTGAGCGGGCGCGGTCGCGGTGAGGGTGGTGTCCGTGTCGACCGTGAACGTGGCCTCGTCCGCCCCGAAGGTCACTTTCCGACGAGGCAAGCCGGGCATGAGCGGCGGAAGGGCCCAGCGGTCGATCCACGTACGCGGGTGTAGGCGTAGAGGTTGCTCTCCTTGCCGGAGGGGTCGGGCTGGGTGAAGCGGCCGAGCCCTGGGTCGTAGTAGCGGGCGCCCATCTTGTACAGGCCGGACGGGTCGAGGTAGATGCCGGTGTAGCGGTAGGGCTGGTCGGTGCCGCTGGTGGTGCGGGCTTCGCCATAGGGGCCGTATATGTAGGTCGCGGTGCACTTGCCGCTCGCGTCGACCAGGCCGATGACACTGCCTTGGACGTCGGTGACGTGGTACTGGCTTGCTCCGCCGCTCGTTATGTCAGTCAGCCTGTCCGGGGCCTAGCAGAGGAGACCGGACTCGTAGCAACTGTCGGTCCCGACGCGCAATAACGGTTTATCGCTGTGCAGTGGTGGGAGCCCGGGCCCACAAGCAGGCCTGGGCTCCAGCCACTGCGGTTACTTACGGCGTTTCACTAGGTGGACGAGGAAAATCACGGCTAGCACCGCGACGATGATGCCGAAAACTATTCCCAGCCAGGGCGGCCCATCAGGGCCCCCGCCCGGAGCTGCAAACTCAATCATCGTTGCCTTCCTTCGTCACCATGTCTTCTTGATCTTTGCCGAACACCCCGGCTTGGCGCTGTAGTCCGTGCTTACCCCGGCCGACGTCTCGCCCTGCGTGCTGGCCGAAGCCCGGTAGAAGCCGGCGGAGCACTCAGCCTCTCCGGTCCAACCCGCTGAAGCGTCGCTCGCGCTCGCTTCGTACCCGCCGCTGACTCCCGGGGTTCCTGCTCCCAAAGAGAGGCTGGGGTGAATGCCGCCATCGTCGTTGACGCTTACCCCGCCCCCGATGCAGCCGCCGAAGGCACAGACCTCCAGATTTACCCCTTGCGATGACAGTCCCGAGGCGTCGCTGCGGTTGACGGGGTCGCCCGCCGCGTAGGCGTAGAGGTTGCTCTCCTTGCCCGACGGGTCGGGCTGGGTGAAGCGGCCGAGCCCTGGGTCGTAGTAGCGGGCGCCCATCTTGTACAGGCCCGACGGGTCGAGGTAGGTGCCGGTGTAGCGGTACGGCTGGTTGGTGCCGCTGGTGGTGCGCGCCTCGCCGTACGGGCCGTAGCTGTAGGTGGCCGTGCGCTTGCCGGAGGCGTCGACCAGGCCGATGACGCTGCCCTGGACGTCAGTGAGGTAGTACTGGCTCGCCCCGCCGGTCGTCATGGCTGTCAGATTGCCCGAGGCCTCGCGGACGAAACCGGTGGAGTTCTCGCGGGTCATGCCGGTCGCGGCGTTGGTGAAGGTGGAACTGCCGCGCGTGAGGCGGTCGTTGTTGTCAAGCCCCGCGTAGGTGTAGGTCGACGCGGTACCGGAGGCCGTCAGCGCGGACAGCTGGGCGTAGGGCGTCCACTGGCCGCCCGAGCGGGTGCCGGTGGGTGAGGCGGCGGAGGTCTCGTTGCCGTCACCGTCGTAGGAGAAGCCGGTGTTGCCGCCGAGCGAGGTCAGTTCGTTGGCGTTGTTGTACTCGCGGATCGACTGGGTGTCGGCGCAGGCGGGCAGGCTGGTGCCGGTGGAGCGGCCGGTCATGTTGCCGGCCTCGTCGTAGCAGTAGGCCCAACCCGCGGTCGTGGCGCTGTCCTTGGTCTCCACGGCCTTGGTCAGGCGGCCCTTGGAGTCGTAGGTGTAGGCGGTGGCGGCGCCGTCGGTGGTCCGCTTGTAGATCTTGTCGCTGTCCTTACCGGACTTGTTGTAGTCGTAGGTGATCGTGGACAAGACGGTGGTGCCGTTCTTGACCTCGATCTTCTGAGCGCGGCTGGACTTGTCGTAGTCCGTCTTCTGCACCGTGCCGCCAGGGTAGGTGGTCGTGGTGCGGTCGCCGTTCTTGTCGTAGTCGTAGGTGGTCTTGGCGCCGCCCGGCTGGGTCAGGGTGGTGAGCTGGTTGGCGTCGTTGTAGTCGTAGGTGAGGGTGCCGCCCGCGTCGGTGGCGGTCTTGACGTTGCCCGCCTCGTCGTACGTCACCGAACTCGCCCCGCCCGCCGGCAGGGTGCGGGTGCGTTCGCGGTTCTGCTCGTCGTAGGTGTAACTGCTGGTGCCTGCCGGTGAGGTGCGGGACCTGATGTTGCCGTTGGTGTCGTAGCCCAGGGTCGTGAGCTTGCCGTCACTGGTCTGCGTCTTCAGCCGGTCGCGCTTGTCGTAGGTGTAGACCGTCTTGACGCCGCGGCCGTCGGTGACCGTGTCGGTGCGGCCCAGGGCGTCGTAGGTGTAGGTGATGTCCTCCTGCGCGGAGGGGCGGTCGACCTTGGTCAGGTTGCCCTTGGGGTCGTACGTGAAGGACGTCTTGTTGTCCTCGGGGTCGGTGGCCGAGCAGCGCTGGCCGGGCAGGCCGCCGCAGTCCATCGTGCCGGACTTCGGGTTGTAGTCGTAACTCCACTTGGCGCCGTCGGAACCGGAGGTGGTGTCGGTCTGCGACATCATGTTGCCCGAGGTGTCGTAGCCGTTGGTGACCTTGTCGCCGCTCGCGGAGGTGAGCGTCTCGGGGTAGTGACCACCGGACTTCTGGGTCCAGGCCGCCGTGGACTGCGCACCCGTGGGCTGCGTGGCGGTTTTGGGGTTGAACGAGTCGTCGTAGTCGAACTTGACCGTGTTGCCCGGGGTCGACCCGACGCCCATGCCGTCGACCGCGCTGGTGACGTTGTTGTCCGGCCCCCACGTCTTGGTGCGTTCGCGGTCGAGCGGGTCGAGGGTCTTCTTCACGCGCCAGCGGGCGTCGACCGTCTTCTCGGTGTTCTTTCCGCGCGGGTCGGTGATGCGGGCCACGCCCTCGGCCTCGGTGCCCGGCTGCGGGAGGATGTAGCGGAACGCGGTGGTGGCGCCGGTGCCCGCGCTCTTGTCGACGACCCGGGTGATCGACGCCAGGAGGTTGGTGTTCCAGGTGAACCGGGTCTCGTACCCCTCCGGCGTGGTCACCTTCGTCATGCGGTGCGAGGTGTCGTAGTCGAAGAGCGTGACCTTGCCGTCGGTGTCGGTGAACGTCTTCAGGTCGTTCCCCGACCACGTGTACGAGGCGAAGCGGCCGGTGTTGTCCGTGACCTTGGTGATCTGCTTGCCGTCGTTGTCGAAGGTCAGCGTGCGCCCGGACGCCGCGGTGATCTGAGGCCCTTGTGGCGTTGGCAGGAATGGCGTCGAACATCAGTCACTGCCGAAATGCGGTTGACAAGCGCTTTCCCTAACACGCCTGACATGCCTCCGACGACACGTACCGCACGCACCCGCCGGACTGTCTACGCGGACGGGGTGGCGCCGCTGCCGACCGTACGGGCAAGGGGGCGCCATTCACGCTGGGCGGTATTGCCGAGGGAGCTGCCGAGGACGCTGCCGACCCCGATGGCGGCGGTGGCGACGAAGGCAAGCAGAGCGTACGCACCCGCCCCCGAGACGTGCAGCGCGGCTTGGAGGAGGCTGCGGTATACGTCCGGGCCCGGCAACAGGGCCCCGGCGATACCGGGCACCACCAGGGAGCGGGCCGGAAGGCGCAGCCTGGGGGCCACCGCGCCGGCCGCCGCACCGAGGGCCACTGCCCCCGTGAGAGTGGCGACCGGCGTCGGCTGGTCCAGGAACCGCTGGGTTCCGTTGTTGATGAGACCGGCGAACACCCCACCGGCGACCGCCCAGGGCAGCAGGCGGGGCGGCCCGCCCATGAAGACGGCGTTGCCGAGGGAGCCGATGGCCGAGGTCAGCAGGGCGGCGGCGAGCGGAAGGGTACGGAAGGCGGTGTCCTGGGCCTGCACATCGGTGTGACGCAGCAGGAAGCCGACAAGGGAGACGCCGCCGACGATGGCCGCGAAGAAGAGCCCCACGCTGATGATCCGGCCGCTCGCCATGGAGCGGAACCCGGAGATCGCGTCCTCCACCATGCTGACCAGGGACAGGATGGGCAGCAGGATCACCACGTTGGCGGCGGCGACGCTTGCGGCCTCGCCGCCGGTCAGCACTCCGGCGTCGGCGAGCAGCAGGGCGGATCCGATCGCGCATGCGGTCTGCAGCGACGTGACGTAGAAGGACTGGAGGCCACTCTTTCCGAGGGCCCAACTGACGCGGTTGCTGATGACGAAGACCAGCGGGGAGACGAGCGCGGCCTTGAGGGTGCCCGAGGCGAGGACGCAGAGCATCGCGGCGAGCGTGGCGCCGCCCAGCACCGCGGTCCACCAGGGCCAGATGCCCTTGCGGGAGATGATCCGGTTCAGGGCGCGGTCGGCGGCCGCGGGCGACGTGTCCTCGCGCAGGATGTGCCGGGTGAGGGCGTGCAACTGGTCGAGCTGGTCGAGGTCCCGGCTGTCCTCCGAGCCTGTCACCGCCATCAACAGCAACGGAGGGACACCTTGTGGGGCGTACTGGGCCTGGATCGTCCGGGAGGTGATGTCGACGCTGATGTTGTCCATCCGCCAGCGTGCCGTGATCGCGATGACGGCCGCGTCGATGGCCTGTGTCTCCGCGCCGGCGAGGAAGAGTTCCCGGGCGTGGCGGAGGGCGAAGCGCAGGCAGGCGATGGCGGTCTCGTCGTCCACCTGCTCCGGAACGGGAAAGGGGAAGCTCTCGAACTCGGTGCCGTAGAGCCGGTCGAGCGCCGTGGACTCGTCCCTCTGTCGGCGTTCCTGGCGCTCCCGCCGGGCATGGCGTCTTTCGAGGAAGGACTTCCGTGACATGGCGCCATCGGCCTTTCCGGGTGGATACAAGTCATGCAGATACGGGGCATTTCGTCAGAAGGTGACTCTAGCCACTGAAGTCTGCTGCTTGGCCGAGAGGCCGCCTCGCGCCCGCCGTCGGGAAACGGACGGCCGCGGGTGCGAACACGGGAGCGCGCGGGGATCGAAAGGCGGGATCGACGGGCGCGGCACGCGTGCGGGCAGGGCCAGACGGTCTGGCCCTGCCCACCGCTGTGCTGTCGTGCGGGACCGATGGCCGGGTGGGCCGGGTCAGCTGTGGGACACGTTGAGCCCGTAGAAGGCGACGCGCGCGCCCTTGGTCGTGCTGTCGGACGACGACTGGTTGTACGAACCGGCCTTGAAGTACTGCTTGTACGGGAAGAACGACGACGGTATGGCGTAGTGCGTCGTGCTGCCGTTCACGGTGATGTCGAGCGTGTTCCCGCCGGAGACCGCGATGCTGTAGCTCCACGTCTTGCCCACCGGCACGTGGCCGACGGTGTGCGACGTCTGGCCGCCCGAGGGGGAATTCTCCGTGCCCACGACGATGTCGCCACTGGCCCGGTAGTACAGCTCCACCAACGGTTTGGTGGAGCTGCCACCGGTGCCGAGGTGGATCTGGCCCACGCAGACGTTGGACGTGACGGAGACGACGCGCAAGGTCGCGTTCAGCTGGTGACTGCCGCTCAGGGACCAGTTGGCCGCGCTCCCGCTCCGGTTCATCTCGCGCAGCTCGGAGCGGGCGTAGTTCGAGTTGGGTGTGGTGACGCCCTTCTCCGGCGCCCAGAACGTCATCGCGCCGTCGCGGGTGTCGGTGTAGAAGTACGCGTCCTGGAAGCCGTTGGCGCCCTGGAGCCGCGATGAGGGGATGGTGGTCGGCGAGCCGGGCGAGCCGACGGGTTCCTGGAGCTGCCACACGGACAGATCGAAGTTGCCGCCGGGTGCCTTCCCGGGATCGGCCGCGCCGGCGCTCGGGCCGGTCAACAAGGTGAGGGCGCCGACGAGTCCGACGACGGTGGCGGTGGAAAGAGCCTTGGTTCTGGTCATGGTGGGGGGTTCCTCCAGGTGCCGAGACGAGGACGGAGGTTCTCATACATGAACGGCGAGTTCATTTCTGAACCCGTCCATGCGGCGAAAGTAAAGGTATGGACCAGGCGCGTCAAGGGGTGGCACAGACACATCGGCCGGGCGCGACGGCCGCGGCGCATCAGGCCTGCCCGGCCAGGTGGGTGTGTCCTCGAAGCGCTCTACCGGAGTGGGGCCGGGGGCCGTACGCGGGGAGCGCGTCACCCCCACGCCGGCGCCCGAGCGCCCCTGCGGGCACCGGCTCAGTCCAAGCCCGGTGCCCGCGGTCGGACCGCGCCGGCCGCCGGGGAGCAAGAAGACGGCCGGTTCAGCCCGTGGACCCACCCTCCTCCGCGCAAGCCACGGAACCCGAACCGGCACGACGTACTTCTCCTACGCCGCCGCCACATCCGCACCGTCCGAACCCTCCGGCGCCCTCGCGTACGCGACGCCCGGCGCCCGCCCGAACCGCCCGTTCATTACGACGACTTGCGCACCGCTGCCTGCCGGCTCATGGACCGCGCGAGCCTCCGCCGCGGACGGCTCACCGGTCCGGTCTCGCGCGCCGAAGACCTGGCGGGCTCCATCGACCGGGCCGCTGCCGTCCCGGCGCCGCACTCGGTTTCACCGGGTCACGGCGCCGGAACTCGGCTCGCGGGTGGAGCGGGCATGTGGTCAGTAGACGGTGTCCACCGGGCGGGAGCCGTTCACGGCCGCTCCGAGCTGGGGGATGCCGACCCAGTCCATGTCGAGGTCCTTCGGGCCGATGTACTGGGCGCCGGCCGTGCCGATCGCCGTGCCGTCGGAGGGCAGCGTGGTGAGCGAGCCGTCCATGTTGTTGTCGGCGCGGGCGCCGGAGAGCAGGTCGGCCTTTCCGTCCTTGTTCAGGTCGGCCAGGTGGACCTCGCCGCCGAACTCCCCCGAGCGCCAGCCGCTGTCGGGGACGCCGGCAGTGCCCTGCCACAGCCACTGCACGGAGTTGGTGGTGTCCGCGCCGGACGCCGAGCCGCGCAGCACAGTCACCGTGCCGGCGCTGTAGATCACACCGCTGCCGCCGGGGGCCACCCGCAGGTTCTCCCTGGGGGTGCCGACGGCCAGCTCCATCTTGCCGTCGCCGTTGACGTCACCGAGCGCGACGTCCCCGCCGAACCGCTCCCACGCCTCCGGGTCACCGGGGATCGCCCCGGACGCCTGGGTGATGGTCTGGGTACGCGAGGAGGGGCCGTTCTTCCCGCCGTACGTGACGACGACCTTGCCGCCGGGGAGCTTGTCCGGGCCGGCCGTGGCCCACCAGGTGCCGGTGGCGATGTCGCCGTAGCCGTCGCCGTCGATGTCGCCGATCGCGCTGTTGGAGCCGCTCGGCATCAGCTTGGCGGAGGACGCCTTGGGGCCGCCGCTCGCGCCGGGCAGGTAGTAGTTGACCTCGTGGTGCTTGCCGCCGGAGACGTTGCGGCTCTGGCCGGTGACGAGGAGGTCGGTGCGGCCGTCCTTGTTCACGCTGCCGGCCACGAGGTTGAGGATGCCGGCGTGGGTGTTCGAGTACAGGGGCAGGGCGAGGGCGGCCCGGGCACCGGGCTTGCCGCTCCGGGAGATGCCCTTGGAGAAGACGTGCAGAGTGCCGGAGGACGTGCCGACGGCCAGGTCCGTGCGGCCGTCGCCGTCGAAGTCGCCGGCCGCGAGGGACTGGCCGTAGCGGTCGTGCTGCGTGGGCGCAGGGTCGACGACGTCGGCGCCGCCGGTCAGCCCGGACGCCGAGCCCCACACGATCTGGACGAGGCCGTTGTCGATGTCGCTGTCGACGTCCTCCTTCGTGACGCCGATCGCGAGGTCGGCGTAGCCGTCGGAGTTGAAGTCGCCCGCGGCGGTCGCGGTGCCGAAGTAGTCCCCGGCCTCGGCCACGCCCGGGATGCCCGGGGTGTTCTGGTCGAGGGTCTGGTGCCGGGCGGCACTGGCGCCGTTCGCCGACCCGTACAGCACGGAGACGGTGCCGGGCCGGGGGAGGTTCGCAACCCTGGCGCCGGGTGCGGAGACCACGACGTCGCGGAAGCCGTCGCCGTTGAAGTCGCTCTCCACCTTCGCGGTGGCGGCCGACCCCGCCCCGGCGGCGCCGACGAGCAGCCCCCCGGTCAGGGCGACGACGGCGCTCGTGGCGAGGGCGGTACGGATGTGTTGATGCACGTGAAGTCTCCGGAGGTTCTGGCGAACTGTGGACACCCGCGCACACGAACAGGTGTTGCACGGGTGAACAGGTGACGCACAGGAGACTTCGCGGAGTGGATGAAGGTTGTACGGACCCACGCAACTCGCCGGACCCCTCCTGCGACTGCGGGCACGGCGACCCCTCCGACGACTCGGCGCACAAGCAGCCGGATCCGGCCACGGTACTGAGCCGGAAGGCGCAGGTCGAGAACGCTTTCCGGACCCCGGCGGCTTGGGTGGCCTCCAGGACAAGGGCGCCTACGTCACCACGGCCGACGGCCATCTCGACTGCCCCAGCGGGCAGGAGTGCAAGGGCAAGTGGTTCCCATAGTCGGCAACGAGCGCCGGGCCTAGTCCACCGCGACCCTGCCCATCCGTCCTCGTCGTCCAGACCTCCGACGGCCGGCTTGCTGGAAGGTGTGTCGTCGGCCTTACCGTGAAACGCCGTCGTTGACCTCATCGCGGGTCGCGGGCACAGCGCCCTTGCGCCGGCCGGTGGTCCTGGTGCCGCGGAGGCCGAGGACGGAGACCGCCGTTCCCAGCAGCACCATGACCACCGGGACCACGAGGGCAGTGCGGTAGGCGTCCAGCACCGCTTCAGGTGAGCCATCGGTGCCGGACACGGCGATCCCGTACACCGCGGTCACCGCGGAGATCCCGACCGCTGAGCCGAACTGGGTGAACGTGTACAGCAGTCCACCGGCCAGGCCCTGCTCCTCCTGGGCCACGCTGTCGGTCGCCGCGATGGTGAGCGGACCGTAGGCGAGGGCGAAGGCGGCGCCCGCGATGATCAGGCTCGGGAACATCGCCGCGTATGACCAGTCCCTCTCGACCAGCAGGAAGAGCCCGTAGGCCACGATCGCCAGCAGGAAGCCTCCGAAGATCACCCGGCTGTTGCCGTAGCGGTTCACCAGGCGCGGGGTGAGGGTGGGCGCCAGTACGGCGTCGCAGCCCATGGCGATCAGTGCGAACGCGGTTTGCAGGGAGGACCAGCCGCGCAGCTCCTGCAAGTAGAGCGTGACGATGAACTGGAAGCCGAAGAACGCGCCCAGGAAGAGCAGGGCGCCGACATCGGCCCGCACCATCGCGGCTTTGCGGAAGATCCCCAGCCGGACGAGCGGCGCTTTGGCGCGCTGTTCGATCACGATGAACGCCCCCACCAGCGCCAGCCCGGCGGCGAGCGTGCCGAGGGTCGGTCCGAGCCCGTCGCCGCGGTGCTCGAGCCGGACGATGCCGTAGGCGAGCAGCAGCATCGCGGCGGCAGCGGTGGCGGCGCCGACCAGGTCGTAGCCGTGTTGTGCGGGCTCGGGGCGGGCCTCGGCCGGCAGCAGTCTGAGCGCCGCGAGCAGGAGGGCGCCGGCCAGGAACACCGGGGCGAAGAAGACCCAGCGCCAGCCGAGTTCGGTCAGCAGCCCGCCGATGACCAGGCCCAGGGAGAAGCCTCCGGCGCCGACACCGGCGAAGACCAGCAGGGCCTTGTCGCGCTGTGGCCCCTCCGGATACGAGGTCGTGATGATCGACATGGCGGCGGGGGTCATGAAGGCCGCCGCCACGCCGGTGACGAACCGGGCCACGACCAGCATCCAGCCGTCGGTCGCGAAGCCGCCCAGCATGGAGAAGACCAGGAAGACGCCGAGCCAGGTGAGGAACATCCGTCGCCTGCCCAGCAGATCGGCGACGCGGCCGCCGAGCAGGGTGAAACCGGCGTAGCCGAGCACGTAGCCACTCATCACCCACGCCGCGGTGCCGGTACTCAGACCGAGATCGGCGCGGATGGTGGGCACGGCAACGGCCAGCATGGCGACGTCGCTGCCCTCAAGGAAGATCGTTCCGCACAGGACGAGCAGCAGGGCCCAGGCTCGTCCGCTCGTGCGGGCCGTCGGGTCGGCGGTCACGGATCCGCTCTTCACCTGCTGAGTCGCTCGGCCGGTTCATCGGCGACGGTCGCCGTCCGTCGCGGGCCCCGCGCGAGCCCAGCCGCGTCGCCCGCGCCCGCACGTCGCACCATCCATCCCGGAGCCCCCACGGTTGCCATGGACGCGACCGTACCGAGCAACGAGCAACCGAGGCCACACCTTTTGTCTGTACGGGCCGGGGGCGCGCTCGGCGAGCAGACCGACGCCAGGTGCTACGCGAGTACGCCGAGAACCGGGGGCCCTACAACATCGCCTTCGGGTCGGTGTCGCCTTCCCTGTCGGTGACGCCGTTTTTGAGGACCCAGGCTCTGAGGAGAGCCTCGTAGTCCTCTCGACTGAGGTCTTCGCAGCCGCTGGGTCTGTTGGTCTCGGTGGCTTCGAAATGGCTTGCGTTGGAGCTGAGGGCCTTCTGGCATTCGGCCTGTTTGTCGAGGACGGCGTTCCCGCATGCGGTGAGGGCTGCGGTGAGTGTGGCGATGACGGCCAGAGCGGCGCGGGTCTTCATGGTCCCCCCAGGATCGTGTGCTGAGACGTTCCGCACGGCGGCCGGCAGGGTCGGGGCTGCGGCGTCATCCCCGCGTCGCGGTGCGGCGGGCGTAGGCGCGGGCGGCGCGGGCGCGGTCGCCGCAGCGGGTGGAGCACCACTGGCGGCGGCCGTGCTTGAGCAGGAAGCGGGTGCAGGGCGGGGAGGCGCAGGCGGTCAGGCGGGCGGCGTCGGGTGAGGTGAGCAGGTCGGCGGCGTCGGCCGCGATGGCTGCCAGGGCGTGCTCGACGATCGCGGTGGTGGGGTGGGGTGCGGCGCGGTAGGGGCCGGTCTTCTCGTCCCACCGCAACAGCGACGCGGTCGGGACGCGAGTCATCGCGTCGTTGATCGCTGTGACGGCGGCGGGCAGGGCGGGTTGCTCGGTGACGCGGGAGGCCAGGAGGGACCTGACCTGTTCGCGCAGTGAGCGCAGCTGTGTCGCGCACGCCTCCGCCAAGCCGGCGTCGGCCGGGGCGAGTTCATGCCGTGCCAGCCACTGCTCGGCCCGCGCCGGGGTGCCCAGGAGGTCGGCCGTGTGCCCGCCGGGCAGCGCGACGGCGCTGTTGGCCAGGGCCAGGGCTGGGTGCTCCGTCTCCCCCGGCGCCGACGGGAGGGCGGCTTGTTCCATCACGAGCTCTTCCATGCTTCTCATGGTACGGGTTGCGTTCATCCGTGAGGCGCGCCTACAGTCGACTCACGTTTGACGAGCCATCTATCCGTGAGGAACTTCTTCCGTGACTTCCCCGTCCGTGCAGACCTCCCCGTTCCCCGTTCGGGTCTTCGGCGGCCCCACCGCCCTCTTCGACTACGCCGGCCTGCGTTTTCTCACCGATCCGACCTTCGACGGCCCCGGCGACCACCCGGCGCCGGCCGTCGTGCTGACCAAGACGGCAGGGCCTGACGGCAGCCCGGCCGATCTCGGCCGCGTCGACGTGGTCCTCCTCTCGCACGACGAGCACGCCGACAACCTCGACACCTCCGGCCGGGCCCTGCTCACCGACGTCCCTCTGACGCTCACCACCCCCGGCGGCGGCGAACGTCTCGGAGAGGCGGCCACCGGCCTCGCCGACTGGCAGTCGGTCGAGCTCGAGCGCCGGGACGGCGGGCCCGGCACGGTCACCGTGACCGGTGTGCCCGCCATCCACGGACCCGGGAAGCGCGAGGAGGTCGAGCCGGTCTGCGGCCAGGTCGTGGGGTTCGTCCTGTCCGGCGAGGGACTGCCCACCGTCTACGTCAGCGGCGACAACGCCTCCCTCGGCGCGGTCAAGGAGATCGCCGAGCGCTTCGCCCCGGTGGACACCGCCCTCCTCTTCGCCGGAGCGCCCCGCTTCCCCGATCTCTTCGGCGGCGGGCTGATCGTCCTGGACAGCGCCCAGGCCGCCCAGGCCGCGAAGATCCTCGACGCCGCCCGCGTGGTCCCCGTCCACTACGACAGCTGGGCCCACTTCACCGAGGGCGGCGACGAGCTCGTCGCCGCCTTCGCCACCGCCGGGCTTACCGACCGCCTCGACTTCGGCGTCCGCGGCTGACCCCAGGCGCGCCCACCCCGTACACCGGACACGGTCGTGCGCCGGCCGACACAGGCACCCCGCCGCTGCCGGTCTGCGCCCGGCCCCCCACGCGTGATCGCCCGTTGCGGCAGCCGCTTTCGCGTATGCCGCAACGGGCGATCAGTGCCTGCCGCTGTCGTCAGCTCATGACAGGGCCAGACCGCTGGTGAAGCCGCCCACGAGGCAGATCGCCCAAGCGGTCGGTGCGTTCCACAGCACGGTGGCGGCGAGGGCGGCCACCGCTGGAACGATCACTCCGACGAACAGGGTGCCGACGATGGGGCCCCAGCTCATGTCCTGCCCGGCGAGCGCCCATCCGACGACAGCCGCCGCCAGGGCCGCGGCCACGTGGCCGTACCGATAGTCGGTCAGCTCAGGCCAGTTGGAGGGGCGCTCCTGGCGGCGGCGCACCAAGCGGTACCGGATCAGGACGCCCAGCTCCGCCAGCAGGACGGCTGTTGCGATGACGTTGAGCAACGTGGATCTCCGGTGGTCAGAACTTGCAGTACTTCTTGATGCCGTCGATACCGATGAGCGTCCCGACCATCTTGCGGAAGGAGAGCTTCATCTTGCGACGCTTGGAGTAGTTGTAGATCAGCTTGGCGACCTTCTTGAAACCGATCTTCTTGGCCAGGCGGATCGCGGTGATCACACGGTATGTCGATCCCGACGGGGTGAAGGTGAGGGCGATCGGGGCGATACCCCGCACGGCGCAGTTGAAGATCTTCTTGGTGGTGGACCACCAGGAGGGGTCGATGACGATGGGGAAGGCACTGTTGCTGTCGAACTCGACGTGCTGCACCAGTTTGTTACCCACGACCTTGTAGCTGGTGGGTACATCGTTGCCGTTGGCGTCCTTGGCCCAGGGGGCTTCGAAGAAGCCGGCAGGCTCCTTGGTGGGTGCCTTTGAGGTGTCCTCGTCGCCTTCGGAGTAGAGCGAGACAGACCCGTCCTCTTCGTGGACGACAGCCTTCATGCCGGCCGGGATGGTGTAGCCGGTCTCGTAGTCGTGCGGCGCGGAGGCGTTCTTGATGATGGTCAGGGTGCGCGATCCGCCGTCGACGGTCGGCTGGACCACGGTGTCGACCGCACCGCTGGATGTGTACACCACGTTGCCGCCCACCTGGGTTCCCTTGGATGTCGCCCCGGGGATGGTGAGCTTGGTGGGCATCTGTTCGTTCTGGACGTCCACGGGCTTGTTCTGGCCGTCCCACGGCACGCGGACGGTGTTCTCCTCCGTGGCGGCGATGGAGGCGTAGGTGTCGTCGGAGGACGTGGCCGCGGTGACGTCCGCCGCCTCCGAGTACAGGTTGGCCAGGCCCAGCGTGTTCTCGGCGTCCGTCGGCTTCCACGCGGTGTCGACGTAGAACTTCACCGACGGAGACCAGCCGGTGGCGTAGTGGGTGCCGTCGAACGCAGTGGTGCGGAAGCTGTACGTCCTACCGGAGGTGAGCTTGCCGGCGGGCACCTTGATGGAGGCGGTGGTGTTGGACGGCACCTCTTCCGAGTTGACGGTGGCGACCACCTTGCCGGTGGCGTCGTCGGTGATCTGGAAGGTGCCCTGAACACTGTCGTCGGCGTTGCTGTCGGTCATCGAAGCGCGCAGCGTGGGGGTGGTGGAGTCCACCTTGAAGATGCCGCCGCTGGAGATGAACGGTGTGCCGGCCTGGAGGTTGCTCCCCGCGCCGGGCCGGTAGTTGTGGGTGACTTCGAGGGTGGGGATCTTGTCCTGGTCGGTGGCGTTGGCCGAGTAGAAGCGCTTCCACCCGTAGGTGTCGGCTTCATCGACCGCCTTGAGGGCCACCGAGCCGGTGTCGGCCTTCGCGGATGCCCAGGTCTGGGCGAGCTTCGTGACGTCCGCGTTGACCCAGCCGGGGCTGGTGGCGGGCTTGGTCTCGGTGGAGGTGGCGATCTTCTCCGTCATGGCCGGCTGCTTGGTCCAACGGGTGTTCCGGTCCGCGGGATCGGCCGCCCAGACCTCCCAGCCACGTGCCTCGGCAGACCACGAGTGGTAGTTCCACAGCTTCAGATTCGCCTTCGACACCAGGGAGTCCGCGAAGGGCGAGGTCCTGAAGGTGACGAAGGACCGGGCGATGCGCTTGGTGCTGCCCTCGTAGTCACCGGGCCAGCCGAGCTTGAGGTCGGTGTTCGCCGACTGGTCGGTGGTGTCGCCGCCTTGGACGAAGGTGTCGAACAGTACGTCCAGCGCGTCGGCCGCGGGGTCGATCGTCACCGGGTACTGCGTCTTGGGATCGTTGAGCCAATCGGCGTCCGGGGTCAGGGTGAGCGTGACGGTATTGCCGTCCTGGCTCATCTCCGTGTCGACGCGACGGCTGTTGGTCCGCTCGAACGACCGGGAATCGCGCCGGCTGTCCCACATGGTCGGAGCGGGCATCACCGCGGTCCTCTCACCGGAGGAGTCGCTGAAGGTGACCGACCCGTCAGGGTTCTGCCGGGCCTTGGTGCCGTCGGGGACGGTCATCGGAACGACCATCGGTGCGCCGTCCTTCGGCACCTCGTTGAGGCGCAGGAACTGCTCGAAGCCCGTACGGGTGGCCTCGACGATCAGGTCACCTTCGGGAACGGCGTCCTTGTAGGTGGCCCGGTTTCCGTCCAGTCGGGGGGCCGGCAGCCCGCCCTTCCACTGAAGGGCGATCTTGCCCTGCCCCTGTCCGATGGACACCAGGTCATTCGCCTGTGCCGGGGCTGCTTCCGCCACGGCTGCCAGCGACTTGGCCGGCGTGCCCTCTTTGCCGGCCAGCTTCAGGTTCTCAGGGTGGGCCACGGCCTCGACGCCACCGCCGGCCGAGCGCTTGAGGTCGACATCGACGTCGACCCATTTCCCGTCGCGCACCATGCGAACGGGGCCGGCGGCCACCTCGGTCGTCAACGTGCCGTCGGGGTTCGCGTACACCGTGTCCGTCTCGGTCCGCATCTGCAGGACCTCCACCCGGCGCCCCTGCGTCTTGGCGGCCTCCAGCGCCGCCTCCACCGTCTCGGCCTCCGTGATGGGATGAGCATCGAGGGCCGCGAGCGTCCGCTCCAACTGTGTGGCGACGGAGTCGATCTCCTTCTCCGCGGCGTTCGGCTTCCCCACTGCCGTGGCGACGTTGGGGGTGGAGACAAGCACCGCCCCTGCGGTCAGGACGGCTATGCCGGCGGTGCCTATGGGCCAGACACGCCAAGTGCTCTTCATTCGTGCTGCTTTCCGATACACAGCCCCGCACGCCCCGAAGCGCGTCGCACGGGCTGTTTTGTTCTTTACAACTCCCATACAATCACACGTTCCGGGCCGGTGATCTCCACGCCCACGCCGATGACCAGGACATATACCGAAGTCTGTGTGGAGTACTCGTGGCTGTTGTGTCCTCGTGGCGGTGGGCCTGCCCGGCCGTCCGGCCCGGTCGAAGCTGAACCGAACGGTTACAGCCAGCCCTTGTCCCGCGCGGTCCGTACCGCCTCCGCACGATTGCGGACCGCCAGTTTCTGGATCGCCACGGACAGGTAGTTGCGGACCGTGCCCTGTGACAGATGCAGGGCTGCGGCCAGTTCGGCGTTGGTGCGGCCGTCCGCCGCCGCGCGGAGCACCTCGCGCTCGCGATCCGACAGCGGATTGGCGCCCTCCGCGAGGGCCGCCGCGGCGAGCGTGGGGTCGATGACGCGGTCGCCCGCGAGGACTCTGCGGACGGCTTCGGCGAGTTGGGCCGCGGGGGCGTCCTTCACCAGGAACGCCCTGGCGCCCGCCTCCATGGCGCTGCGCAGATAACCGGGGCGGCCGAACGTGGTGAGGACGACCACCTTCAACTCCGGCAGTTCCGCGCGGAGTCGGGCCGCCGCCTCGATGCCCGTGCAGCCCGGCATCTCGATGTCGAGCAGGGCCACGTCCGGCCGGTGCGCGAGGGCGGCGGCCAGCACCTCGTCGCCGCGTGCCACCTGCGCGACGACCTCGATGTCCGGCTCGAGGCCGAGCAGCGCGGCGAGCGCCTCACGGACCATCGACTGGTCCTCGGCGAGCAGCACCCTGATCCCGTCGCCCTTGCCGTTCTCCGTGCTCATGCGGCGGATCCTACGGAGGCGGCCGGGACCCGGGCCACCAGGCGGAAGCCGCGCGCGGGCGCGGTCCCTGTCTCCAGGGTGCCGCCGACCGCGGCCAGGCGTTCGGCGAGGCCGTTCAGGCCGTTGCCGGGCGGCGCACCGGACGGGCCCGCGCCGTCGTCCTCGACGCTCAGCTCGACGACCGGCCCGCCGAGGGTCTCGCGCCGGGTGACGGTGACCGTGCAGCGGCGCGCCCCGCTGTGCCGTACGACGTTGGTGACGGCCTCGCGCAGCGTCCAGGCGAGGGTCGCCTCGGCCGTCCCGGGCAGGTTGGGAACGTCGGCGGGCACCTCCGCCGCGATGCCCGCTGCCGTCAACACCGCCTGTGCGCCGGCGAGTTCGGCGGCCAGCCGGGGTCTGCGGTACCCGGTGACGGCCTCGCGCACGTCGACGAGTGCCTGGCGGCTCACCTTCTCGATGTCGGCGACCTGGTCGGCCGCCTTGCCGGGGTGGTCGGGCAGCATGCGGCCCGCGAGTTCACTCTTGAGGGTGATGAGCGAGAGGGAGTGGCCGAGGAGGTCGTGCAGGTCGCGGGCGAGCCGCAGCCGCTCCTCGTTCGCGGCGAGCTGGGCTACCTGAGCGCGGGCTTCGCGCAACTCGCGGGTCGTACGGACCAGTTCGCGCACCCCGATCATGGAGAAGCCGCCCAGCAGCGTGGGGATGAGGAGCCAGTACTGCGGGTCGGCACCGAGCAGCAGCCCGGTGGCGATCAGCGCGGCCGTCGTCGCCAGGATCGCCGTACGGGTCCACTTCAGCGGGAGTACGGCGCCGCAGGCCACGGAGACGTACACGAACAGGACCAGCCACTCGTCCCCCAGCGTGAGGGGCAGGGCGATGGCGAAGACTGCCAGCACGGTCAGGCAGCCGCGGACCACGACCGGCTCCGTCGGCCTGCCGGTCTGCCGCAGGACGAGGCCCACGTAGCAGCCGGCGAACGCCACGAGCCCCAGCCAGCCGAGGACCGTGCCCACCGGGGCGTGGTCGTCCCGCAGCAGGTCGGCGACCGGGCTGCCGAGGAAGGCGAGCCACATCGCGATCCACACCAGTTTCACGTAGGACTCACGGCGGGTCTCCGGCGGTCTGCCGATCCCCGGGACCTCGGGCGGACCGTCCATCTGCGTGCTCACGCCTTCAACGTGTCCTTCCGGTACAGCCAGGCCGCGCCGCCCGCGAAGAGCAGGAAGTACACGACGATCAGCATGACGTCCTTGCCGTGCGGCGCGTTCCCCAGCTCGATGGCCCGGCCCAGAGCGGCGTAGGCGTGCGTGGGCAGCCATGCGGCGATGTTCTGCAGCCACTGCGGGAACGTCGTGGTCGGCATCCACAGGCCGCCCAGGATGGAGAGACCGAAGTAGACGATCATCGTGATCGGGCGGACGGCGTCGCCGGACGCGAGGTAACCGATGGCGACCCCGAGCGCGGCGAAGCAGAGGCTGCCCGCCCAGATCGCGCCAGTGAGCGCGAGCCACTGCCAGGCGTCGAGACGTACGTCCTTGAAGGTGGCGGCCACGACGAAGACGATCACGATTGAGGGCAGGGAGACGACCGCGGCACTCGCCGTCTTCGCCAGTACGTAGCCACGGCCCGGCAGCGTCGTCAGCCTCAACTGCCGTACCCAGCCGCTCTCCCGCTCCTTCGCGATGCGCTCGCTGTTGCCCATGAGCACGGCTGTGAGGGCGCCGAAGGAGGCCATGGAGACCATCATGAACGCGGGTAGGTTCAGGCCCGTGCCGTCGACGATCGTGGTGCTGTCGGCGCTGCCCGCGATCAGCAGGAACAGGACCGACGGGTAGATCACTGAGAAGAACAGGAACTTCTTGTTGCGCAGGGCGCGGGTGATCTCCAGCTTGATGAGGCTGTTCACGCTGCGTTCGCCTCCTCGGCGGCTTCTTCCGCTGTGGTGATGGCCACGAAGGCCTGCTCGAGACCGAGTCCGGCGACCTCGAGGTTGCGCGGGTAGACACCGAGCCCGTAGAGCGCGTGCACGGTCGCGTCGGCGTCGGTGGACTGGATGCGGACGGTCTGGCCCGAGATGTCCACGGCGGTGAGGAACGGCAGCGCCTTGATGGCGGCGGCGTCGATCTCGCCCTCCAGGTCGAAGGAGACCTTGCGGGCACCCGCCTTCGCCTTGATCTCCGCAGCCGTCCCGTCGGCGAGGAGGCGGCCGCGGTGCAGCACGAGGACGCGGTCGGCGATCGCGTCGGCCTCCTCCAGGTAGTGCGTGGCGAACAGCACGGTGCGGCCCTGGTCGGCCTGCTCCCGCATGGTCGCCCAGAACGCCTGGCGGGCCGAGACGTCCATACCGGTCGTCGGCTCGTCGAGGACGATGAGGTCGCTGTCGCCCGCCGTGGCAAGGGCGAAGCGGACGCGCTGCTCCTGGCCGCCGGAGAGCTTGTTGACCCTCCGGTCGGCGATCTGGGTGACGCCGGCCCTGGCCAGCACGTCATCGGCCCGGTACGGCTTGGGGTGCAGGGCGCAGGCCAGCCGGACCAGCTCCCGCACGGTCACCTCGTCCATCAGCCCGCCACTCTGCAGCATGGCACCGACCCGGCCCTGGACGATCGCGTCGCGCGGGGCGACGCCGAAGACCCGGACGTCGCCACTGTCCGCGGGGCGCAGGCCGAGCAGCAGGTCGAGGGCGGTGGACTTGCCCGCGCCGTTGGGGCCGAGCAGAGCGACGGTCTCCCCCGGGTGCAGGGTGAGGCTGAGGCCGTCGACGGCCTTGACGGCGCCGTAGGACTTCGTCACGGCGGCGAAGGTGACCGCTGCGTCTGTGTTCATGCCGCCCATCGTCGCCGGTCGGCGGGGCCGGGTGGCAGTGTCCGGCGTCGCGAGTCCCGCATGACATCTGTCATGCGGGACCCGTGACGGGTGCTCTTGCCGGCGTTCGTCTCGATCGTCGCGGTGCACTCGGCAGGGGTCTTGCCCAGCAGGGCTCCACCCATGGCCGTGGCGACGTTCGGTCGGCTGGACCGGGTCCCTTAAGACCCGTCGGCGTCGCGAGGCAGCAGCGGCCGGTGTGTGGCTGAGTTGCGGTGAGGGTGAGCGGAAGAGGGCTGTCTCGTCGCGGCGCCTCCCGCTCCGGAGCGGGCTTTCAGCGCAGGCTCGTCAGGAAGTCGACGATCGCCTTGTTGGTGGTGGCAGGTGCGGACAGATGCGGGCAGTGCCCGGTCGCGTCGAGTGTGACGAGTCGCGAACCGGGGATCGCCCGGTGGACGAAGGCGCCCACTTCCCGCGGCGCGATCGCGTCCTGGGTGCACTCCAGCACCAGCGTCGGCACGCGAACACTCTTGAGGTCGTCGCGGGAGTCCGAGAGGAACGTGGTCTGGGCGAAGACGCGCGCCATGGACGGATCGGTGGCGCAGAAACTGTTCTTGAGCTCTTCGCCGAGTTCGGGCCGGTCCTCGTTGCCCATGATCACCGGCGCCATGACGGACGACCAGCCCAGGTAGTTCGACTCCAGCGACTCCAGCAGTTCCTCGATGTCGGACGCGCTGAAGCCGCCCCGGTAGCCATCGTCGTCGATGTACCGCGGGGACGGGGCCACCATGACCAGGGCCCCGATACGGTCCGCGGCCCTCCCGGCCGCCAGTACGCCGATCATGGCGCTGACCGAGTGCCCCACGAAGACGGCGTCGCGCAGATCGAGCGCTTCGCACATCTCCACGACGTCCTGGGCGTAGCCGTCCAGGGAGGCGTAGCGTTCCGCGGTGAACGCGGTCAGGTCCGAGCGGCCCGAGCCCACGTAGTCGAAGAGCACGACCCGGTACTCGTCGGCCAGTGCGGGCACGGTGAGGCGCCACATGTTCTGGTCACAGCCGAACCCGTGGGCCAGCACGACGGTGCGGCCCTCCGGGTTGCCGGTGACGGTGACGTTGTTCCGCTGCGTGACCTGCGCAGCGGTCAGGACCCGCCCACTCGCCGAGTCGGCCCGAACCATTTTCCGTTCCCTTTCCATAGGTCCCAGTTCTGCATGAAGACGCCATGTGCGCGCGGCGGGTGCCGTCGGCGGGCCGGCCTCGGATGCCAGACGGCGGCCCCGCCTCTTCCCTCTCTTGTTGCGCGCGTGGAGAGGGGCCCTGGCGCCACACGGCCCCAGGGCCCCTGAAAGAGCTGCTGCACCAACGGCCGACCCGGACGGCGCACCGGCCTTCCTTGTCCGTCCGTCCGCCCGCCTGCCGGGCCTTCTCCCAGCTCGGCTACGGCAGAAACCATAACCACAGCACAGTCCAATGTCTACTTCGGCGAACATAGATTTACGGGTACAGAATGCGAAGATATTCGTCAGCTCGTGGGTTGGGGAGGTGCTGGACGGGGCAGAACCGGCGGGTACACCGGACCCGCCGTACACAGGCCGACAGATACCAGGGTGAACCTCATGGAACTGACATGCCCCGGCGCCACGAGCACCCTCGACACCGACGCCAACACCGTCGCCGACGCGCGTGAGGCCACGCGAGCCTTCCTCGGCGCCCTGCGGCAGCCGCCGGTCAGCGCGGACGCGGCCGACACCATCGTGCTGATCGTCTCCGAACTCGTCACCAACGCCCTGCGCCACGGCGGCGGCAGCTACACCCTTCGTCTGACCGCCCACCCCGACGTCATCGAGGTGGCCGTCGACGACCCCAGCCCGCAACCGCCGCGCCATCGCACTCCGGACCTCAGCCACGGCACCGGGGGCTTCGGCTGGGACATGGTCAACCGCCTCGCCCGTACCACCACGGTCACCCGCCGCCCCCACGGAGGAAAAACGGTGTCCGCGCTCCTCCCCCTCTAGCGACAGGCCACCTCATCCCGCGCCCCCGCCGCACACCCGTCGGACGTAGACCCGGTTCCGGAACCGGGCCCGGAACCGGGTCGGACGGCTGGGAGCTTCAGCAGCTCGCCACCGGTGTCGCACCGCGCGGTGCTGATCCGTTCCTCTGGGGCGGGTCGGTTCACCGTAGGGGGCATGACAAGCTCGCAGGCGGGCACTTGGGCGGGGGAAACAGGAGGTCACATGTCATTCGCCGCGTTGGCCGGCTTGGCCTACACAGGCATGCCGCTGTGGGGGTGGCTGATCTTGATCATGGCTGCCGCCGCGGTCGTCGTCGCGTCCCGTCGACGATACTGATCGGCCCAGCACCCCGAGCACGGCGTTGACCAGCTACGCCCCCGCAGGCCAGTGAGCTGCGCCCGACCGATCAGAACCGCACGGGCGAACTACTGAAGGCCGTGCTGTGGAGTTGAAGATGATCGGCCGCAGCCGCACCGCCGATGTCTACGCCCTCGCCGCGATCGACGGCGACGAGCGAATCCCGGCCCCGCCACCAACTGACCGACAGAGCCCGCATCGCAGGTACGGGCTCGCACCCCCTGGGGTCCAGGGACCCGACGGCCGCGCCAGTGGGCTTGGTAACGGTCCTGGCCACCGGAAATCCGCAAGCATTCGTACGGCGAACCTGATCGAAACCGCCTCGTCAAGTGGACAGATTCATGCCCGGGGGTGATCGTGTCCCGGTCGGGCGGTGACCCGGTGACGGGCGCCCGCCGCGCGTCCCACCCCCCACGCCAGGGTCAACGCCGCCACCACGATGGCCAGGCCGATCGGCGAACCAGTCGGCATCACGGTCCAGGGCAGGCCCGCGAGAAGGACAGCCAGGACATGGCGGAGGCGGCAGCCCCGTGCGGCGGTGCGCAGTGCCAACACCAGCATGACGGGACCGAGTTGACCGATCATGCCGGCGCCGAGCGTACTCACCCCGGCCAGTGCCACCGGGAAGGCGGGCAGCCACGTGAGCATGGCGAGAGCCGGGGCCAAGTGCCGGTCGGTCCTGGCCGGAGCGGCGGCCCCGGGCATCAGCACCACCACCGCCAGCAACGGCAACAGCCACGCGGAAGCGTGCACCTGGGCGACGAGCAACACCACGGGCAGCGCGCTGAGCACCCGGGCGAGCGGCCAGCGGCCCGCACAGGCCAGTGCTCCGGCCGCCAGCGTGGCCAGGAGCACCACCAGCGCGCCGGCGGAAGGGAGTGCGGCCGTGTTGCCGTCCCTGATCACGTCGACTGCCGCCCAGGTCAGTCGGGCACCGGCGAGCGAGACGGCTGCCGCCAGCGCGTACGGGGCGGCGGCCAGGGTGAAGCGGCCCAGCAACTGGTGGGAGGTGAGGGCGGTGCGCACGCGCAGGGCGTGGGCGGCGATGTCCCACTCCTCGCGGCGCCGGACCCCTGCGTCCGCGCCGTCGGTGGCATCGCGGTACATCTGCGTGATCTCGACGCCGTGCGTGGCGCGATAGCGGCGCGGATACAACCAGAGGACGCGCGGGGCGGGCCGAGAGCCCTTCGAGTCCGCCGGGTTCGTCATATCTGCCATGTCCGTCATGCGAGGGCCCCCGCGGCATCGTTGACGGCGCCCTTCTTGAGGCGGCGGGTGGCCTCACGAGCGGTGGCGGCCAGGCGCCGCGCCTCGACGGCCAGCGTCCGACGGCCCATCGCGGTCAACGTGTAGGTGCGGCGCAGTCGGCCGTCGACCCGCTCCTCGGCGAAGACCTCGACGAGCCCTTCGTACTGCAGGCGCTCCAAAGCGCCGTACAGCGTGCCGGTGCGCAGCTTCACCCGGCCCCCGGAGATCTCCATGACCTCCTGGCCCAACGCGTAACCGTGACGGGGCGCGTCCGCCAGAGCGGTGAGGATGAGCAGGGTCGGTTCCTGCAAGGATTTCTTGCGATCAGCATCAGCCATAACCGGAACCATAGTCCATTCAACGGACTATGAAGGACGCGTTGCTCCGACCCGGCTCAGGGCCCGTCCGGGTCCTGGGTGAGAGCGGAGACGATGGCGGCGCGTACGGCGTGGCGGTCGAGGGTGGCGATACGACGGACGCCCGTTCCTCCCGGGGCGCAGACCTTCTCGCGGAGGGTGGCCACCTCGTCGGTGTCTGCCCGGAGCCAGGCGGCACTGCCGGTGATCACGTGAGTGACGATCTCACGAGCCAGCTCGCGGGGAACGCCCCGGACGGCGCCCGCTTCGATCATCGCGTCCGCAAGGTAGAAGACATAGGCGGGGCCGCCGCTGCTGAGAGGGCTCAGCACATCGTGCTGCTCCTCGGCGATCCGCAGAACGTTTCCGGACCGCTCGAAGAAGCCCGCGACCGCGTCGGCCTGGTCCGCCGAGCAGGACGCACCGGGGGTGAGCAGCGTCAGACCGTGCCCGGCCCGCGCGGTCAGGCTCGGCATGGCCCGGGCGGCGGCCACTCCGCCGGGCAGCAGACCCTCCAGATCGGCGAGGGTGATGCCGTCGGCGAGTGAGACGACCACGGCCCCGTCCTGCAACTGCCCGGCGATCTCGGCCAGCACATCCGTCAGACCCGCGGGTGGTACGGCCAGGACGACGAGCCGGGCGTTCGAGGCGGCCGTCGCGTTGTCGGTCGTCCCGTGCACCGCGTACGAGGCTGTCAGGGCGTCGACGTGCTCCTGGCTCCGCGCGGCGATCCACACGTCGTCCGGATCGAGACCTCCGGTCAGCGCTCCAGTCAGGAGCGCCTCGCCCATCGCGCCCACGCCGAGGAACGCGACCACTTGCCGTGCCGTGCCCATATGACTCCGCCTTGTCCGTGTCGACGCCCGTGTCGACGTTGCTCCCGGTGCGCCCGGGTAATGCCGCGCGAAGGCCGGCCACCGCACCGAGGCAAAGGCATGCGCTCGACTGCCCCCTATTCCACCCGGCCCGCTTCGCCGTCGCACACTGGAGAGAACCGTCCGGAGTACGCGGGACCTGAAAGCGCGAGACGCCCATCGGCGAACGTCGCGGCAGCCCCATCACCCGCGGCCGGCAGGCGGACGACACGATCCGAGCCGATCGGTTGATGCCCGATGGGTCGCGTTCAGCCGATGATGGGGGCAACGACCAATCCGCCCCAGCTACGAAGGAAGCGCCATGGGTCTCTTCTCCCGCATGCACGAGCGGACCGCACGGAAGATGGACGAGTCACGCGCGAAAGCCTACGAGAAGGCTGTCGCCCAGGGCGCCACGGAACAGGATGCGGCCGCGGCGGGGGAACGAGCCGCGCGGCGCCGTCGTCGTAGGCGTCGCTCCCTGTCGATGTAGGACCTGGTGACCGACCGCAGGAGGGCCTGAAGGCGTAGGCAGGGCGCGCCGTCCCTCACCCGCGCCACGCCCTCCTGACGTCAGGGACGCATGATCGCCTTGACGACGCCTTCGGACCGCTGGTCGAACGCGTTGTAGAGGTGGGGGGCGTCCTCAAGGGCCCCGTGATGGGTGATGACTTTTTCCGGGTGGGCCCGGCCGTCGAGGATCAGGTCGCGCAGGAGGCGGGTGTAGCGGCGGTCGTGGGTGCGGCCGAAGCCGACGTGGATGCCCTTGTCGAAGAGCGTGGCCCAGGGGACCCGCAGGGTCCCGTCCGCGTGACCGTTCGGGGCGGGATCCAGGTCCTTGGCCGCGAAGACTCCGGCGATGCCCAGTGCGCCTGCCGGATTCACGAGGCGGGCCAGGTCGGCGATGACCTGGCCGGGGTTCTCGGACGGGTCGCTGTGCTGCGTGGACATACGGTCCAGGGCCTGGAACCCCACCGCGTCGATGCCGCAGTCCACACCGTCCATGTGCTTCTCGCCCGGAGGCAGCCCTTGAGCTGCCCGGTGGGCGCGGATCTGTTCGACCGGGTCGCTCACAGTGAAATCGACGGGCACGGCACCGAACCCGGCTGCGATCGAGAGCCGTTCGGGGATGTGATCCACGACGTAGACCTGGCCGGCGCCGCGGATCATCGCGGCGTGGGCGGCGAGGAGGCCGACGGTGCCGGCCCCGAACACCGCGACGCTCCGCCCGGGCCGCACCCGGGCGAGTTCGGTGGCGTGCCAGCCTGTGACGAAAGCGTCCGCGAGCAGGACGAAGGCGTCCTCGTGGCAGTCGCCCGGAGTGCCGGGCAGCGGCACACAGTTGGCGTCGGCGAAGGGCACGCGCAGGAGTTCGGCCTGGGCGCCCCGGTACGGTCCCATGCCTGCGTATCCATAGGCCGCGCCGAAGGAACCGGGGCGGATACGACTGCATGCCGCGGTCAGCCCCTGAGCGCACTGGGGGCACGTACCGCAGTACAGGTGGGTGGGCAGGACGACCCGGTCGCCCTCGGCAACGGCGGTGACTGCCGAGCCCGTTCGCTCGACCGTGCCCAGGGGCTCATGGCCCAGCACCAGGCCGGGTTCCGCGCCGATACGGCCGTCGTACATGTGCAGATCGGTGCCGCACAGCGCGCTGGAGGTGATGCGCACGACGACGTCCGTGGGTTGCTCGATCT
The DNA here is from genome assembly GCF_055571235.1 of Streptomyces sp. NPDC030991. NCBI lineage: Bacteria > Bacillati > Actinomycetota > Actinomycetes > Kitasatosporales > Streptomycetaceae > Streptomyces > Streptomyces sp. NPDC030991. The sequence continues at coordinate 194,446 of NZ_JBVIFR010000005.1, forward strand.
CCGGATCGGGGACGTCGCGCACGGATACGGTGCGCGGGCCGTCATAGACCACTGCCTTCATCGGGACGTCCTTCCACCAGCGGTCCGGCCCCGTCGTGGGGGTCCTGGTGAGGCCCGCGGCCGCGTGCCCAGCCTCAGGAGCTGTACCCCGGCAGCGGCCGGCCTGCGCCGTAGGCCACTCCCATGATCAGGTGGAGGGCCGGTGTCCGCGAGTCCGGGAGTGACGGAGAGCCGCGCGGCGGGGCGGGCCGTGCGCGAGGGTCGTGTCAGCGGACGACGTCGAACACGTTCTTCTGCAGGCCGTTGGCGAACGCCTCGTGCTCAACCAGCTTCAGCTTCTGGGTGTCCTTGTCCGTGGCGCTGAACAGCCGCTTGCCCGCGCCGAGCAGGAGCGGGAAGACGAGCAGGTGGTAGCGGTCGATCAGGCCGGCGTCCGAGAGGTCCTGGTTCAGAGCGGCACTGCCGTGGACGATGATCGGGCCGCCCTCGGTCTCCTTCAGGGCGGCGACGTCGCCGAGCGAGCGCAGGATCGTCGTCTCGCCCCAGTTCGTCACCAGGTCGTCCTCGGTGAGGGTGGTGGAGACGACGTACTTCGGCATCGTCTTGTAGTCGGCGAATTCCGCCATGTCCGGCCACACCGGGCTGAACGCCTCGTAGCTGGTCCGGCCCATCAGCATCGCCGCGGCTTCCTGCTGCTCGCGGCCCTTGATCTCGAACGCCTCGGGCAGGAACTCGACGTCCTTGAAGGTCCAGCCGGAGTTCCGGTAGCCGGGCTCGCCGCCCGGGGCCTCCACGACGCCGTCGAGCGAGATGAAGGCAGTGCTGATCAGAGTACGCATGTACGGGTCCTCGGTATCTCGTGTCTGATTCTCGGCGGATCGGATCGGTGGACGCTCCCACCGCCCCTTCTGCTGCGGCGCATCAATCACGGTCTATGACTGATGCACATGAAGGAACTCATCGATCCGCGCCCGACACTTTTCCGGCGACCGCAACGGCCGAACCGGTGTCGAGGGCCGTGGGCGTCCCGCCGAGGCTGTCGCGGCTGGGCGGGGCCGCGCTCGATGGGGTTCGAGGTGTGGTCGGCGTCCTTGATGTCGACACCCGCGGGGTCCGGGGCACCTCCATACGGCCCGTGTACGAGGAACGGGCGAACACCAACCGATCGGCCCTGAAGCGAATCGATTCGTCGGGTGAAGGGCGCCCATGAGGCCGAAACGCCTGGTCCGGTCTGCGAATCTCGGTTCGTCGTCAACGGATCGGCAGGAACCTGCGGTTCGGGCTCTCGTCCTCTACTGTCTGGAGTTCTCCTTGCGTCTTCCTCGTATCGCGACCGGTGTTCTCGGTCCCGTCGCTCTCCTCCTCGCCACCGTCGGCGCGGTCACCGTGAGCGCCGGCCCGGCCGCGGCCAACCCCTGCGGCTTCTACGAAACCCAATCCGACGCCTACTACAACCACTGCACCTCGGACGGTTCACGCATCGTCATCGAGATCGACGACTGGGGACCGAACAGCGAGCAGTGTGTGGGACCGGGCGTGACCTGGATCGGCACTGCTTCCGGTGTCGACGGCGCCTGGTACACCGGCCGCACATGCTGACCTGGACCGCGTAGGAGCACCCGCGGTTCCGTTCGGGGAACGGTCACCGTTTCCGTTCCCCGAACTCCGGTGAGGCCCTCGGGGTGCTGGTCGAGGTCGGCGCAGGTGGCCACGGTGACTACTGTCGGCCGCGCAGCCGGTGGAGACGACCAGAGTTACAGGAGCAGGGAGAGGATCGCGGCCGCGATCAGCAGCACGAGGCCGGCCAGGATGAAGTTGACCGCATGTTGCAGTCGCCGGAACTTGTCCCGCAGCAATCGGGCCAGCACGGACACTCTCTTGGCCCGCAGATCAGCCCGCATGTGTTGTTCGAGCGTGGTGGGGTCCAGCGTGGCCCAGCGCGTCCAGTCCTCCAGATCAGGGTTGCCCACCTGGACAGGACGGACCGTGATCACCAGGAGCACGGCTGCGATCACGAGACAGGCAGCGCCGGTACCGCCCACTGCCATCACGGCGAGCGGCTGGGTGCCATGACCTCGACGCGTAGCGAGGAAGGCCAGACCCAAGCTGGTCAACGCGAGAATGGTGTTGGCCTTGGCATCCGCTCGCACGAGTTCACTCATGAGAGTGGCCAGCGCCTCATCCAGGTTCTTCGATACGCGCTCACTGCTGTCAGCCGGTTCCTGTGCCATCAGGCATCCGTCCCGAGCCAGAAGACGCACGCATGTGACCCGCGGTTTCTTGGATGACCGATTTTCGCATGCTGCACTGAGCGTCTCCCTACATCAGGTTGAGCATCAGGTGGAGCCGGCGCCGCGTCTCAGGCGGGGCAGGCGTCCGCTCGGTCGCCGCGGTAGGTGCGGTACGGCGGTCGCTGTTTCGGGGCGGGGGCGTCCGAGGCGGGCGGGTACTCGACGATCGGGACGGGCTTGCAGACCGCCCACTGGTCGTTCTCCCCGGGGCCGGCGAAGCCGTAGGTGCCGCTCGCGCCCACCAGGCAGCCGCTGCAGACCGAACCGTCGATGGTCGACGTGGTCAGCGTGCTGTACACGTCCTTGGCCGTCGGCAGCCGGGCGGGCTCCGGGGTCTGTGCTCCACCCTCGTTGACCTCGCTGTAGGTGCGGTCCACCGCGCCGGCGAGGAGGGCGAAACCGTCGAAGTACATCGCCGCGTAGCCGTCCGAGAGCGCCGAAGGGCCCAACTCGTAGGCCTTTTCGAGTTCCTGGAAGCGGGCCAGGAAGGCGGCGGAGCCGCGGGGCGGGGCCCCTTCGCCGTCCGCCCAGGCGGGGTCGTAGGCGGAGGCGTCGACGATGGTCGCGTTGATGGACTTCAGGGCGCGCTCGATGGTTTCGGTGCTCAGGGTGGGTTCGAGGCCGATGCCTATCTTCAGGATCCGCAGCTTCTGGCTCCGGTCGCAACTCCCGGTCTCCGCGAGGCGGTTGACGAAGGCGGGCAGGTCCTGGTCGCGGCCGGCGAAGAAGACGGTGTCCACCTTCTTGCGGCAGATCTTCTCAGCCGCGTCGGCGAACCGTTGCGGGATTCCCTGGTCGTCCCCGGACGAACCGATGAAGTGGGAGTTGTTCTCCTCCAGGTCGTAGCGGGCGTCGAAACGCTTCTCGAACACCGCCCGCAGATCCTGCGAGTAGACGTCGCCCTCGCGGCTGTCCCAGACGAGGAAGCCGCGCCCCTTCTCCGGATGCTGCTTCAGGTAGCCGGCGAGGGCCTGGGAGAACTGCTCGTTGTTGGGGGAGGTCTTGAAGAAGTAGCGGGAGTTCATCGAGGCGGCGGTGATCACGGGGCCCACGGTGGGGATGGAGCGGTCGGACAGTTCCGTGACCGCATCGCGTGTGTCGGTCGTGCTGCTGGGGATGCCGGTCACCCCGACCAGGGGTGCCTTCCTGTCCCGGGTCAGTTCGTCGAGGCGGTCGACGACGCCCTTCCACTGGTCGAGGTCGCGGCCGTCGGGGGCGAGCAGCAGCTGGTAGTGGGGGCCGCCGGCCCGGTTCGCCTGCTGTTGCGCCGCGAGGGCGCCGGCCAGGGAGCGCTGGATCATCTCGCGGGTCATGGCGCTGGTGGAGTCCGAGGTGAAGGGCATCATCAGCGCGATCCGCACGTACGGGATGCGGGCCATGTCGCCCTGCGGATCGTCCCACTGGCGCCGCACGTCGGCGTTCTCGTCCGCGACGGCGCGCAGGAGACGGTCGATGGTGGCGTCCCCCGTCTCGAAGGCCCGCTCGGTGACGCCGACGCAGTCGTCCCCGCGCTTGTCCATGCCGTCACCGCAGGGTCCGGGCCGGGACTGCTGCCAGAAGAAGAGGCCGCCTGCCAGGGCGAGTACGACGATGAGGGCGACGCCCCAGTCCAGCGGGCCCCACTCCTTGGGTCGGCCACTGAACATCATGATCCTTCGCTGGCGGGGATGGGCAGGGGCTGTCGTCTGCGGGCGGCGGTCGGCCAGTCGCGGGCGCCCCTGCCGAGCGCCGCGTACCACGTGGAGTGGCGCCGGGAGAGGAAGCCGAGTTCGTCGCCGACGGCCTGGCACAGCGTCTCCGCGTCGGGGTCGATGGCCGCGTCGGCGTACGGCTCGGACAGGTACCACAGGGCGTGCAGGAGCCGGTTGATGCCCCGGCCGGCCTCGTCGAGGTGGGTGTAGCGGGAGGCGTGCTCGCCGAGCGCGATCTCCACGCGCTGGTCGGTCCAGGGGGCAGCGCCGTCGGGGGCGCTGCCGGTCGGTGGTGTCGGGGCGGAGGCGCAGCGCCGCAGACACAGCAGCCAGTGCTCGACGCTCTGTTCGGCCTCCTCGGCGCTGAACTCGTCGGCCAGCATGTCCACCACCTGCACCGCGTTCCCGGCGGCCAGGCTGTGCCGCAGCGCGTCGGCCTCCTCGGTGTCGGCGCGCCGGACGTGGTGCAGGTGCAGGAAGCGGTGGATCTCGTGCCAGCTGTACGGTTCGTCGTGCGGCGGCAGGGTGCGGCGGGCCTCGTGGACGAGGAGTGTCTGCAGCAGCGGGTTGGTCACCAGCGGCAGTCGGGACGGTACGGGCGACTGCCACTGCCGCTCCACGAGGTAGCGGGCCGCCGCGTTCACGGGCAGTTGCTCGGGGCCGTCCAGGCCCAGGTCCTCGGCGAGTGCCTCGGCGGCCTCGTGGTCCCGGGCGAGGCAGAGTACGACGAGCCGCTCGCGCTGGCGCCGGTCGGGGAGCAGCTCCTCCAGGAGCACCTGGGTGACGGGCCGGCCGCTCTCGGTCTCCAGGTTCAGCAGGTCCTTGGGGGTGACCGTGCGGTTCTGTCCGGCCGCGTGCACCACGGCGTCGCAGAGCAGTTTCCCGGCCAGCGGGTGCCCACCGGTCAGGGCGTGCAGCGCGGAGGCCAGGTGGGGGTGGAGCAGCCGGGACGAGGTGCGGTCGAGCATGGCCAGGACGTCGTCGCGGCCGAGCGGGGTGAGAGGTACGACGAGCAGCCCGGCGGAGGGGTCGTGTCCGGTGCGCTGCCAGACGTGTGCGATGTGGTCGCGCTGCCGGCCGCCCGCCGGAGGCAGCAGGTCGTCGAGTTCACGGCGCACGGCGTACGGGGCCTCGTCCTCGGGTACGTCGCCGAGGCGGGTGGCGACGACGGTGATCCGGTCACGGACGGGCCGCCGCGGCGCGGCCCGGTGGTCGAGCAGCAGGTCGAGGAAGCGCTGTCCCGCGGCGGTGTGTGCTTCGTCGAGGAGGATCAGCGGCCACGCTTCACGGTTCCAGCGGCGTAGGCCGCCGTAGGCCGAGGCGACCTCCTGGAGGAAGGCCGCCATGAGGTCGTGCTCGACGGCGCGCCGGTAGTCGCCGCCGCGATGGAAGCGGCGGCCGACTTCGACCAGCGGGTCCCGGCCGTCCCCGGCGTCCTCGGCCCGTGGCCGCCGGCCTTCGTACCACTGGCGGGCGGGGCCCAGCGGACGCAGCGTCTCCAGTTCCCGCAGGATGGCCCGGGTGACCGGGAGTGAGTCGGCCTCCTCCGCCTCCTCGGCCTCGGTCCCGGCGCGCGCGACGATGGACGCCTCGACCTGCGCGGCCCACGCGCGGGCCACCTCCCGTTCGTCGCCGCTGCGCAGGCCGCAGGCGATGAGGGTGCGGGCGTGGCGGGCACAGACGGCGTCCCGCTCCTCGGCGTCACCCGCGTGCCAGCCGGACACGGCGAACAAGCCGGGCACCAGCGTCGGGAACCGGGTGAGGGCCGGTGCGAACGCGCACACCAGCTGCTCCATGATCTCCGCCAGATCCGCGGCGCGGACAGCCCCGGGTCCGCCTGCCGGGACGGGCCGTACGGCGTCCGGCTCGACATGGCTGCCGGCTGGGACCACCCGCACATGGGCGAGCGGCAGTCTCCGGTGGTAGTGCCGGGCCAGTCCTTCGAGGACGGCGCTGCGGCCCGTGCCGTGCTGGCCCGTGAGCAGGACGACCGGCACATCGTCACCGAACTCCCTTTTCCTGCGCGCCCGTTCGTCGTAGGCGAGGCCGGTCAGCGAGGGGACGAGGGTGCGCACCACGGGGTCGCGTGCGTACAGGAATGGCACTGACGACCTGTTCATCAGAAGTGTCCCGGTTCCCCTCGGCGTGCTCCGGGCGCCCTCCGGGCGCGCTCTCGATGTCCCCAACCCCCGTCCTCGTGGCCGAACTTACCGACGGGGACCATCTGTTTCCAGGCACACCGTCACCGTCGCGGCACGTCGGGGCCCTCAGGGGTGCGGATAGATCTCCAGATGGACTCCGGCGGGCAGTTGCTCGGCCGCCCGCACGTTGCGCGAGTAGGCGAGCCGTACCCGGCGCAACGCGCTCATGGCCTTCAGGGACGACAGGTCGATGTCGGTCCCCTGGGTGAGGTGCAGCTCCACCAGGCCGGGGAGCCAGCGGGCGATGCGCCGCAGCGAGACGGGGGCACCGGGTTTCGCGTACACGTAGAGGTGGGTGACCGCGGAGATCTCCGCTCGCTGGCCGAAGAGCAGCACGCTCAGCTGCTCCGGTGACAGGGTCAGGGTGCGTAGCGTCTCGACCTCGGCCAGGGCCTTGCCCCAGTCGTCGGGGAGCAGCTTGTCCCCGGCCTCGTGCAGACGTAACTCCTCCAGCCGTACGCCGCGGGCGATGTCACCGAGTTCGACGGTGCCCGGGGGGAGCGCGAGGATCCGCAGCCGGTCGAGGTAGGGCAGTTCGGTGAGGCCGCGCCAGGGCACGTCGGCCCCTACGTGCAGGGCGACGAGTTGCGCGCAGCCCGCCAGGTCCGACAGCGGTTCGAACTGCGGGAGGTCGGCGAGGGCCAGGCTGCGCAGGCGGGGCAGCCTGGTCAGCGGCGCCGGGTCCGTGAGATTGCGACAGCTCTGCAGGGTCAGCTCTTCGAGGGCGCCGAAGTCGTCGAGAAGCGCCAGGTCCTCCAGGCGCAGGGCGCCGCGCAGCCGCAGCTCGCGCAGGCGCCCCGGGTCGAGGGCGGCCCTGATCGCCGCGGGGTCGAAGTCGCCGTGGATGCCGACGCGTTCACATCCGGGCATGGTGGCGAGAGCGGTCAGCTCGGCAGTGGAGCGTACGGTGACGGGCTCCTCAGGGGAGGTGGCGAGCAGCGGCCGGATGATCTCGTCGGCGTAGGTGTCGGTGTCGAACCGGTCCCAGTGGCCGAGGAGTTGGGCGCGGACGGCGGGTTGGCGGGTGCCGAGGAATTCGCGCAGCCGGGTGATGGCGGCGTCCCCGCCGATCTGGCAGATCGCGTGGACCGTGGCGAGTTCCTCGTCGCCGTCGAGTTCAGCGGCGCCCGGCAGCAGGCCGAGCAGGAGTGGTCCCGTGCGGGCGAGCACCCGGGCCTGGCGCAGGCTGCGGGGCGGCAGCATGCTGGCCGCCTCGGTCTCGATGGTCTGCCGTACGGCGGGTTCCAGCCGGGTCGCCTGTTCCAGTGAGGCGAGGGCGAGCAGACGCAGGCGGGCCTGGACGGTGCCGTCCTTCTCCCGGTTGCCGCGGTCGCTCAGCCGCATCAGCAGATCGGCGCGGCCGTTGTGATCGGCCTGTGCGACGGCCATCTGGACCACGTCCTCCCACTGGTCGACATGCGCGTTCTTCACCAGCATGCCGAAGTCCCGTTCCTCCAACACAGCCTTCGCCCCGAGGTAGTCCTGAAACGTACGATGCACGAAGCAGACGGCGCCTGCCGCGGGTTCGCGCAGCAGACCGGAGCGTTCGAGCAGGTACTGCAGAGCGTCCTCGGGCTCTCCGAGGTGGTCCAGGCTGGGTACTTGGGGCTGGAGGCGGCGCACCACGTCCACCGCGTCGTCGCGCTCGATCTGCGTGCGTTCGTTGCGGATCAGCCAGTACGCGAGGCGCTTGAGCGGTTCGGTGGCGGCTTCCTCGTCCAGCTCGGGCGCCCCGCCGCGGCCGTACACCTCCCGCTCCATGTCGCGCCGTTCGAGCAGCATGGACAGGGCCGCCTTGTAGAGGGCGGCGCGGCCGCGCGGCAGGAAGCCACGGCGCTCGCGGTGCAGGGCGCAGATCAGACTGCACATCAGCGGGTTGGTGGCGAGCCTGCTCAGGCCGGGGTTGGCGCGCAGGGACCGGATCAGCTCCTCGTCGAGTCCTGGGCGGGCGCCGGCCGCCGTGTGCCAGCGCCGGATGAAGTGCTGGAGGTCGCCGGGGCGCAGCGCGTCGAGGGTGTACTCGTGGAACCCTTCACCGCTCAGCCAGCCGGGGGCGAGCGCGGAGGGGCGGGTGGTGGCGAGCCACAGGTTGCCGGGGAAGACGCCGAGGAGCTCGCGCAGCCAGGTGCGGGTACGGGTGCGGTCGGCCTTGGGGATCTCGTCGAGGCCGTCGACGAGGAGCAGGCCGCGGCCGTTCTGCAGGACGCGGGTGGCCCAGCCGTCGGGTTCGGTGCCGACCAGCGGGCAGTCCATCCACCGCAGGAAGTCCTCGGGCAGCGGCAGCCGGGCGCCTTCGCGGGCGAGGGTGCGCAGCGGGAGCACGAAGGGGACGCGGCCCAGCAGCTGCGGCAGATGGCCCGGCACGCTGTCCTGCTGCGCGGCGGTGAGCGCGAGCCACTGCACGAACGTCGTCTTGCCGGTCCCCGCGAGGCCGTGCAGCAGGACGCGCCCCCGGGTGGCGAGGGCCGCCTCGACGCTCTCCTCCAGTCCCGACTCGCGCTCGTCGTGGGGTGATTCGGAGGTGTCGTCCTCGGGGGTCGGTGAGGCGACGGCGCGCAGGCTCAAGTAGGCGGACTCCAGGGGCCATTCCTGGCCTCCGGGGTCGCGCAGGTCGACGCCGTAGATGGTGAGCTTTCCATGGCGTCGGACGACGTAGCGCGCATAGTTCTCCTCGAAGCGGCCGTCGACGGCCGCCCAGTCGTCGCCCGACACGCGACGCAGCACGACGTCCAACGTGGCGTGCACGTCGCGCAGTTCGCGGGAGCCCTCCAACCGTGCCCGCGCCTCGAAGCCGGGTCGCTGGGTGAAGAAGCGCACCAGGTGGACGCAGGCGGTCTCCAGGAGGCGGTCGTGAAAGAGGGCGGCGTCCCGGGTCAGCAGCCGCCGGGTGTCGGGGCCGGCCTGACGGGAGAGCGCGGCGGCGAGCCTCTCGGGCCCGAGCAGGAAGATCTGTACGTCGTCCATGTCCAGGTCGCCGAAGGCGAACAGGGTCCGCGTCAGGGCCTGGCCGACGGCGTCGTGCTCGTCGTCCTCGATGGGCCGCTCGTGCGGACCGGCCGCGCGGACCGCGCGCCGCACCAACTCGCGGGAGAGCCGGTGCAGATCGTCCCGGCTGACCGTGGGATGGTCCCCCACGAAGGACAACATGTGCCGTATCCGGACGGGCCGTTCGCCGAACTCCGCCCCCGGTGCCTTGGCCGGCGGCAGCACGAGCCGCTTCAGTAACGGCACCACCACCGCGGACGCGACCCGCAGCCCCACTGCGCCCGGTTCCACAGCCCACCCCCGTCGGCGTGCGCCTCTTGGTGCACACGCACGCTGTCCACCATAGGGCTCCTCCTGCACACACAGGGCCCAGCCGCGGGAATGCCGCGTCGATGTCGGGCCGCAGGCCGGCGAGTACCTGGTCGGCCGCGCCATCGCACGCGATAAACCCAGCGGCATCGACGGTCGTCCCGGGATACTGATCGCCATGGATGAGGTCCAAGTCGTCGTCGCCCATTCCGAGCGCGCCACCCTGCGCGTCGGTGACGTGTTCCTGAAGGTGGACGCCGATCAGGCACGGGTCGACGCCGAGGTCGAGGCGATGGCCCTGGCACCGGTCCCGACCCCGGAGGTCCTGTGGCGCAAGCCGCCCGTGCTCGCGATCTCCGCGCTCCCGGGGACGGCGCTCGGCCGCCTCGGCGAGCCGTCGGCCGCGTCCCCGGCGGCATGGGCCGCGGCAGGCGCCGCCCTCCGGACGCTGCACGACGCGCCGTTGCCGCCTCGACCGGGGCGGGCCGGCCGGGGCCTCGGCGAGTTGGCGGCGGATCTCGACGGCGAGTGCGAGCTGCTCGTGGCGGACGGTTTCCTCCCCGCCGACCTGGTGACCCGCAACCGCCGGATCGCTGAGGCAGCGCTCCGGCCGTGGCCAGCGGCCTTCACACACGGCGACCTGCAGATCGCACACGTATTCGTGGACGGGGACGAGATCACGGGCATCATCGACTGGTCCGAGGCGGGCCAGGGAGACCCCCTGTACGACCTCGCCACGCTCACCCTCGGACACGAGGAGCACCTCGGCGATGTCACGGCCGGCTACGGCACCGACGTCGACCTCGACGTGATCCGCGCGTGGTGGTCGCTGCGGAGCCTGATGGGCGTCCGCTGGCTGGTCGAGCACGGCTTCGACCCGTCGGCGCCGGGCTGTGAGATCGACGTGCTCAAAGCCCGGATGTGAGGTGTAGGAGCCCTGCTGCCCTGCCGTGCGGGTGGCCCCAGCGCAGGGCCAGGGCTCTGACCCTGGCTGCGGACCGTCAGCTCAGCTTGTTCACCGCTGTGACCGTCGTCTTCTTGAAGGCGTCGACCGGCGCGTTCGTGAAGTCGCCCATCTCTCCCCACTGCACGACGGTGACGACGGTGCCCTCACGACCGATGGAGAACAGGTTGATGTCGGTGGCCCCCCATGTGGTCGTGGTGTTGATCCCGAAGACCTCGGCGCCGTCCCCGACGTCCAGCTTCCCGTAGAACCTCTCGGTGGCCGTCACGTCAGGGTCCTGAGTGACCAGCTCGTGCGGGCAGGCGGACAGGTGCTCGCGCAGCAGCGCCGCGAAGTTCTGCGCGCGCTCGACGCTGCGCTCGACCACGGTCACCTGCAGCGCCCCCGTGTCGTAGTCGGTGCGGAAGACGCGGTGCGCGGACGTCGACGGCAGAGCGTCACCCACGCACATCGGCAGCGGGTCCGGCTGCCCGGCGGTGACCGGGCCCGCCATCCACGCGGAATGCGGGTGGGGCGGCAGTTCGGACGGTGCGAGGAACCGTGGGTCGGCGGCGGCGGCCGCCGCCGGAGTCGTCGCTGCGGCGGCGCCCGCCACGGCCGCCATCGCGGCCAGCGCCATCGTTCCCTTGCGCAGGTGTGCGTTCATCGTGGTGTTCCCCCATGTAGGTCGGTGCTCACCCCATATGACCCTCGACCCCTGGCACCCGTTGCCCTGATTTCTGTCACAGGCCTGTCACCGAGCAGATCGGTCGAGACGGTCCACAGGCGCTCGGCGATGGCGGGGTCGAGCGCCCATTCCTTGACACCGTGCGGGTGCTGGGCGAGATCGGCGTCGTTCGGCACCGTACGGGCCTCTTGTCCGTCGTCGAGATAGTGGCCTCCGGAGTGGGCGAACTCGGGGGCGACGGCCGCGACGACGGTGGTGGCGGCCCCCTGCTCGACCGTTTTGTACGTGAAGACTCCGGCGGCCTCGGCCGCGTCGAGCGACGCCTTCTGCTGCGGTGTGAAGTTCCGCTGCAGCCCCGTCGCGATGCCGCCGGGGTTCACCGCGTTGGCGACGATGCCGTCGGACTCCCAGCGGCGGGTCGCCTCGACGGCGAAGAGGGAATTCGCCGTCTTCGACTGGGCGTAGGCGATCTGCGGGTCATAGCCGCGACGCTCGAAGTGGAGGTCGTCGAAGTCGATACCGGAGCGCATGTGCGCCGTCGAACTCACCGCGACGATCCGCGCTCCGTCACGGTCGGACGCTCCCCTGGCCAGGGCGTCGTGCAGGCCGGCGGCCAGGACGAAGTGTCCGAGATGGTTCGTCGCGAACTGCAACTCCCAACCCTCCGGCGTCCGTTCGAGGCCACTGGTGACCACGCCCCCATTGTTGACCAGAAGGTGCAGCGGCCCGTCCCACGCGTCGACGAACCGTGTGACGGTGGCCATGTCGGCGAGGTCGAGCCGGACGACTCGGGGCCGGATCCCGCCGGTCGTTCTCTCGATCGTCTCGGCTACGGCGTCGCCCACGGCCGCGTTCCGGACGGCGAGTGTCACTTCCGCCCCGGCCGCGCTCAACACACGAGCCGTCTCGATCCCGAGTCCGGAAGAGGCGCCCGTCACGATGGCGCGGAGACCCGTGAGGTCGACACCCCGCAGCACCTCGTCCGCGGTGCTGGAGGCAGTGAAAGGCGTGGAAATAAGAGGGGAGGGGCTCATGAAGCACGGACTATACGCGCTAGACGATATTTGTATAGTTCCCCTCTCGTTCGTAGACTCGACCCATGAGCAGCCCCGATGCCGGCCACTCGCCGTCGACAGGTACCGATCCCGACCGCCGGAGCACGGTTCTGGACTCCGCCATGGCCACGTTCGCGCGCTTCGGTTACAGGAAGACCTCCATGGAGGAGGTGGCGCGCACGGCGCACATCTCCCGGCCCGGGCTCTACTTCCTCTTCTCGTCGAAGGAGGCACTGTTCCGTGCCGCGGTCACCCAAGCCTTGCAGCGGGACGTCGCCGCGGCCGGACACGCCCTGGCCGACACCGCGCGGCCCCTCCCGGAACGACTCGTCGAGGCTTTCGATCATTGGGCAGGCCGGTACGTCGGCCCGCTGGCGCGCGATGTCACAGCGGTCATCGAGGAGAATCCCGGCCTTCTCGGGGACGTCGTCGAGGTCATGCCGCGCCGCTTCGAGGAACTGATCACGGACGCGATCGCCGTCGCCTCAGGGCCAGAGGCGGCCTCCCCCGTCGCACGAACGCTGATCAGCGCGTCGATCGGCCTCAAGCATCAGACCACGTCACGGGAGTTCTACCTGGACCGGCTCAAGGTCGCCGTCGGCCTCCTGGTCCGCTGACCGACTCACCGTCCGCGTCCCGCCCTGCCCGCGGCGCCGACGTCACCACGTACGCCGAGATCCGCCGTTCAGCCGGGGTGGACCGCTGTCCTCGCGGGCTGCTCAACGCACTCGTTCGACGCTCCACAGCGGCAGCAGTTCGAAGAAGGTGACCGCCTCCTCGCGCCAGCGCGGTCGCCAGCGTGCGGCTTCGGCCGAGGCCAGTTCCGCGTAGCGCCTCATGTCCGCCCGCAGCTTCCGCTCGACGCCGCGGCGCTCGCCGATCTCCCGTACGGCCTCGATGGTCTCCGCAGGACAGGAAGCGTCACCGAGCGCGGATTCCACCACCGTGCGCTCGGGTCCGTCGACGACCGCCAGGAGTGCGCTGACGGTGTAGCTGCGCTTGCCGTCCCGGATGTCCGTGCCGGTGGGCTTGCCCATGGCGTCCGCGTCCCCGAAGAGGTCCAGGTAGTCGTCGCGCAGCTGTCCGCAGATCCCGAGCAGCAGAGCGTACCGGCGCAGTTCGGCGTCGAAGCGGGCCGGTTGCTCACCCGCGGCCAGGAGCCCCAGCTGCATGGGCGCGAGTATCGAGTAGCGCGCGCTTTTGTAGTCGGACACGCAGTGCAGAACGTCCTCGGAGGGAACGTCGGTGAAGTCCCTCTCCAGGTCGACGATCTGGCCGAGGAACGTGGCGGACGCGGCCCTGGTCTGTGTCTCGATCATGGCGTGGCGCACCGGAAGAGGAGCCTCGGAGTCGAGCAGGACCTGCAAGGACAGGGCAAGCGCCAAGTCACCGGCGAGCAGGGCGAGTCCCAGTGCGGTGTGCGGATCGTCGGGGAACTTGGCGCGGTAGGCGTAATAGGTGGAGGGGCCGCCCCGGCGGGTGGGGCTGTCGTCGATGATGTCGTCGTGGGCGAGCAGGTGCGTCTGCAGCAGTTCGACGCTCAGCGCGGCGTCCTCCAGACCGGCGACCGGCTCGGCCGTCACCAGCCGGGCCGCCTCATGGATGAAGGCCACCCGCAGGCGTTTGCCCCCTCTCAGGGACAGGTCTCTCAGGAGATCCAGGCATTCAGGGGTGAAGCGACTGAGCCCCGGCGCGTCCAGGGTGTGGCGCAGGTCCCGGAAGTACGCCTCGAACCGGGCGCTGAAACGGCGCTCGTACGCGGCGAGGCGCCCCTTGATCTGTTCGGCTACGACGGCGGTTTCGGTCACGTGAGAACTTTCCGTTCCAGGGGGACACACGGAGCGCGCCCGCTCCTCACGGGTGCGGCGGCCTCCGCCCGCCCGCACCGGCCGGTCCCGGTTTCGCGACCAGCGAGTTTACGGCCTGTCGAAGGTCTCGCAGCGCAGCGGGTCCTCCGTCGGGCCGGTAGGCGGCCGCGTAGGTGAGCCGGCAACTGGAGGTGCTGACCGACTTCTGCTCGCCCTTGAGCACCACAGATCGGTTGTACCAGGTCAAGGTGCCTTTGGTGTACGTCTGTCCGTAGGTCCGGGAGCGCGGGGACCCGCGCCGGTGCCCCGCCCGTTCAGCTGGATCAACGTCTCCAGGTGCGCGCCCTTGACCCAGGCCCCGAGCAGGTCGCGGTGGAGGGCCACGATGTCCTGGCGCAGCGCCAGGCCCTGAGCGGCCTTGGTGAAGCCGCGACAGGTGGTGACGAACAGGGCGACGTCGGCGCCGTGTTCGAGGCGGGCGGTGCCGAGGAACTTCTGCATGTCCTGCGAGGAGACGCTGCGCTGCGGCGCGTACTTCTTGCACTGCACGACCAGCTTGCGGCCGTCGGCCAGGTAGCCGACGACGTCCGCACCCAGATCGCCGCTCCTGCCGCTGACCTGGACCTGCGTACAGCCGTCCCGTCGGCACAGCTCGGCGATGTAGCGCTCGAAGTCCTGCCATGTCAGGGCATCGACCTGCGTCATCGACAACTCCCGTGCCCGGGCCTCCTCCTGCGACCGCCACCGCCGGTCCTCACCGACCGCACGGCGATGCGCCCGCCACACGCCCCAGCCGGCCCCGCCCAGCACGGTCGCCCCCAGTACCGCCGCAAGGACGGGCCACACCGCCGACCAGTTCGCAGCTGCCCACACCACGGCGACCCCCGCGGCCACCGCGCCCCCCGACCACACCTGCTGCCGTGTTTGCTTGCGTAAGCGCCTGTTCCGTCGTCGTGCCATCGCTCCCCCATCTCCTCCACGCTCTGATCCGCAGGGTGAAAACGCCGTCCAGGTCCGGCAGAGCCCCGCGCCAACGAGCATGCGCCTACCGATCCTGGTCCTTGCCGGGGGTGGCGGCGAAGGATGCCTCGTCTCGGTCCGTGCCGTCGGTGAACCACCATGTGTCCCCGCCGAAAAGGGCCAGTTCCGCGCGGCCGTCACCGTCCCAGTCGCGGGCGGCGAAGAGCATGCCGTCGGCGGGGCCGTCGTCACCCGGCACGGAGCGCCTGGTGGTGCGCCAGGGTTTCGACCCGAGCCCGTGCTCGGAGCCTCCCCGCAGGACCTCGATCCGCGCGTCCCCCGCCTCCTTCTTCTTGGTGAGCTGTACGGCCAGGTCGTCGCAGCCGTCGCCGTTGACGTCCCCGACGGCGAGACCGGCGCCGAAGCCCTCCTCGAAGTCGCCGCCATCCATGGTGACCCACCTCCCCGGTTCCTTCCCGTAGCGGACGCTGACCTGGCCGCGCCGGTGGGGTGTGTCGACCTCGTCGTAGCTGTCGACGAAGCTCCGGCCGACGGCGATGTCCTGCCGCGCGTCGCCGTCGAAGTCGCCGAAGACGACGTTCTCGCCCTGCGGCAGCCGCTCGGGCTCCTTGCTCAGGCCACTGGCGGTACGGGCACCGCCGGTGAACAGCAGGGGCGGGTCCCACGGGGAGTCGTAGAGCGCGAGATCGGTGGCCCGGTCGTCGTTGGCGTCCCCGGCGACCAGCACGGGTGACGCGCCCTCGTGGACCGGGCTGGGGATCGCGCTGGTCCGGGCGGGGGCGCCGGAGCGTGTGAACGGTCCCTTGAGGACGACCACTTCCCGATCCGCGTTCGAGTCCCTGAAGGCCGCGAGGTCGGTGTGGCCGTCCCCGTCGAAGTCGCCGGCGATCGGTGCGGTCGTGTATCCGCTGCCCGGCAGAGGGACGCGCCCGTGCGCTCCGCCGGCCTGCGGGCCCTTGGGGCCTCCCCACAGAACTTGGGCGGCGCCGCTGACGACGAGGTCGGCGTGGCCGTCCTCGTCCAGGTCGGCAATCGTGGGCTGCCACGGGTCGTCACCCGTCTGGATGTCGTCCGGCACGCCGAGGTCGTCGTGGGTGAGGACGGTCGTGCGGTCCTGGTCCGGACCGTGCTCCGAGCCGGGTACGACGGTCACGTCGAAGTTCTCCGTGTCGGACATATCGTGCACCAGATCGGCGAAGCCGTCCGCGTCGAGGTCGGGGGTCACGGGCCTGTCCGCGCGCGCCGCTTCGGCCGGTCGGCAGGGGCTGTCGGGCACCGGGCGCGTGCCGCCGGACGGGAGGAGAAGGAGGAACGCCACCAGCGCCGCCACTACGAGGGAAGCCGGCACGGCATGCCATAGGCGCAGGTGGCGGAAGAACGGGCCGCCTGCTGTCGGAAAGTGCATCAGCCCACTTCACGGGCGTGGACGCAGCTCGCACAAGGAAGCGGATCACTTTGTTACGGGGGTGATGCACGATGGTCCTGCCGTCCCCGTTGCGGCCCACGGGCACGTTCCGGTGTGGCGGTGTGCCGGTGTGCCCGGGCGGAGCTCCGCATGTGGTGGTCGGATGCGCCCGAACTCGCGGCACCTCGCTCACCCGTCGGCGACGAATGAGGGAACCGTCGCCGATCTGAGGCGGTGGCGATGTGCTCGCCGGCGGCAGGTCGCGCCGCAATAACGGGCCGGACGGCCGGTGGGCCGGGCAACCTCAAGCCGTGCCCCGCACACCTCGCATCGCGGCGCCTCGTCAAGAGCACCCCCAGGGGTCCGCGCCGCAATCCTCGTGACGGCGGGCTCACGGCGCCCTGATCGATTGCATGAAGGGAGTTTCAGAACGTCATGGGAGGAAAGCCGCACCTGGGTTCGGAAGTGAGCCCGGAGCGAGTCCCCCGGAGCGTTCCGGGGGGCTCGCTCCGTTCGCGCGGCCGACGATTACGCCGTCACGTCTGCGCCCTTCACCCACACTCGGGGCGACGGCACGGACGCCGGTCCCAGAGCTGTTCGGCATCCCGCCCGCATATAGGTCAGGACCCCAGACCAGCACCGGCTCAAATGGCCGCCAATCACCGCCTGTGCACCGCACGGGGATGGCATTGAGTAGCACTCATGAGGGACATCGAGCGTGGGTCAAGTCGCACGGCGGTCCTGGTGTGCCAGGGGCGGGGGGCAGCTGCGCTCGCACCGCGTCGCCATCGCCCGACGGAACTGATTCCAGACCGGATTGCGGGCCTCCGAATCCTCGCCGAGGACGCCGGACCCGGCACTTCGGAGCGCGAGATCACGCGGAGTTCAACCTGCCACAGGCTCAACTGAGCCTCTGCGACTACGGATTGGAGTACGGCAGGGCAGTCGGCACGGCGCCAGTGCGGTCGAGGAGTTGCCGGGCCGCGACAAGGTCCAGCGAGACCGCCTCAGCGGCGGCCTCCCGGTAGCCGAACGCGTCCTCGCCGACCGGGACCGTCAAAGGAACCGGGCTCTCGGCGGCGACGACGGCGAGCACCTGGGCGGCGAAATTTTCAGGGTCCCCGCTTTCCGGAGCGTCCGCGAGGGCCCTCATCGCGGCGAGCATGGGGCCGTTGACGCCGTCGTAGGCCGGGATGTGGTCGCGGGTCTCGGTCATGGCGGCGCCATAACGGGTGGCGAACATGCCGGGCTCCAGGACCGTCACCTTGATGCCGTGAGGCGCGGCCTCGACGTCGAGGGCCTGGCTCATCGCCTTCAGCCCTTGCTTCCCGGCAGCGTAGGCGGCTACCCCCGGAAGGGCGATGTACCCCGCCACGGTCGACACGTTGAGAATGTGTCCGCCGCCCTGCGCCCGCATCAGAGGCAGTACCAGCCGGGTCAGACGCCAAGGACCGACGAGCAGCACCTCCAACAGGTCGCGCAGTTCGGCATCGGAGGTCTCCTCGACCGCGCCGAAGAGCCCGCAGCCCGCGTTGTTGACCAGAACGTCGATGCCGCCGAGGCGCTCCGCTGCGAGGCGGACGGTGTCCGCGCAGGAAGCAGCGTCCCGCAGTTCCAGAGCGGCGGGGGTGATGCGGCCGGGCCATGCGGCCGTCAGATCTTCCAGGTCGGCGGTGTTGCGGGCGGTGACCACGAGGTGGTCGCCGGCGGCGGCTGCCGCTCCCGCCAGGGCACGGCCGAGGCCGGAGGAACAGCCTGTGATGAGCCAGCGTCGTTGCATGCGTTTCCCCCGGGTGCCTGTTCTCGGCGAAGTCGGACCGGCCTGACCTGTACGGAATCCGGCGCGACGCCAGCACCTCATCGTGGGGGCGGTTCCCGGACGTCGCCAGCCCCGCTGAGGGAGCGTGCGGAGGCGCGCGGGCGCACCGGCCGGGCGCACGGACATCGACGGGCCGCAGGCCGGGGGCTCCCGACGGGCCTGTCTCTGGGGGGCCGCACGCTCCTCCGCACCACGTGCTCGACCGGTAGGCCACTCCACGACGGCGAATGTCGCAGCACAGCTCCCGGCCTCTCCGTCGAACTGCCGAGTCGTCGAGTCGTCGACGGCGCTCGACCTCCCGGACCGGTTGGAGCCGAGGCCCACGGCAACCAAAGGGCCTACGGAGTTTCATCCTCCGCTTCTGGTCCGGACCAAGCTTGCCTTCCCGTAGAAAAAAAACCGCTTGGTAGGTATCTTTGAGCCATCCGGACCCGCACCTCACCCGTCATCTCGCTTACAGCCCAGGGGGAACCATGTCTGTGCAGACGGTCAGCGGAGCACACATCGCTCACACGACGCCGCGCGCCACAAGTGCCGCGACGGCACCGGAGATCAGCGTGCTCGTGAACGCCCCTCTGACGACCATCGTCCCCAAGGAGTTCGTCCACCGGGCCAGCGTCGCCGAAGTGTTCCTCACGGACTGGAGCCGCCAGGACGGTGCGGACGACCGCTTCCTGGTCACGGGCCAATGGCCCCGCATCCACTCCTTTTTCACGCCCGTGGACGGACGCCACGACCCGCTCATCGCGGCCGACACACTCCGCCAGGCCGGCATGCTCCTCGCCCACGCCGAGTTCGACATCCCGCTCGGCCACAGCTTCGTGATGTGGGATCTCGCGCTCACCGTCGATCCGGCACACCTGCTGGTCGGCGCCGCACCGGCCTCCATCGCGATCGAGGCCACCTGCACCGACATCAAGCGGCGCCGGAACGCCGTGACCGGATTCCGGTGCGACATCGTCATCCGGCGCGACGGACAGATCGCCGCCACCGGAAGCAGCTCCTTCTCCGCCATGGCCCCAGCCGTCTACCAGCGGCTGCGCGGCGACCGGAGCCACAGCGCACAGGTCATCCCCCTCACCGCCCCGACGGCTCCGCAGACGGTCGGCCGCACCTCCCCCATGGACGTCGTCCTCTCCCCCATCGAGCGACCGGACGCCTGGCAACTGCGGGTGGACACCCGACACCCGGTGCTCTTCGAGCACCCCGCCGACCACGTGCCGGGCATGGCCCTGCTGGAAGCCACCCGGCAGGCCGCTTCCGCACACCTGGGCCGGCCCTGCCAACTGGTCGGCATCACCAGCGAGTTCGACAATTACGCCGAACTCGACGCGCCCTGCTTCATCGAGATCGAGCCGTCTGGGCCCACGACCCCGGGTGAGCAGGTGTCCCTGCTGGTGACGTGCCGCCAGAACGAGCAGTCCGTTTTCCACGCGACCGTGACGGTGGCGGGGGCGATGCATTGAGACCGGACCCCGCACCGGGCGAGGGCCGACGCAGGGGCTGCCGATCGCGGTCGGCGTGCGGCCGCCGGCCGATCTCCGTGGCTTCTACGATCAAGATCACTTAATATACGAACCGGACGGTTTTTTTGGAGGTCGCGGGTAACTGGACCATGGCGGAAAGAGACTGACGTGCCAGCACCCAAGCAGGATCGCGCGGTCCGTGTTTTCGAGGAGTACGGGTACAAGGCGGCGACGATCAACGAGATCATCTCGTCCGCCCAAGTGACCAAGGGCGCTCTCTACTTCCACTTCAGCTCCAAAGAGGCGCTCGCGGAGGGCGTACTCAGCGGCCAGGATCCTCAGCTGAACGTCCCGGTGCGGGCGTGCAAGACGCAGGAGCTCGTCGACACGGCGATGCTGCACGCCCACCAACTACAGACCGACCCCGTGGCCCGGGCAGGCGTACGCCTGGCGCTCGACCAGCGAGCCATCAACCTCGACCGGAGTCGACCGTTCCGGCGGTGGGGCGACATCGCGGTCGACCTGATGGGGAAGGCGCAGACCCAGGGCGAGTTGCTGCCGCACGTCGTACCGGACAACGCCGCCGAGGTCATGGTGGGTGCCTTCGCCGGCGTGCAGGCCATGTCGCAGGTCATCTGCGACTACCAAGACCTGCAGAGCCGGGTTTCCATGCTCCTGCGCCATCTGCTGCCGAGCGTGGTGCTGCCCTCGGTCCTCACCTCGCTGGACCTGTCCGACCGGCGGGGCGAGACGGTCCACCTCGTGAGTCAGCGACTCGGAGCAATGCCGCCCGCGACCAGCTGACCGGCCGACCGGCCGACCGACTGACGGGCTGACGGGCTGACCGGCTGACCGGCGCAAGGCGACGACGCCGACGAGCCGAGCAAGTACGAGGCACAGAAGGCATCCAGCCTGCGGTGTGACGTCTTCAGCCAGCCTTTCGCCGGCGGATGGTGCGCGGTCTTGAGCTGAAGGAGACGCCAGTGGTGCGCGGGTCGGTCGCCGTCGACGCGGTGTCGCCGCGCAGGCTCTCGGGGCCGAGTGTCGCGTCGGCGAGCTGGATCCCGGCGGAGTGATCCGCGCGGGCGCGTAGGGCTCGGGTATGCCGCTCCGGAGTTCACCAGCTGATCCCGGCGGCAACGGGGAGGTGGTCGCTGCCGGTCTCCGGCAACAGCCACGCTCGCTTCGGTTCCACGCCACGGAAGAGGATCTGGTCGATGCGCGCCACCGGGAAGGATGTCGGCCAGCTGAAGCCGAAGCCGTCGCCGGCCACGTCCTGGGCCGAGCGAAGCTGGGCGGTGAGGCCGGCGAACGCCCGGTCGTCGAGGGTGCCGTTCAGGTCGCCGAGCAGCACGACCCGCTCGCTCCGTTCGGCGGCGACGGCCTCGCCGAGCGCCTGCGCGTTCCTGTCCCGTGTCTCCGTCCAGAACCCCACCCTGGGGTTCACCCGGACCGACCCCAGGTGGGCCACGTACACCGCCAGCGGCCCCGATTCCGTGGTGACAGTGGTGCGCAGCGCCCGGTTGTCGGCCATCTTGGCCGCGGCCGGCTTGGCGTCCCCCAGCGGGCCGACGTCCGTCCGGATCTCGACCGGCCGGGTGTCGGACAGCGGCAGCTTGCTCCACAGCCCGACCGTGCCCTGCACCGTGTGGTAGCGGTACGCCTTCGCCAGCCCCTTCTCGTACGTTCCCCGGGCCTCCTCCGTCAGCTCCTCAAGTGCCAGCACCTCCACCCCGGAGGCGGCCAAATGGCGGGCGGTCCCGGCCGGGTCGGGATTCTCGGCGCCGACGTTGTGGCTGGCCACGGTGAGGTCACCGCCCGACTGCGACTTGTCGTCGAACAGCCCGCCGAAGAGGGTCACCCAGACCAGCGCCGGGAGCAGCAGCGCGATCACCGCGGAGGCGGAGCGGCGCCAGAGGGCGGCGGCGAGCAGCACCGGGACGAGCAGTCCGAACCAGGGCAGGAAGGTCTCCACCAGGCTGCCGAGGTTGCCCGGCCCGTCCGGGATCTGCGCGTGGAACAGCAGCAACAGGCCCAGAAGCAGAGCCAGGACCGCGAGCACCGAGCCACGCTTCCACGGTCCCGGCCCGGTCAGGCCGTGGATCGCCCGACGCGTACGCGCACGCACACCCCGTGTCCTGCCGGCCACGGCCGCCGGGGTACCGGCGCCGGCACCCGGCTCAGCGCCGGACCCGAAGCTGACCTGACCGGTCTCCGCCGTGTCCACCTGTCTCCTCGTCCGTCCTTGTTCGTTGCCGGTCACCGTTGCATCCTCGGGTCCTGGGTGGGGTCGACGTACATCCGCGGGCAGCCGTGCTCGATCGCGTCGGTGCGCTGTTCGTAGTGCCAGGGTTCATTCTCGTAGATCTGGCACAGCCCGTACGTGGCGCCGTGCTCGGCCAGCCACTCCGTGACCCGGGAGCGTCCGAGGTCGACGGCGTCCCCGGACACGTGCGGAGACGTGGACGCGGTGGCCACCCACCGGGCGGCCTCGTCCTTCGACCCGTACGTGGCGACCGCCCGGCGGAGAAGCAGGTCCTGGTACTCCGGGGAACGCCAGCCGCTGTTGACGTAGAACGCGCCCGCGTCGGCGGCGCCGGCGGTCGCGGCCCGGCGGAGTGCTCCGAGCAGGCCGGGGTCGAGGTGGGTCACGGCCGCGGTGGAGCTGTCGAAGACCGTCACGCCGTCGGGGACGACACCGTCGGCCTCGCTCGGCCCGTCACGACGCTCGATCCCGGGCACGTTCGAGGGCGCGGAGGGCGAGCGGGTCGAGGTGGGCTCGGCGGAGGACGACGGGGCCGAGGAGCGCGGCGCCTGGCAGGCGAGCGTTGCCAGGCCCGTCATCAGGACAACAACCGTCAGCCGCCGAGCGCGGCGGGGCCTCGCTCGTGCCGACGCTGGAGTTCGAGTCATGCAGCCACTGAAAGCAAGGCGGTGTTGCCGGACCGTATGCGGTTTTCGATACGTCGGCGATACGTGCCGACTCGTAGCCTGGAGACCATGCGTGTCTTGATCGTCGAGGACGAGCCCTACATGGCGGAAGCCATTCGCGATGGTCTGCGTCTGGAAGCGATCGCGGCCGACATCGCCGGTGACGGCGGCACCGCCTTGGAGCTGCTGGGCATCAACACGTACGACATCGCCGTACTCGACCGCGACATCCCCGGGCCGTCCGGTGACGAGATCGCCCGGCGCATCATCGCCTCCGGCAGCGGTATGCCGATTCTCATGCTCACCGCCGCCGACCGTCTCGACGACAAGGCCTCCGGGTTCGAACTCGGTGCCGACGACTACCTCACGAAGCCCTTCGCGCTCCAGGAACTCGTGCTCCGGCTCCGGGCCCTGGACCGTAGACGCGCCCACAGCAGGCCCCCCGTACGAGAGATCGCGGGTCTGCGGCTGGATCCGTTCCGCAGGGAGGTCCACCGGGACGGCCGTTACGTCGCACTGACCCGGAAGCAGTTCGCCGTGCTCGAGGTCCTCGTCGCCGCCGAAGGCGGTGTCGTCAGCGCCGAGGAACTCCTGGAGCGCGCGTGGGACGAGAACGCCGACCCGTTCACCAACGCCGTACGCATCACCGTCTCGGCCCTGCGCAAACGCCTCGGCGAACCGCTGCTCATCGCCACCGTGCCGGGCGTCGGTTACCGCATCGACACCGCGCCCAACACCCCGAGCGAGGGAAAGAACCGTGGATAGACGGCCGGGGCCGAGCGTGCGCCTCAAACTGGCCCTGAGCTACACCGGATTCCTGATGCTGGCCGGGGCCCTGATGCTCGTCGCCGGATGGTTGTTCCTGACGCGGGTGCCGCACGTCGGGCTCGTCTTCCTGCCCGGCTACAGCCTGTCCGTCGCGCGCGACTTCGCACCGATGGCCGCCCTCACGATGCTGTTCCTGCTGGTGTTCGGTCTCGGAGGAGGATGGTTCCTCGCCGGCCGCGTGCTCGCCCCCCTGAACCAGATCACGCACGCCACCCGCACGGCCGCCGACGGATCGCTCTCCCACCGCATCCGGCTGCCGGGGCGCAAGGACGAGTTCCGCGAACTCGCCGACGCCTTCGACACGATGCTCGCACGGCTCGAAGCACACGTCTCCGAGCAGCAGCGATTCGCCGCCAACGCCTCTCACGAACTGCGCACCCCGCTGGCCGTGTCGAAGTCGCTTCTCGATGTGGCGCGCGCCGACCCGCACCACGACACGGTCGCACTCGTCGACCGCCTCCACGCCGTCAACACCCGGGCCATCGACCTCACCGAGGCACTGCTCGTGCTCAGCCGCGCCGAACAGCGGTCCTTCGCCCGAGAACGCGTCGACCTGTCCCTGATGGCGGAAGAAGCCGGCGAGGTGCTGCTCCCCCTCGCGGAGGAGCACGGCATCACCCTCGACATCAGCGGCGACATCGCCCCCACGCCCGGTTCACCGGCGCTCCTGCTCCAGCTGACCACGAACCTCCTACAGAACGCCATCGTCCACAACCTGCCCGGCCGAGGACACGTGTGGGTCCACACCGGCGTCCACTCCCGCACCGTGGTCCTCACTGTCGAGAACACCGGGGAGCAGCTCGCCCCGCAGCTGGTCGCGACCCTCACCGAACCCTTCCGGCGCGGCACCGAGCGCGTCCACACCGAAAACGCGGGCGTCGGTCTGGGGCTGGCCATCGTCGACACCATCGCCCAGGCCCACGACGGAACCCTCACCCTCGTACCGCGCGCCGCCGGTGGGATCCGCATCACTGTGGAACTTCCCGCGATGTCCGCGCACGCCGACGCGTGAGGGCCCGGATCCAGTGGATCCGGGCCCTCATCACGCAGTAGCGGGGACAGGATTTGAACCTGCGACCTCTGGGTTATGAGCCCAGCGAGCTACCGAGCTGCTCCACCCCGCGTCGGTACGTCCGACCTTACGCCATGTCGGCGGGTACCCGTGACCATCACGGCAGGAGCCGGCTTCCACCACCGCCGCCCAAGACCTGGCGCGGGTGCATGAGATCAGGACCTGGTGCGGGTGCATGAGGTCAGGACCTGGCGCGGGTGCACTCGGACCAGCTCACGGCACCAGTACAACCCTGCCGAACACCTCCCCCGCGTCCATCCGGCGGTGGGCCAGCCCTGCTTGGTCCAGCGGCAACATCTCGTGCACGACCGTGCGCAGGTTCCCTTGTGCGGCATCGGTGAACTGGGACGACCGCACGGCCTGCCGGTCGGGGCCGGGCACGGTGTCGGAGCTGAACGTGGCGAACGACACCGATCTGCGGAAGGCGTCCATCAGCCGCATGCCGAAGTCCACCGGCGGCTGCCCACCGACCACGCCGACGGCCACATAGCGCCCGTTGGAGTTCAACTTGTCGAGGAAGAGGGGGAGTTCGGGACCTCCCACGACATCGATCACCACATCGAAGCCCCCCGCTGCGTCGGGGCCGCCCTCGCCGGAGCGGTCAAGCACATGGGTCGCGCCCAGTTCACGCAGGCGGGCACCACGCTCCACCGACGAGGTGGTGACCGCCACCGCGCCCGCGCCGAGCCGGGCCGCGAGCTGGACGGCCGTGATCCCGATACTGCCCGCCGCACCGCGCACGAGAACCGTCTCTCCGGGTGTGGGACGGGCCCGGTCCAGGGCGAAGTGGGCGACCACGCCCGAGCCGCCGAGGGTCACCGCGTCGGCGCCGGTCAGACCGTCGGGCAGCGCGAGGACGTCCTCGACCGCGGCGACGGCCTCCTCGGCATACCCGCCGGACAGGCCGGTGAACGCCCACACCCGCCGCCCGATCCACGAGGCGTCCACGCCCTCTCCGACCGCGGCGACTCTTCCCGCGACCTCGCTGCCCAGGAGATGGCCCTCCCGGAAGCCGTAGGCGGCCAGTGTCCCCCGGCGGATCACGGCGTCGAC
Source organism: Streptomyces sp. NPDC030991 (assembly GCF_055571235.1). Lineage (NCBI taxonomy): Bacteria > Bacillati > Actinomycetota > Actinomycetes > Kitasatosporales > Streptomycetaceae > Streptomyces > Streptomyces sp. NPDC030991. Next base: position 219,972 of record NZ_JBVIFR010000005.1, read on the forward strand.
ACCGCCTACCCCGATCGCTTCCGTGACGATCCGCACCTGCCCCGCACCGGGAACGGGCGCGGGCACCTCGACGACCTCAAGGCCACCGGGGTCACCGAACGTCCTGATCACGACGGCTTTCATCTCTGCTCCTCGGGTCGGTGAAAAACGGATCGCCGCTGCTGCGGCCGCGGGCGTCGGGTCGCCCTGCCCGGCCGACCGGCCGGACAGCAACGGCGACGTGCCGGGGCCGCGGGGCCGGGAGCGGCGTGGCGGCACCGGGGGCGGCACCGCCATCGGAACGTAACGGACGCCTCCGTCCGTTTGGCTAAAGTGAGAAACGATGACCAGCCATTTGCCTCAGACCGTGCGCTCCGACGCCCGCGACAAGCGGGCCCGCATCCTCACCGCCGCCGGCGCGGTCTTCGGGGAGGAGGGCCTGAGTGCGCCCATGCGCGAGATCGCCCGGCATGCGAGCGTCGGCCCCGCCACGCTGTACCGGCACTTCCCGACCAAGCAGGCACTGATCGAGGAGACCTTCGCCGAGCAGCGGCGGGCCTGCCACGCCGCCGTCCGCGACGCCCTCGCGGACGACGATCCATGGCACGGCTTCCGACGCCTGGTCGAGCAGATCTGCGAGCTCCACGCGCACAGCCGGGGATTCGCCGACGCCTTCATGACGGCCTTCCCCGAAGCCATGGACTTCGCCGCGGACCGGGATCGGACGCTGCGCGCGGTCGGCGAACTGGCTCGCCGCGCCCAGGAGGCCGGCGCACTGCGCCCCGGCTTCGTCGTCGACGACCTGGTCCTCATGCTCATGGCTCACCGGGGCCTCCACGACACGCCGCCTGCCGCCCGCGTCGCGGCCTCCCGCCGCTTCGCCGCCTACGTGATCGAGGCGTTCCGCGCCGTCCCGCAGACGGGAGCAACGGGAGCAACGGGAGCAACCGGAGCACCTACACCGCTGCCGCAGGCACCACGCCTCCAGTTCACGTCGGCGGAATCCCGCGCGAGGTGAACCGGTTCGGCCGGGTCGACGGGGATCGCGGTCCCGGCGACAACGAAGCAGTGTCGTTTTTCACCGGGTGGCGCAGCACGTGACGTACGTCGCCGACCTTGCTTGCTCAGCGACCCGCGCCGGGGGCTCGCCGTCGGACCGCGGCTCAGCCCGGGAGCCCTGCCCTCGTCGTCGGCAAGCCGGGGCGACGCGTCATGCTGGACACATGACTATTCAGCCCGTTCTTGTTTTCGATGGGGACTGTGGTTTCTGCACCACGTCGGTGAAGTTCGCCGAGCGGTACGTCCGGCCGCGTTGCGAGATCGTCCCATGGCAGTTCGCGGACCTGGAAGCGCTCGGCGTCACCCAGGAACGAGCCGAGTACGAGGTCCTCTGGGTGACCCCGGCCGGCACGGTCCACGGAGGTTCGCAGGCCGTGGCCAAGGCACTTCTGAGCGCGGGCCGGGGCTGGCCCGTGCTCGGTGCCGTGCTGACGCTGCCGCCGATGCGTTGGGCCGCCCACGCCGTCTACCGGCTGATCGCGAACAACCGCCATCGCATGCCGGGAGGGACAGCGGCTTGCGCCGTGCCCGGCCGCAGGCCATCGGGGGCGTAGCGCCGCCGTGAGCTTGCGGGCCTGGTCCTGAGCGCTTACGCGCCGGCGTCATGTGTCCCGTCCATCCGTCCGTCCCGTACGTCCGCCCCGTACTCAGGAAGTCCGGAAGTCCGGAACTCCGGTCGAGGCGTTCGGGGAATCCAGAGGGATCTCGGCCAGTTCCGGAGCGCGAAAGCTGCCTCGCCTGCCGCCTCAGTACTGTGACTTCGCATGACCGACACCGACACCGGGATCGAGATCACCGCAGACCTGATCCGCGGCCTCTTGCAGGAGCAGCATCCAGACCTCGCGGGGCTGGCCATCCGCGAGGTGGCGGGCGGTTGGGGCAACCAAATGTGGCGTCTCGGGGACGAGTTGGCCGTGCGCGTGCAGCGTATGGACCCCACCCCGGAGTTCCAGCTCAAGGAGCGGCGCTGGCTACCCGTGCTGGCTCCGCGCCTGCCGCTGCCGGTGCCGACTCCGGTGCGGTTCGGCGAACCGTCCGAGCGTTTCCCCAAGCACTGGACCGTGATGACATGGGTTCCCGGTGAGCCGCTGGACCACGGCTCGATCAGCCGCGGCGAGCACGCGGCGGACACGCTGGCGGGTTTCCTCCGGGCGCTCCATGTGAGGGCGCCCGCCGAGGCGCCGATCGTTGCGGGCCGCGGCGCCCATCCCAGGGACTGCACGGACGGCTTCGACTACTTCTTCCAGGCCGTTGCCCCCGACGACATCGCTGCCGGAACCCGGGCCGTCTGGGACGACGCCGTCGCCGCCCCAGGGTGGGAGGGGCCGCCGGTGTGGGTGCACGGCGACCTCCATCCCGCGAACGTCGTCGTCTCGGCCGGAACGCTCTCGGGCATCGTCGACTTCGGTGACCTGTTCGCCGGCGATCCGGCGTGGGACCTCGCCGCCGCATGGGTGTTGCTACCCGCGGGCGCGGCCTCTCGGTTCTTCGACGCGTACGCGTATGCGGACGAGGCGGCGATCCGGCGCGCCCGCGGTCTGGCTGCCATGAAGAGCCTCTTCCTGCTACTCATGGGGCAGAACGGCGATCGTGGCCTCCCTGGTGGCAAGCCGCATTGGGGGCCTGTGGGTCGGGCGGCACTTGATCGGGTTCTGCGGGGTGTGTGATGCGGGCGCCTTGCGCAGCACCCGTTGATCGATCGCACCGAAGGCTCCCTCCGCGCGATCGATCAGGGCAGGCGGACTGCGATACTCCGGCCATGGATGCTGGGGTGGCGGGGGGTGGCGCGCGGTCAACCGTGGCGGCGTCTGCGGTGGGCACGTCGGCGCAGGCCGCGGAGTGGGTGCTGCGGTGTGCGGGGGCGGCGGACATCGAGGTGATCGCGGAGTTGCGGGCCGCGGTGATGCGTGCGGATCTGGAACGCCTCGGGCGCTACGACGAGCACCGGGTGCGGCAGCGGCTGAGGGATTCCTTTTCTCCGCGGCACACGTCGATCATCATGGTCGACCGGGAAGTCGCAGGGTGCGTCACGGTCCGGCCCGCCGAAGGAAGGCAGTGGCTCGAACACTTCTACCTTGCTCCGCACTATCAGGGCCGAGGGCTCGGATCCGCCGTGTTGCGGACGGTGTTGGAGCGGGCCGATGCGCACGGCATGACCGTGGCGTTGAACGTCTTGCGGGGCAGTGCTGCCCGCCGGCTCTACGAGCGCCACGGATTCGTCGTGGAGGCCGAGGACCCGATCGACGTCTTCATGGTGCGCCCGCCGGGGGCGAGCACCGCCGCGGTCCGCGCCTCGAATGGGTGATCACTCGTGGGTGGGCGAACCGCGGAGACGTCAGTTGGCGTCGCCCCCGACATGACTGACCAGCCTGCCTACCTCACCCAGCCCGGCCTGGTGCACATCACGATCGAGGGCGTCGCCCCGGAGACCGTGCTCGCCGCGGCGCACGAACTGACCGCTTGTCACGACATCACGGGCCCCGGCGAGCCCTCCCCGATCCCGGGCGAGGTGGGTGTGCGCATCCGGCAGTACATGTACCCGGTGAGCCTGCTCGAACGGTGAGCGATGCCTTGATGACTCCAGGATCGTCGACTCACGGCCGCGGTGCGGCCCGGTCGTGGTGGCCATCGTCGGTCACACCACCTCAGAACTCACAGGAGCTGAAGGCCGTAGTCGCGGCACACCGGCTTGAAGCCTTCCGCTCCGCCGGCCAGGGCGTTCATGGTGATCTGAAGCGTCGGGCCGTCGTTGAAGAGGCCCATGTGTCCGGCCCGATCGGACGGACAGACGTCCTGGAGAACCACATTGTCGACGTTCTCGCCCTTGAGTGCCTGGGTCGCGTACGGCGTGACGACGGTGTCGTACTTCGACATCACGACCGTGTAGTGCGGCCCTTCGGGGACGGTGTCGCCGTCCGCCCACATCTCACGGGTGTAGTCCGAGGTGTTCGCCTGCTCGACGACTCCCGGGAAGCGTGCCACGTTCGAAAGGTGTGTCACGAAACCCATGAGGTTCAGCTTGGCACCGAGGTCGACGATGCCGTTGACGTTCGTACCGTGCGAGCTCGGGGCCCAGCCCACGTACGTGTCGACCTTCCGGGCACCGTCCATCTTCTTCATCCACCACATGGGGACGCTTCCACCGAGCGAGTGCCCGATGATGTTCACCTTCGTGGAGCCCGTGGACGCGAGGACCTTGTCCACGAACGCGTCGAGCTGCGCCGCCGACTCGCGGTTGGGGCCGAGCCCGCCGACGCGTCCGAGAGAGAGCGGGGTGAAGCCGTAGTTCAAGGCGTAGACGCAGTAACCCGCGTTCTTCAGGCGCGGCGCCGTCTTCACGAAGTTCGCGCCGAGGTTGAAGAAGGTGCCCGGCAGCATGACAACGGGTTCCGGGTGCGCGGCGCTCGGCTTGCACGACCAGTCGTTGGCGCCGGGCACGGCTCCCGGCGAGCTCACGTAGTTCCACAGGGCTTCCGGCACACCTCCTTCGCGGAGCCTGGGCGTCTCGTCGGCCCGGGCCGGGGCCGCTGCCGAGAGGGCCAGGGCTGTCGCGGCACAGACGGCCGCGGCGGACAGGCCCGTGCGGAGCTTGCGCGGGGACGGCTGGGTCATCGGCATACGTGTCTCCTGATGCGCGGGGCGACGGGCGGATCGGCGAGCGCGGGTCACCGCGGTGCGAAGAAGCGCTCCCAGAGGAAGCTTGGGGTAACAACCGCCCCTCGGACCCCGACTGACATCCAGACATGCCGGGCGCCTTTTGTGAGCCGTCACAAGAACGGGACTGTGTTCGAAGCGGCGGAGAGGTCGCTCACACCGGCGGCCACGCTCTTGACGCCTCGCTCGCGACCAGCGACTTTGGCTACCGCCACGCGTAGATGATCTCGGGCGGAGGAGGCGGCATGGAGTACGACGGCGCGACCCCGCCGCTCTTGGCCTTCAACGGTGTCGTCCTCCACCAGCGCCTGACCGACGCACTCCCCATGCTGGCCGGCCGCGTTCTGGACCGCCTCGTCGACCACGTACCGGTCTACGACACGATGCCCGGCGAACAACTCCGCGGTGAGATCCAGAGAGTCGTCGAACAGGGCATCGACTCCTTCGCCGCCATGCTGCGCACCGGGCAGCCTCCCCACGAGAGCCGCCTCCTGGCGCTGCGTCAGTCGGCCGCCAAACGCGCCGAGGAGGGAGTCCCCGTCGAGGCGGTGGTCCGTGCGTACCACGTCGGCGCACAGGAGTGCTTGCGGCAGATGCTCTCCCACGCCACGGCGGACGACCTGGAGCACGTACAGGCCGCCACCATGCTGGTGCTGCAGTTCCTGGAGCGCATGACCGTCACCGTGGTCGCCGGGTTCTTCGCGGAGCGGCAGGCGGTTCTGGGCGAGGAACAGTCCGCACGCCAGGCCCTGTTGACAGCGCTTGTCGAGGGCGCGGACGCGGTGGGCGCCGCGGCTCACTGGGGTCTGGACATGCCTCCCTGCTACCTCGTCCTGGACCTCGCCATCGGCGCGCACCCCGACGAGGCGCTCGCCGGAGTGAGCCCGGTCATCGCGGCCAAACGCAAACTGCGCCGGCTACGGGTCGAACTCGACCGGCACGTCGACGGCACCGTCCTGTCCGCGCTGTCCGCCGACGGCGGTCTGGCGCTGGTCCCCTGCCGGACGGCCCCTGACCGGGTCACGGACCAGGACTGGACGCGGCTCGCCGGTGCGGTCGCGCACATGCGGCGGGTCGCCGGAGTCGACGTCATGGCGGGTGCGGCCTCCGCCGCACCCGAGGGCATCCCCGCCGCGGTGGCGCTGGCGCAGGAGGTGCGCCGGGTCGCGGCCGCGTCGGAGCGGCCTCCGGGGCTCTACCGGCTCCCGGACGTGCTGCTCGAATACCAGCTGACGCGGCCGGGGCCGGCCCGCGACGAACTGGCACGGCTGGTGCGGCCGTTGACCGCTCGCCCCGAGCTGTTGGGCACGGTGCGCGCGTATCTGCGCTGCGGGCTCAGCCGCCGCCGTACCGCTCAGGAGCTGTGCGTGCACCCCAACACGGTCGACTACCGGCTGCGCCGCGCGGCGCAGCTCACGGAGCTGGACGTCACGACAGGACCGGACGCGCTACGAGTCCGAGCGGCGATCAGCGCGCTCGACGCGGCAAGTGCCGGGCTGGGTACCGGCGGTGGGCCGTTCTCATCACCGTAGGCGGCGGAACGGGGTTGCGAACGCCTGCCGGCCCACGACGTCGACGCGGGCCCCGTCGCCGGAGTCACAGGTTGATGTCACGCATCACGGGCGCGACGCTGGGTCCGGCCTGCGGCGACCAGGGCGATGGGCAGAGGTGTGAAAGCCACGACGTCACAGATGGCGTTGGCGGCGAACGGGGCGTGGAGTGCCGGGCCCTGTCGTTCCCCCGAACAGGTCGGCCCCTCAGGAAGAGGTCGAGGACGTGAGCAGGAACCGGCCGGGCCGTAGGCTTTCACGGGGCCGTAGCGTCGTGGCCCGCCCACGGCGGCCCGTGCCAACAGCACGGGGACGGGCCACGGCTCCCGCGGTCCGCACTGCGACGGGCGCCGGCCGGCGATCCCGCATCGGAACGGACCGGACCGGTCGAAGACGATGGAGCGGAGAATATTGATGCGCCACATTCACCTGCGTGACCTGAACGTTTCCCGGATCGGTCTCGGCGCGATGGGCATGTCCCAGGCGTACACCGGAGCGGGAACCAACGAGGCGGAATCCATCCGCACCGTGCACCGCGCCCTCGAACTGGGCGTCGACTTCATCGACACCGCCGAGATCTACGGCCCGTACACGAACGAGGAGTTGCTCGGCCGTGCGCTGAAGGGGCGCCGCGACGACGTGGTGCTCGCGACGAAGTTCGGCCTGGTCTCCCATGACGGCGGCGGGCCGGGGAACGTCGACTCCAGCCCGGCCAACGTGCGTGCCGCTGTCGAAGGGTCGCTCGCTCGGCTGGGCACCGACCACATCGACCTGTACTACCAGCACCGGGTCGACCCCGACGTGCCCATCGAGGAGACGGCGGGCGCCGTGGGTGAGCTGATCGCCGAGGGCAAGGTACGCGCCTTCGGCCTGTCCGAAGCCGGCCCTGACACGATCCGCCGCGCGAACGCCGTCACCCCGGTGACCGCCGTCCAGTCCGAGTACTCCCTCTTCACCCGCGACCCGGAGGCGCGTGTCCTGCCGGCGCTCCGCGAACTCGGCATCGGCTTCGTCCCGTTCTCACCGCTGGGGCGCGGCTTCCTCACCGGGACGATCCGGTCCACGGCGGGCTTCGACAAGGACGACTTCCGCCGGGACAACCCGCGCTTCACCGGCGAGAACTTCGAGCACAACCTGCGTCTCGCAGACGAGGTCCAGGCGGTCGCCGCCGAGGCGGACGCCACTGCCGCCCAGGTCGCCATCGCGTGGCTGCTCGCCCAGGGCGACGACATCGCCCCTATCCCGGGCACCAAGCGCGTGAGCCGCCTGGAGGAGAACGCCGCCGCCGACACCATCCGGCTCACCGCGGCCCAACTGGACCGTCTGACGAGTCTCCCGCCCGCGGCCGGCGCCACGCACTCCGAAACTCAGATGAAGCTGCTCGAACGCTGACCGTTCCGCGTCGGGGGGGGGCAGCGGCGCGCAAAGCTCCCCGGCGTCGGTTCACTTGGGGCGGTCGGCGCAGGTTGCGCGGGGCGTGGCGTGATCCAGCCGGCTGCCCTGGCCGTTGCCCCTGCCCAGTCCCCGTCCGGTGTCCCGGCTCAGTGGTCGGTGGTGTCCTCCAGAACGTCGCAGGTGTTCTGGAACTCCTCCATCAGGCGGGTTGCCTCGACGATGAGGACACCGTAGGGGCGAGTGGCGTCGGCCAGCGGCAGCTCGTACTCGTCAGCGGCCGTGAGGACCTTCTGCGACGCCTCCTGTGCCGTGCCGGCGAGCTCGCGCATCCGCTGGGCCTGGTCGGCGAGGGTGTCACTGTCGAGTTCGGCGATGACGCGCGCGATGTCGCGCAGGCTGGCGGCGAAGTCGGCGTAGGCCTTGAGCGCCGGGCCATAGGTGTAGGTGTCCTCGCTCTCCCGCCAGCGGTTCAGGCTGCGGGTGAGCGAGCCCAACTGATACACAGCGCGCTCCATCGCGGTCAGCGACTGCCGGTAACGGCTGAGGGCGGGATGGCCGCGGTGGGCGGGCAGCAGCCGCCTCGGGTTGAAGGGCAGACTGCTCTCCGCCATCTCCAGCCCCGCGCGGGCCTGCCCGACCGCGTCCTGGACGCGTTCACCGACCGCGACCCACCGCTCGGCCCGCTCCGCCTTGACGTCCCCGCTGCCCAAGCCGTCGGCCATGTCGTCCAGCAGTGACTCCATCTCCCTGGCCAGGACACGCAGGCCCCGCTCCGCGCTGCGGTACCGCAGCGGCGGCACGACGCACAGGTTCACGACCAGACCGATGCCGCAGCCCAGGAGCACCAGCAGAACGATCTGCCCGAGCTGGGCCGCCCGGTCCGCGTTGGTGGTGGACGCACTGTAGGTGGAGAACGCGAAGAAGGCGGCCGTGGCGACCTGCGAGCGCTGCTCCCCCAGCGCCGGCCACTGCCCCAGACTCAACGCGATGACGGCCACCACCACGAACGCGAACAGATCAGGGCCGGCCGTGAACCCTATCGCCGCCTGTACCGCCACTCCGACGACGACCGCCGCGACGCAACGCAGCGTCTGCCACACCGACTTCGAGATCGTCACGTTCATCGTCAGCACCGCCGAGAACGGTGCGAACGCCGGCGACGTCGCCTTCAGCAGATCATGGGCGACCCACCAGCTCAGGGTCGCCGCCAGCACCCATTTGCCGGTCAGAAGAAGTGTGTGCCGTTCATGCCCGGACGAAGCCCATGCCCGCCGCCCCCAGGCCCATGCGTTGTGAAGCTGCTCCACCACCCGCTCCGACTGCCCTCTCCGTACTCGGTCCCGCCGATCCAGAACTGGGGGAAGTCAAGTAACCGCAGGGGACGGCGGCAAACGGCGTACTCCTGCACGCCTCCGGCATCCGGTTGACATCTTCGAAGCACTGACTACCCTCGATATTGCTAAGAATATTGATAACCAATGAACTGAGGCACGATGAGCACCGACCCGATCCCCGAGCCGTACCGGTGGCGATGGCTGATCCTGGTGGTGATGATCGTCGCGGAGGTCATGGATCTCCTGGACGCGTCGATCGTCAACGTCGCGGGCCCCGCGCTGGAGGAGTCCCTCGGCGCCAGTTCGGTCGGTCTGCAGTGGGTGATCGGCGGCTACGCGCTGACGCTGGGGGCCGGTCTCGTCCTGGGCGGCCGGCTCGGCGACCGGTACGGGCGGCGCCGCATGTTCCTGATCGGCCTGGCGGCGTTCACGCTGAGCTCCTTGCTGTGCGCGCTGTCGCCGAACATCGGACTGCTGATCGCCTTCCGGCTGGTCCAGGGCGCGGCGGGCGCGATGCTGCTCCCCCAGGGCCTGGGACTGCTGCGCGAGAACTTCTCCGGTCCCGAGCTGACCAAGGTCTTCGCGATCTTCGGTCCCGTGCTCGGCCTGGGCGGCATCGTCGGCCCGGTCCTGGGCGGCTTCCTCATCGAGGCCGACCTCCTCGGCCTCGGGTGGCGCTCGGTGTTCCTGGTCAACCTGCCCATCGGGCTCGCCGCCTTGGCCATCGCGGCGAAGTTCGTACCCAGGAAGGGCGGTGACCGCACCGTGCGGGTCGACATGGCCGGCGCGGCGCTGGTCGTGGCGGCCTGCGCGCTCCTCGTCCTGCCGCTGAACCAGGGGCAGGAGGACGGCTGGCCACTGTGGACCTGGCTGTGCATGGCCGCTTCGGTCATCGGATTCGGCCTGTTCGCGCTGGAGCAGCGCCGCACCGCCGCGGCGGGCCGGGAACCGCTGGTCACCCCGGGCCTGCTGAGCAAGCCCGCCTTCACCGTCGGGCTCGGCGGAATCGCCCTGTTCTTCGGCGGGTTGATCGGTACGCAGCTCGTGCTCACACTGTTCCTGCAGCTCGGCCAGCATTTCAGTGCCGGGGACGCGGGACTCGGCAACCTGCCGCTCGCGGTGGGTACGGCGATCGGCGGCGCGGTCAGCGGCGCGCTCCTCGCCGACAAGATCGGCCGCAAGGTCCTTCAGGTCGGGCCGCTGATCCAGCTCGCCGGTGCGGCGTTGCTCTGGTTCGAGCTCGACGGCCTGAGCGCCGGTTCGTTCTCGATCTGGGACATCGCCCCGGGCGTGGCGGTGGCCGGTATCGGCGCGGGCATGGTGATCGCCGCCCTGTTCAGTTTCATCCTCGCCGCGGTCGACGACGACGAGATCGGCTCCGCCTCCGGCGTGCTGTCCGCGGTGCAGGCCATCGGTGGCTCCATCGGCGTGGCGATCTTCGGCTCGGTGTTCTTCGCCCAGGCCAAAACGGGTGACTTCACCGCGGGCTTCCACCACGCGCTGATCGTCCAGGCGTGTCTGCTGGCCGCGTTCCTGGCCATCACCTTCCTGCTGCCGAACAAGGCCCGGCCCGAGGAGGAGCAGCACGGCATCACTGCCCCTGCCGGCGACCCCGCCGACCGCGGTGCTGCCGATTCCTGCGCGGAGCGGGACGTCGCTGTGTGAACCCCGGCCCGGGGTCGCCCGTACAGCGGTCCCAGACCGGGGAGCGCAGGTATTCACCCGTCACGAGGGGGTCTTCGCGCCTACGCCGAGCGGGTCCAGGAGCTGCTGCCGCCCCAGCAGGGCTCAGGGCCTGCCGTCCGGCGTGCCACGCGTCGCCGTACCGCACGCCCGGCGGGAATCCGTACCCTCCGCCTGGTCCTGCGGGCCGGCAGCCGGTCCCGCCTCGCCGGGAGACCGAGCCGTTTCTCCGTCCCACCCGCCGACACCTTTGCCCTGCCCTCCTCCAGTCCGTAGGCCTCACGCATCATTGGTTGCCAACGTCTTCAGCGACCCGGGGAGCAGCTTCCACACCATGCCGAGCGCCAACCAGCCCACCGAGCCCCAGTCCGCGGCCCCGGCGGAGGGTCCCATCCGCGATCGTCTGCGGAATCTGACCCGCCGCCAGCAGCGGTTCGAGCGGTACCTGGGCCGGCAGATGCACGTCGATCCCGCCGGGCTGGCGGTGATGGATCACCTCGTCAACGCCGGGCCGGCGACGCCGAGCGAACTGGCCCGCGAACTCAGCACGTCGACGGCGGCGATGACGCTGGTGATCGACCGCCTGGTGGACGGTGGGCATGTGAGCCGTCAACCGCATCCCAGCGACCGGCGCAAGGTGCTCGTCACACCGGCGGAGCACTGGGAGCAGGCCGCCTTCGAGCACGTCGAGCCCCTCATCACGGGCATCGGCGAGATCACCGGGTCCATGACGGCCCAGGAGCAGGCCACGGTGGCGGCGTTCCTGGAGCGGGCCGTGGCCGCCTACGACCGGGCGACCAAGATGTAGGCGGTCTCGCCCCGCGCTCGGCCGTGCCGGGAGCGGAGGGATCAACCGGGGCCGGCCCCGTGGCGGGCCCGCTCGAGGCCGTCGAGGATCAGGTCGAGTCCGAACAGGAACTCGTCTCCGCGGTCGTACTCCGGTCGCAGGAGGTGCTCGGCGGTCGCCTCCTGGAGCGAGAACCCGTAGATGTAGCTGTCCAGGACGGACACCACGTGGGCGGTCAACTCGGTGGAGAATTCCGCCCTTCGGAGCGTGGCGATCACGCTGTCGTGGTGGCGCAGGGTGGCGGGCCCGGGGGTGGCCCGCGACTCCATGAGGCCGGTCGCCCAGGGGTGGCGCGACATGACCGTACGGGCCGAGATCGCCCGGCGGCGCATGGCCGCCCGCCAGTCCGCCTCGTCGGCCGTAAGGTCGATCTCGGTGAAAACGGTGTCGATCATGCCGCCGAGCAGGTCGTCCTTGTTCGCCACATGGCGGTACAACGACATGGCCTCGACGCCCAGTTCCACGCCGAGTTTGCGCATGGTGAGCGCATCGATCCCGCTCGCGTCCGCGAGGGCGATGGCCGTCCGCAGCACCCGCTCCCTGCTCAGCGGAGGGCGGGATGCGGGCTCAGGGTGGGTCATCCGCGTGCTCCGGTCCTCGGCCTTGACACACCTACGGCGCCAGCGTACGACTTACCTACAAAGTAAGCTTACGTTGTAAGGCGCCGATCTTGGTGTCCGAGCAGCGCAGACCGGAGGGCCCGTCCCGGGCAGCAGGTCGCCAACGGGTCACGCATGCGGCGGCGCGCGGTCGCCGCGCTCATCCATGCAGTGCCGTCCGAGGAGGGCACCATGACCCTGGCCACCCCTTACCCCACCCAGCTCGAACTCAAGGGCACACGTCAGATAGCCCGCTGGCGGCCGCTCGTGCAGTGGTTCCTCGCGGTCCCGCAGCTGCTGATCGCCTATGCGCTCGGCCTGTTGCGTGAGGTGCTGACCTTCATCGCCTTCTTCACCGTGCTGTTCACCCGCCGCATCCCGCGCCCGCTCTTCGACGCGATCGCCATGACCTTCCGCTACGAGTGGCGCGTCGCGAGTTACGCGCTCTTCCTGCGCGAGGACTACCCGCCCTTCGGCTTCCAGTCCGCCGCCGGCGACGACGGCCTGGACCCGCACACCGTCGTCACGTTCATCTACCCCGAGCGGATGTCCCGTTGGCAGCCCCTGATCAAGTGGCTGCTCGCGATCCCGCACTACGTGGTGCTGTTCGTGCTGGGCATCGCGGCGCCGGTCGCGGTGTTCGTGGGCTTCTTCGCCGTGCTCGTCACCGGCGCATACCCGCTGGGGATCCGTGACTTCGTCGTGGGCGTCTACCGCTACAACCTGCGCGTGCAGGCCTACGTCGGCCTGCTCACCGACAGCTACCCGCCCTTCGGCCTGCGGACCGGATGACCGGCCGGTGACAGTCACGCGCCCGGCCCGAAGCCGCCTCCCCTCGCACATATCCGGAGCCGGGCGCGTGTCATGCCGTCAGCGCTGCATTGTCAGCAGGCCCGGGCGGTAGGGCAGCAGGCCGTAGTCGCCGCCGGAGCTGGGGCTGCGCCCCTGGTAGAGCAATCGCAGATTGCAGGGATCGACGGTCATCGTCTGATCAGCGGTGGTACGAATCAGTTCGCCGTGGCTGATGTCGTTGGTCCAGGTGGCGCCGCTGTTGGCCTTGCCGGCGAAGGGGTTGCTCTCGGTCGCGGCCTGCGGTGTCCAGGAGCCGTTGAGGCTGGTGGCCGTGAACGAGCGGAAGTAGCGGCCCTGCGAACCGATCGCCTCGACGATCATGAGGTAGCGGTTCTGGCCCTGCAGCTTGTAGACCTGCGGGGCTTCGAACAGGTTGTTCGTCGTGTCGCTCATGACCACGGTCGAGGTCGTGCCGAAGCTGCCCGGGAAGTTCCCGATCGGCATACTGGCCCGGTAGATCTTGCCGTTGTCGCCGGCGAAGAACAGGTACATGTTCGTCCCGTCACCGATGAGCGTCTGGTCGATGGGTCCCGTTCCGGAGCCGGAGATGCTTCCGGAGAAGAGCGTCTGCTGGGACGACCAGCCGTTGGGGTCGGTGGGATCGCTCGACGTCCGGTAGGAGAAGGCGCTCCCGCCCCACTGGTAGGCGAGCACCCAGATGTTCTTCGGCGCGAAGTAGAAGAGTGTGGGCGCGACGGTGGACGTCGACATCGTGTTCTGGCCGGCCGAGGCCATCTCCGACCAGTTGGTGAAGAGGCCGAAGTTCATCGACCCCCAACTCGTCCCGGTGTCGTGCGTCGTCGCGTAGACGAGTTGCCTGCCGTTGTAGGGGACGACGGTGAAGTCCTTGAGCGAGACCCACCCCGGCTTGGGCTGCGCCAGCGCGCCCGTCGATGTCCAGCGGTATGTCGACGGAAGGTCGCACGGTCCGGGGGTGTCGCCGCCGACCTTGACGAGCTGCCACTGCTGATTGGTGCCGCCCCAGTCGTCGTACTGGACGATGGCGGCGTTGTCGGCGGTGGAGGCGCCCTGTGCCTCAAGTGCCTTGTTGCTGTGGCGTGAGATGAGCCGTACGTAGCCGTCCGCACTGTCGGCCAGCCGCCACTGCTGGTTGGCGCTGTTCAGGTCGGCCCATTGGACGATCGGGCCGCCGTTGGCGGTGGACCAGTTGTGGACGTCCAGGACCTTGCCCGAGAGGCGGGACTTGATGCGGTAGTAGCCGCCCCCGGAATCGACGAACTGCCACTGCTGCTGGCTCTGATCGTTCCTGGTCCACTGGGTGATGCGGGCGCCGTCGTCGGTCGCCATGTTGTAGACGTCCAGAGCCTTGCCGCTGTTGCGGTTGACCAGCACGTACGAGGCGTCGGGGTCTACGGCCGCCGCCGCCCCGGCGGGCTGGGCTCCGAGGAAAGTAGCCACGAGCAACAAGGGGGCTAGGACGGCGAGCAGGCGTCTGAGACGGACCGGGGACAAGTGGCGAATCCACATCAGAGGGGCTCCTTCGGGGTGGGGGTACGCCGATGGATCGCGGAGCGGTGCGGCCGGTCGAGAGAAGGAAACCTTTCGAAAGTTTTCGGAACGACAGTCGGCACAACATCCGGAATCTATGACGCCACAAGCTAGGAATAGGGGGCCGTCCGGTCAAGGCTTGTCGCCGAACTGTCCACAAACAGCGCCTCCCCGGAGTGAAGTCAGGTAATCGGTGCTAGGCGCACCGTCTTGGACCGGCCCTGCGGCATCCGCCGATGACGTCCTCGCAGGTCGACCAACCGACTCACTGGTGTTACGGAAAGTTTCGAGAAAGAAACGGAAACTTATTCTGCGGCGCGTCTTGACGACCCCTCGTCAACACCTCGATCATCCCTGTCTGAGACACCGGCCATAGTCCGATACTCCGAACCACACCGATCCGGCCCCGGGCCATCTGTACGGCACGACCGATGCACGCGCAGCCGCATGACAGATCCGCGCACCAGAGCACCCCCGAACTCGAAGAGGTACGCGACGCCGCGCGGCGCTGTCCCCGGCCGAGCCGCGAGGGAGCACGCCCATGCCTGTCTCGACGCATTCCGCTGCGCTTCAGTCCTTCCGTGATTTCTACCTTGGAGGCACCGTCATGGGCTTGTATGCCCTCCCCGGACCCGTTGTCCGCCGCAAGATCCGCAGTCTGCTGCTGGCGCTGGTCGTCTGCGTCCTCGGCGCGGTCGCCACGCTGGCCGCTTCGCCGACCGCCCACGCCGCGGAGAGCACGCTCGGCGCGGCGGCGGCGCAGAGCGGCCGCTACTTCGGCACCGCCGTCGCCTCCGGCAAGCTGGGCGACTCGGCGTACACGGCGATCGCGGGCCGTGAGTTCAACTCGGTGACGGCCGAGAACGAGATGAAGATCGACGCCACCGAACCGCAGCGGGGCCAGTTCAACTTCACCGCCGGTGACCGCGTCTACAACTGGGCGGTACAGAACGGCAAGCAGGTGCGCGGCCACACACTGGCCTGGCACTCCCAGCAACCCGGCTGGATGCAGAGCCTCAGCGGGTCCACGCTGCGCCAGGCGATGATCGACCACATCAACGGCGTGATGGGCCACTACAAAGGCAAGATCGCCCAGTGGGACGTCGTGAACGAGGCCTTCGCCGACGGCAGCACGGGAGCCCGGCGCGACTCCAACCTGCAGCGCACCGGCAACGACTGGATCGAGGTCGCTTTCCGCACCGCGCGCGCCGCCGACCCGGCCGCCAAGCTCTGCTACAACGACTACAACGTCGAGGACTGGACCTGGGCCAAGACCCAGGCCATGTACGCCATGGTCAAGGACTTCAAGCAGCGCGGCGTGCCGATCGACTGCGTCGGCTTCCAGTCGCACTTCAACAGCGGCAGCCCCTACAACAGCAACTTCCGCACCACGCTGCAGAACTTCGCCGCGCTCGGTGTCGACGTGGCCATCACCGAACTCGACATCCAGGGCGCCCCGGCCACGACCTACGCCAACGTGACCAACGACTGCCTGGCCGTCTCCCGCTGCCTCGGCATCACCGTCTGGGGTGTGCGCGACAGCGACTCCTGGCGCTCGCAGGACACGCCCCTGCTGTTCAACGGCGACGGTAGCAAGAAGCCCGCCTACACCGCTGTCCTCAACGCTCTCAACGGCGGCTCCACCACGCCCCCTTCGGGTTCCGGGCAGATCATCAAGGGCGTCGGGTCGGGTCGCTGCCTTGACGTGCCCAGCAGCAGCACGGCTGACGGCACCCAGCTCCAGCTGTGGGACTGCGGCAACAACGCCAACCAGCAGTGGACGTACACCGCCGCCGGCGAACTCAGGGTCTACGGCAACAAGTGCCTGGACGCCGCAGGCACCGGCAACGGCACCAAGGTCCAGATCTACAGCTGCTGGGGCGGCGACAACCAGAAGTGGCGTCTCGCCTCCGACGGTTCCATCGTCGGCGTCCAGTCCGGCCTCTGCCTCGACGCCGTCGCGGCCGCCACCACCAATGGCACCCTGATCCAGCTCTACTCCTGCTCGAACGGCAGCAACCAACGCTGGTCCCGCACCTGACGGGGCCGGCCACGAACGGAAGGGTGCGCCGATGAAGACCTACGGTGCGGGCTCTCCTGCCCGTCCGCGTAGGCGTCGCTGATGCCCCCGGGTCGCCGTCGCGGTGGCGGCGACCGGGTTCAGTCCTTGACGCGGTGCAGTTGGAGCTCCCGGTTGACGAAGAGGTGCACGAATCCGCATCGCCAGCAGATCAAGCCGGTGGCGGTCTCGTCCGCCCAGGCCAGGTTGAAGAACTCCCCGCCCGTGCTGTTGAGCTTCACCCCGCGTTCGCGGAAGCGATCGCTCTTACACACCTGACAGGTGATCCACATCTCGCCCAGCGACGCTTGTACCGCTTTTGCCACAGCACTCCTCCTTGCGTTCCCCGAGTACCGTGGCGGCACTGCGCCGCGCGTGACCGGACTTGGCTTGATCATCGTCGCAAACCCGTCGCTGGGCGAGCGAGTTGAGCAAGACCTGAGCAGGTAGCCGCTCGACGAGGTCATCCGGGATCATGAAGCATGATCCCGGATGACTGGCACCTCACCCAAGACGTCGACGATTTCCTCGCCCGAGCCGGGGACTTCCTGCGCTCGCATCCCGCCCTGCACAACACGCCGCTCACGGACATCGAGAAGCTGCGGATACCTGGGGTGGGCGCGCACGACGCCGAAGCCCCCGTCTTCGGGCGACTGGAGACAGGCGGCGAAGTTCGCGCGATCTTCTACCTCACTCCGCGCGGCCGTCTCGGCCTCACTCCCCTTTCTGCCGAGCAGACGGACGCCCTCGCCGCTCACCTGGCCGGCCTCGACCACTCGCCCTCCACCGTCATCGCCGACCACGACACCGCCGGCGCTTTCGCCGAGTCATGGCAGCGGCACACGAGCGCTGTACCGGTACCTTTCTGGCGGACACACCTCTACCGTCTCGGCACGCTCACCCCACCGGTGGCGCGCGCGGATGGTCGGGGCCGTCTCGCAGGCGAACAGGACCGCGAGCAAGTCGTGGGCTGGTGCCGTGAGTTCTGCGTCGATGTCAAAGAGCAGCGCTCCATCGACCTGATCGACGCGGGCTCCTGGGACGACTCGCGCTTCGGCGACCGGCACTTCACGTTCTGGGAGACCTTGGACGGCACCCCCGTCTCCATGGCAGCCGTGACCTCGGTCGTCGGCGGCATGGTCCGGGTGGACCCCGTCTACACCCCGGCCCGCCTACGGGGCCACGGCTACGCGGGCGCCGTGACGACCGAGGTGAGCCGGGCGGCGCTGACCGCGGGCGCGACCGACGTCGTCCTCTTCACGGATCCGGACAACCCCACGAGCAATGCCCTCTACCAGCGCATCGGGTACGTCCACGTCGCCGACTTCGCCGGGTACAAGTTCACCTGAGGAAACCTGAGGCGCACGAGCAACTGAACAGCACGTCCGCCAGCGCCCCCAGGCTCGCGCGGGGCGCACCCGGTGTCAGCACGGCCGGAAGGTGACCCTTCGCAGGTCGATCGTCCTTCGGTTGGCAGACGCGGTAGACGGCGTCACCGCTGCTGGCGGCCTTGGGCATCGACGCCCGCCGCACCCACGCCGAGCTGGCCCGTTCCAGCGGGCTGAGCGAGACGACCGTGCGTCGTCGGCTGCACCGGATGACGGGCAACGGCGAGCTGTACTTCCGCTGCGGCCTCAACCAGTACCTGGCGGGCTGGCCCGTCTGCGCGCCCAAACGCATGGGCCGGCTGATCGACAGCCGGGGCATGGCGCGCGCGTACGTTCCGCTGACGGCCGAGCCGAGAGATGTTCCGGGGCCTTCCTAGCCGCCAAGGGGCATCTGGGCAGCCATCGGGTCCGCCCCGGGTCCCTCGGTCTGTGCCCGAGCGGCGCTGTTCCGGGCGCCGTTGGTACACGGAGTTGGTACACGGACCGAATGGGGGCGCGATCAGCCTCCGACGCGGACGCCGAACTGGAAGCTGCCGATCGTACTCATCGACTCGTAGCGCACCGAGGCTCCCGGGTGCGGCGCGTGCAGCACCTGGCCGTTGCCCGCGTACAGGCCGACATGTTCGGTGTTGTTGAAGAAGACCAGGTCACCGGGTTTGAGAGCGCTCATGCCCACCCGGGCTCCGTCGTTGACCTGCGTGTACGTGACGCGGGATATGTGGATGTCGGCCTGCGCGTACGCCCACTGCGTGAGGCCCGAGCAGTCGTAGGAGTTGGGCCCGGTGGTGCCGCGGACGTACGGCTTGCCTATCTGGGTGGCGGCCGCGCTCAGGGCGGCGGCACCGAACTTGGAGGCGGCCACCTCGCTGCCGAGGTCGACGCGGCCGGCGGAGGAGCGGCTGGCGCGGGCGTCGTCCTCGGTCAGCTGCTGTCGTTCGGCGGTGGTCAGGGTGTTCAGCAGTTTCTGCGCCTTGCTGAGCTTGTCCTGGATCTCTTTCTTCTTCTTGCCGAGTTCGGTGCGGGTCTCGGTGAGGTCCTTGAGCTTCTCTGTGGCCTGCGCGCGCTCCTGGGCCAGCTCGCGCTGCTTCGTCTGGACTGTCTTGAGCGACTCCAGTTGCTGCGCGGAGAGTGAGTCGAGCGTGGACGCCTTGTCGAGGTAGTTGTCCGGGTCGGCGGAGAGGAAGAGCTGGACGGAGGGATCAATGCCGCCGGAGCGGTACTGCTGGCTGGCCATCACACCGATGCCCGTACGCAGTTCATTGAGCTCACCCTGCTCGCGGGCGACCTTGTCCTGGAGCCGGCTGATCTCCGTCTCCAGTTTCTGCTGCTTCTCCTTGGCCGCGTCGTAGTGGTTGGTGGCCCGTTCCGCCTCTTCGTAGAGCTTGTCGACCTCTGCCTTGACCTCGCTCTTCGTGGGCTTGGGGGCCGCGTTGGCGGCCTGCGAAGTAAGCGCCACGGCAGCGACGGCCGTCGTGGTGAAGACGGTCACGCGTGTGCGGTTCGATTGTTTGGGCCGACGGTGGGACGCCACGAAGACGGGCTCCTTCTTCCTGCCGCCCACAGAGCACGCAGGGCGGTGCCCCTCCACCGTCACCCACCTGTTGCAAGTGATCACCCGAGCGGAGGTTCGAGCTCCGACCTTAGTGACCTTCCTGTGACCATTTCAAAGCCTGACGTGAAAAATCTCGACCACATCTGCATTATTTGCGCACAACTCACGATCGGTGCGGCCCATATGACACTGCGTCGCGCGGATTACTCGCCAACCAGGCAAACGTGTACGGACGTTGCAGTTCCATCAGAACCCGGTCGTCCGGGTCCGTGAGTGGTTTGTGGAGGAGGCGCAGAGACCTCCGTGCGCCACGTCTCCCGTAGGAGTACGCGCCGCACCGGAGGTCTCTGTCCTGGTCGGATCCGGCCGTTCACCACCGGACGACGGCCCGTTCCTCAGCGGACGACCGCCTGGGTCGCGGTCACGGCGTCGGCGTAGACCAGGGCGACGCGGTGGTTGTACTGGATGGTGTACATCTTCTTGCCGCCGGTGACGACCTTGCCGCTGGAGGCGAAGAAGTCGTCGGTGGCGATGGGCGCCGTGGTGGCCACGTATGCCTGACCCGCGGGGACGGAGTACATGCTGAGCGGCGCCTGCGTGGAAGGGCTCAGGCCCGTCGGATACTCGGACGGGTCCGGGTAGTTGGTCCCGTGGACCGGCACGGCGGTGGCCCCCGCGGGGCGGATCACCTGCACGCCGTGGCTGATCCTCGTGTTGTTTCCCTGGGGGTTGTCGAACCACACCTTGGCACCGCTGAACCAGATCGCGGTCCAGCCGCTCTGCGAACCCGCCACGACGAACTGCTGCCCGGACTGTGCCGTGCTGCCCCAGTCGTTGATCCGGTCGGTGCCGGCGGCGGTGCCATGGATCGCCTGGTCGCCGAAGAGCGGCGCGGTGCTGCTCGGGGCCGTACGCAGGTGGACGAAGTTCACCGGGCGCCGGTCCTCGGTGCAGACCGTCGTCCGGCCGGTGGGGTCGTCCTCCGGGCAGATCCGTACGGTCTGCTCGTTCTGGGCGAAGGGCAGGTCGATCGTCACGACCTCCCCGGCCTGCGGAACACCGCGCGGGCCGGTCGCCGGCGCACCCACCAGCTCCATCAGATGTGCGAGGTCGAGGTCGGGTCCCATGTCCCAGTGCATGCCGGAGACCAGCGAGGACTTCGGTCCGGCGACGTTGTCGTGGCCGATGACGTGCTGCCGGTCGAGGGGGATGTCGAGCCGTGCGGCCAGATACTTCACCAGGTCCGCCGTGGCCTCGTACTGCGCCTCGGTGTACCAGTCGGCGCCGTGCGCGGCGAAGCCCTCGTGCTCGATGCCGATCGAGTGCAGGTTGGTGGAGTAGTTACCGGCGTGGAAGGCGATGTTCTTCGTGGGCACCATCTGCGTGACGGAACCGTCCGAGGACATGACGTAGTGGGCCGAGGACGGGTTCGTGGGGTTGGCCAGACCCGCGACGCCGGACTCGTAGGTGGACTCCAGGTCGTGCAGCACGATGGTGTCGATCTTGATGCCGTTGGCGGGCCGGTCGGACACCTGGCCGCCGACGGGCGAGCCGGCGACGAACGTGCAGCGCACCGTCGGCGGGCACTCGGTGGCGGTGGTCGCCGACGGCTTCAGACGCAGGGCCGCGACCTGTGACGTCGCGGGTTCCACCGAGGGATCGGAGGACAGCCGGATCTTCTGGCCGTCCCGCGTCACGGCGGTCTTGCCACCGCGGATCCTGTCGTAGACACGGTCGGCGAAACGCACCGCGCCCTGCCGCTGCTTCGACTGGCTGTAGCGGGCCACGGCTCCGTACCACCGGGAGGCGTCGGCGGGGGTGCCACCGACCAGCTCCTTCTCGTAGGAGGCAAGGAGCGCCGCGCCACCGCGGATGTTCGCGGTCTCGTCCCCGCGCAGTTCCCGCGTGGACAGGCCGGTCAGTTTCGCCGCCGCCTGGAGGGTGTGCAGGGCGGGATCGCCGGCGAGGGACTTGAGGTCGGTGCGGCCCGCGGCGCCCGCCGCACCGGTCGCGAGCAGGTCGGGTGTCACGTCCGTGAGGTGCATGACTCCGTAGCCGCCGCCGGTGCTGGCCTGCGTGCCGTGGGTGTTCCAGGCCGACTCCTCGTAGGCGACCGCGAGCAGCACATTCGCCGGGACGCGGTACTCGTCGGCGGCGGCCTGGATCGTCTGTTCCCGCGATACCGGTGCGTCGTTCGCCGTGTCGGCCAGCGCCGCGATCGGCATGGCGGCCAGGCATCCCGCGGTGAGTGCGCCCACCGCGAGCGCGACGCCTACGCGGCCGGGCCTCTTTCGCTTGTGCAAGGTGGTGTTCCTTAAACGCTGGAGGGAAGTACCGGGGCAGCTCTCCCGGCGTCACCGCTCGCGGATGAAGAAGACGGCAGCGACGGAGACAAACATATGCCTGCACGGAGCGTACGAGGGTGCGCACCCGGCTGCGCCGCCTGGCTGCCGGCCACGGATCGCCGAACTCCTCGGTATCCCCGAGGAACACCACCTGGACTTCCGTCGCTGGGCTGCTCTGGCGCTCCAGGTGGCCTCGCCGGAGCACCGCGCGGCGCTCGCCGGGCTGCACGGACTGCTGCCCGGTGCGGTGGAGGAGTTCCTGCGCCGCGCTCGGTGCGGCCGGCCGCGAGTACCGTCAGGGCCTTTTCATTGCTCTCCGCCAAGAGGCAGGTGGGCGCCGACACCGGCAACACATATGCACGCCGCACGTCACGCGGAGAGCCAGCTCACACCTTGTCACCGCTCAACCAGGTGACGATAGATCACGTATGGGACCTTGGTCCTGACCGACAAAACAGATTGAGGCGCGTCCTTCGTGGCTGTTACGCTCGGAAGGACATCGACCGTCTATCGAGGAGTCGCTGACATGGCGGGTGAAGACGACATCTCCGGATGAGATCCGGTAGTGACGACCACCGGTCGGCGTACAGAAGCGCCGCTGACGTGGTCCGTCTCGTCGTGCCCCTTTCCCCATGTCTTCCCAGGGCAGAGGTCTGCTCCCCTGCCCTCGCATCGCTCGAGGTCATTCCATGTCCCACGCCTCCGTCGTCTGCTCGAACGTCTCCTTCAGCTGGCCGGACGACACCCCGGTCTTCCACGAGCTGTCCTTCAACGTGGCCCCGGGCCGCACGGGGCTCGTCGCGCCGAACGGCGCCGGCAAGACCACCCTGCTCAGGCTGATCGCCGGCGAGGTCGAGCCGACTACCGGCTCGGTCTCCGTCAGCGGCACCCTCGGTTACCTCCCGCAGAGCCTTCCGCTCACCGGAAACCTCACGGTCGCCGAGGTGCTCGGCGTCGACGCGGTGATCCGCGCCATCGACGCCGTGGAGTCCGGCGACGTCGCCGAGGAGCACTTCACCACCATCGGCGACGACTGGGACATCGAGGAACGCACCCGCGCCCAACTCGACCGCCTGGGCCTGGCCGACCTCACCCTGGACCGCGGCCTCGGCACGCTCAGCGGCGGCCAGGTCGTCTCCCTCGGCCTCGCCGCCCAGCTCCTCAGGCGCCCCGACGTCCTGCTGCTCGACGAGCCCACCAACAATCTCGACCTCGAAGCCCGGCACCGGCTCCACGACGTGCTCTCCGACTTCTCCGGCTGCCTGCTGCTGGTCAGCCACGACCGCGCGCTGCTCGACCGGATGGACCGCATCGCCGAGCTCAGCAGTGACCAACTGCGCCTGTACGGCGGCAACTTCACCGAGTACGAAGAGGTCGTGCGCGCCGAGCAGGAGGTCGCCGAGAAGAACATCCGCAACGCCGAGCAGGACTTCAAACGCGAGAAGCGGGAGCTGCAACAGGCCCGCGAACGCGCCGAGCGCCGCGCGAGCAACGCCGCCAAGAACCTCAAGAACGCCGGCCTGCCCAAGATCTTCGCCGGCACCATGAAGCGCGGCGCCCAGGAGGCCGCCGGCAGGTCCGGCACGATGCACACCTCCCGGGTCAACGAGGCCAAGGCCCGTCTCGACGAGGCAGAACGTGCCCTCCGCGACGACCTGCGGCTGACCCTGGAGCTGCCGGACACCCAGGTGCCCGCCGGACGCAACCTCTTCCTCGGCGAGGGCATGCAGGTCCGACTCGGAGGCAAGGATGTGTTCGCCGCGGGCGGCATCGGCCTGACCGTCCGCGGCCCCGAGCGCATCGCACTGGTCGGGCCGAACGGCGCCGGCAAGACCACCCTCATGCGTCTGATCACTGGTGAACTCGCCCCGGACGGCGGCAAGATCAAGCGCAACGACGGCCGCATCGCCTATCTCTCGCAGCGGCTGGACCTCTTGGACCTGGACCGCACCGTCGCGGAGAACTTCGCCGCGTTCGCCCCCGAACGGCCCGAGTCGGAGCGGATGAACCTGCTCGCCCGCTTCCTCTTCCGGGGCCCGCGAGCGCATCTGCCGGTCGCCGTGCTCTCCGGCGGCGAGCGGCTGCGCGCCACCCTGGCCTGCGTACTGTGCGCCGAACCCGCCCCGCACCTGCTGCTGCTCGACGAGCCCACGAACAACCTCGACCTGGTCAGCGCGGCCCAGCTGGAGAGCGCGCTCAACTCCTACCAGGGCGCCTTCATGGTGGTCAGCCACGACGAGCGGTTCCTCGCCGAGATCGGTGTGAACCGATGGCTGCGACTGGCCGACGGAACGCTCAAGGAGACGGGGGCCCCGGCCGTGTGAGCCACCGGCATGGGGCTAAACGCGGGCCTGGGACCCGCGCCCGGCGGGCGGGCGGGCGGCGGGGCGCGGGTCGCCAGGCGCGCGCGCCTGGCGAATACACGGAACGGGCGCGTGCTCCCCCACCATCTACTGGGCTGAGCCGGGACTTTCGCGCTTGTGGGCGTTGAAGCGGGCCTTCTTCTGACGATTCCCGCACGTATTCATGTCGCACCACTTTCGAGTGCGACTCTGGCTGGTGTCGAAGAAGGCCGCCTGGCAGGTCGGCGAAGCGCACAGGGCCAACTTTCCGTCGCGCTCACCCGCGACGATGCTGATCGCGTCGGCGGCGATGACGCCCAGGGCGTCCTCCACGGAGGAAGCCGAGCCAAGTCGCCATTGCCGATTGCCCTCGGGTGTGAGGACAGCCGCGCCCCTTCCTTGGATGCTGCGGTCATTGATGACCTGGACGGCAGACGCGGGGAGGGGGTCTCGGCGGGCGGCCGCGGTCGCGGCGGCGTGAATCGCCTCCCTCAGTTCCCGGGCACGTTCGAGCTGGGCGGCGGTGCAGGACTCCACGGCAAGGTCACTCACCGCCAGCCAGTCGACGAGGCGGTGCGGCGTCGGAATACGTTCCACGGGGTCGCCGCAGCGCTCCGTCAGGGTCGCCGTGAAGCTGGTCGCCAGCACCTTGCCGAGGCGGAAATCAGGGAACTGAGCGCGCATGGAACCAGCTTAGCCGGTTGTACGCCGACATCGAGTCTGCTAGAACCGTCTTAGCCGGTTCCGACAGACCCCGGGCCGGTCGCCTCGACGACCAGGAGGTCTCATGTCCACACATCGGCGCGTCAACGACACTGCGGCCGCCGTCGATCGTGGCGCTGTCACGACGTCAGCTCGACCCGGCGGGGGCATCGCGTGAACCGGCACACCAGCGACGTACAAGCATTCGAAGCACACGCGACCGACGCCGACCTCGACGACCTGCGCGCGCGGCTGGCCGCGGCAAGGCTGCCGGAGGCCGAGACGGTCCAGTGCGCCGCGCCCGACCCGCGCCGATGGGATCAGGGCGTTCCCCTCGCCGACCTCGTCGATATCGTGAACTACTGGCGCACCGGCTACGACTGGCGGTCGTTCGAAGCGCGCCTCCACCAGATCGGCCAGTTCCGCACGACCATTGACGGTCTGGGGATCCACTTCCTGCACCGCCGGTCCTCGCGCGCGGATGCCACTCCTCTGGTCCTGACGCACGGCTGGCCCGGCAGCATTGCCGAGTTCATCGATGTGGTCGACGAACTGGCGGAGCCGACGAACGCGGACGCGCCGGCGTTCCACGTCGTGGTCCCCTCCCTGCCAGGTTTCGGCTACAGCGACAAGCCGGCCACCACCGGGTGGGGGATCGAGAAGATCGCGGCCGCCTGGGTGAAGCTGATGGTGCGGCTCGGCTACGACAAGTTCGTGGCCCACGGCGGTGACTGGGGAGGTGTGATCACCACGATCCTCGGCGGCAGGTTCCCCGAGCACGTGCTCGGCATCCACACAACGTTCGCGCAGGCACCGCCCGGGTTGTCGACGGACGGGCTGACGGCGACCGAGCGCGCGTGGACCGAGGAGACCCGCGATTTCTGGCTCCGCCGCGCGGGATACGCGAAGCAGCAGGCGACCCGACCGCAGACCATCGGTTACTCGCTCGTCGACTCACCGGTCGGGCTTCTCGCCTGGATCCTCGACAAGTTCGCCGAGTGGACGGATACCGAGGACAGCCCGTTCGAGACGATCTCCAGGGACAGGATTCTCGACAACATCACCCTGTACTGGCTGACACGGACCGGCGCCTCGTCGGCCCGTATCTACTACGAGAGCCACGCCGCGCTCGACCCCGAGCTCCGGGTCGACGTTCCGTCGGCGATCACCATGTATCCCCGCGACATCGAGAAGTATCCACGTGCCTGGGCGCAGGAGCGGTACCGCCGGATCGTCCGATGGAGGTCGCCCGAGACCGGCGGCCACTTCCCGTCGCTGGAGGTTCCCGAGTACTTCGTCAGGGATCTACAAGAGGGCCTCGCGGCAGTGCTGGCCGCCCCGGCCGCAGCCGGTCCTGACGTTCACGTGGCCGACGGCCAGGTGACGGGTCAGGGTGAAGGCCCGGCCGCGCACCTTCCTTGATGTGTCGTGGTCACACGCGCTCCCCCGGCATGCTGTGCCACCTGCTACGAGCTCCTTGAGCAATGACGTTGTCATTTATGGTGCAGGGCACACATGCCGGACGCGCCGCCCGGCGTCGACACTTATCTGCGCCGGGCCTCTGACGTGGGTACGATGCGCAACGTCATCCATACAAGGAGGTGAACGGTTGTGCCCAGTCAGTCAGCCGCCGCGCTCCGGTCGCGGTACGTAGAGCAAGCCGCATCGGACTTGGAGGAGAACCGCCGCCTGCAGCAGGAGCTGACGGAGAGGATCTCGATGTTGAAGCAGGAGGAGGCCCTCCTGAACGACATCATCAGCCTCGCCGAGCGGTACGAGGGTTTGACCGACGCGTCCCGCCTGCCCGAGCAGTCACAGGACGAGCCCGTCGCCGCGAAGTCGAAGCGGACCGCGGCCGGGGCCGCTTCGCGACGTGCGGCACCCAAGAAGCACACATCCGCAGCTGCTCCGGCGAAGGCCGGCGCGGGTGGGAAGCCGCGTCAGGCCCTACTCGGCGACCTGCTCATGAAGCTGCTGGGCAAGCACGACGAGCCGCGGCTGGCGAAGGAGCTGCGGGACGAGCTGTTGAAGAAGCACCCCGACCGCAGTCCCACACCGCAGGTGGTGCGGAACACCCTTGAGTCGCTCGTCGCCAAGGGACGTGTCCAGCGGCACAAGCAGCAGCGTTCCGTCATGTACACCCTGGTGAAGTGAAGCAGGGCGGGGCGCGATCGTGGGCCCACTGGGGTGTGCCGGCCGGCGCTACAGGCCCAGATCGAGGGCCAGGCAGGAGTAGTACTGCCACTGCCCCTCAGGGGTGTACGCGGCGTTGACCTCGGCATCCTGCCGGCTGTCCACGCCCTGGGTGGTGTCCTCGACACGGATGCGCTCGGGGAGCTTCCCGAAGCGCTCGTGCCGTGCTGCCGCCGCGGGGTCGATGGTGACTTCCTGGTTCATGTCCGTCCTCCACTTCGTGGATCGCGTCCGTCCGCCGCCCGGACCGCTTTCAGTCTTCCCATTCATACGTAACCTGTCAAGGCGGTGATTCGCGCGTGCGCGAGAGTGCAGGGTGACGGTGGGCGCGGGGACCGGGGTTTGTGACGGTTCTTGTGAGCCTCGCTGTCCATAGGGGCCCCGCGCTGCTCTGCCAGCAGCAGAACAGCGGCCGGGCCGGGCTCGACGGTCACTACGGTCCAGACTCATGACAACGATTGCGACGATCACGACGCGTACGGTCGAGTATCCGGCCGATGGTCTGACGATGAGCGGGCACCTCGCTCTCCCGGCCGGTGTGGCCCGCCGACCCGCGGTGCTGCTCGGACCGGAGGGCATGGGGCTCAGCGACGTCGAGCGCCGCAGGGCCGATGCGCTCGCCGAACTGGGTTACGTAGCGCTGGCCTTCGACCTTCACGGCGGGCGCTATGTGGGCGACCCCGAGGAGATGCTGGCCCGTTGCCTGCCGCTGCTCGCCGACCCCGACCGGATGCGCGGTATCGGCCACGCGGCGCTCGACGTGTTGCGTACCGAGCCACGGACCGACCCCGACCGGATCGCCGCCATCGGCTACGGCACCGGGGGCGCCATCGCGCTGGAACTCGGGCGCGATGGCGTCGACCTGCGCGCGATCGGGACAGTCAACGCGACTACCACGGGCCGACCGGGTGAGGCGGCGCACATCCGTTGCCCGGTGTGGGCCGGGGTCGGATCGGAAGACCCGATCATGGCGCCCGCGCAACGGAACGCGTTCACCGCTGAGATGCAGGCCGCGGGCATCGACTGGCGCCTCACGGTCTACGGCGGCGCCCTGCACGCCTTCCATCACCCACCGGTCGACCACCCCACGGTTCCTGGTGTCGGCTACCACCCACAGCACGCGCAGCGCGCCTGGCGCGACGTCGTCGACCTGCTCGCCGAGTGCCTGCCCGTGACGGAGGACCCGGGGGTATGACCCAGGCCGGAATCGATGCCGGATCTACTGCGACGGATCGTCTACCGTCAGCCAGTTCGCCCCTGCGGCCGCTGTCGCCGCCCCGGAAACCGGCCGTCAGGACCGGGATCAGCTCTGGCCGCTGTGCTGGCGGGCCCGGTAGGTGGCGGCCTTGACCCGGTTGCCGCAGGTCCTCATGGCGCACCACTCACGGCGGTGGCCGCGCGAGCGGTCGAGGTAGGTCTGGGTGCATTCGGGGCGGGCGCACTCGCGCAGCAGGTCCCCGTCCTCGCCGCCGAGGATCTCGACCGCCTCACGGGCGAGGGCGGCGAGTCCTTGCGCGACCGAGCCGGTGCGGGTCGTGCCGTCGGGTCCGAGCCGCAGCGTCACGGGCATGCCGGACGCGTGCAGGTTCAGCTCGGCGACCGCTTCCGTGGGCAGCCGATCGCCGTCCAGGCGTGCCGCGACGAGGGTGTAGACGGCTTCCCGCAGGTCCACGGCGATGGCGAGGTCCACCTCGCTCGCGCCGGGCGCCAGGTCGAGCACGCCGGATTCGACGAACCAGTCGTCGAGCAGCTCGGGGGTGGCGAGCTTCTCCGTCGGCAGCTCGTTGCGCCGCGCACGCAGCGTGCCCACGAAGTCGAGAGGGAGCGTCCCACAGGGAAAGGCATGATTCACGTAACCATGCTGAACGGTGAGTGGCCGGAATGCAACCCTGGACCCGATCCGCCGGGTCGCGCCCAGGCCGCGTCAGGGGGCGATGTCCGAGCGCGGCATCCCCGCCTCCTACCGCCGGTCGTCGCGGGGCGGGAGCACGTGATCACGCCCCGCGCGGGCGTCCGGCACACCTGGTGCACCTGACTGGAGGTGGAGATACATATGAACGCGCAGTTGCGGGAGTTCATGCGACCATCTGCTGACGGCTCATCAGCCCACCGGCTCATCCGGTAGCTAGATCGCGATCGACTGCTGAAGCCACCGGCTGACGCGATACGGCAGCCACCACGCGTACGAGCCCACTTCCAGGACGAGTTGTTCGGTGCGGAAGTCGTCGAGGATCGCTTGCGGGACCGTGGTGGAGGGGGTCCCGTAATCCAGGAGGTCGATCGCCGTGGCGTACTCGGGTTCGTCGGCGGTGAAGCGGCGCAGTTCTCCCCAGCGCCGGTCGCGGATCTGGATGAAACCGGGGCCTTTGCGCCACAGGCACTTGCACAGGTAGTGGCCGCGCTGCCAGGTGCGCAGCGCCGTCTCCGCGTCGGCGGGGCCGAAGAGCGCGGTGGGCGGCTGGAGGTGGCTGAGCATGCGCCGGGTCTCCTCCGCGTCCGGGGCCAGCCGTAGCTCCCACTCCACCATGATCGCCCGCGCGGTCAGGTCCCGTACGAGGGAGAGGCCGTGCAGGGCGGCGGCCGGGTCCGCGGCGACGGTGAGGTCGACGGGGGCGGGCAGGCGTACCCGGCGCACGCCCAGCTCCCACAGGCGCGCGGCCTGGCCGCGGGCCGGTCCGGGCAGCGGTACCTCGCCCAGCGACATGCCGGGGAGTTCGCACGCGGCGGGATCGTAGTCGCGCCAGGCGAGGAGCGTCGGCGCGGCGAGAGTGGCGGTCATCGAGGGGGCTCCTCCGGGTCGAGCATGCGGGGCGGCGGGACGTTCGGGGTCAGGCTGGCTCGGGTACGGCGGCGACGTCCTGCGGGACGGTCGCGGCGTCGGTGTCCGCGGCGTGGATGTGGCGCATGAAGTCCAGGCGCAGCAGGTCTTCGTTGACCGCTGCCGGGGCGATGTGGACGTACTGGCCCGCGTCGGCGAAGACGATGCCCAGAGCGAGCCAGGAGTCGAGGAGTTGTTGGACCGCGTCTTCGTCGCGGGCGGCGGCGGAGTCGTCGGCGGCGGCCTTGCGGGTGAGTGCCTGGACGCTGTGGGGCTGGTCCAGGAGGCGGAAGACGGTCAGCTCGAAGGGGTCGGTCAGCACCATGGCGCGCCAGGCGAAGGCGCGGCGGCGGCTGACCAGGACGATGCGGTCACCGTGGTCGTCGTGGGTGAGGCGGGCGTCGGTGTGGTGCTTCTTCCAGTCGGCGAGGGCCGCGTTGAGGGCGCCGACGGTCGGTTCGCCGATGCCGCGGGCGGGCGCCTCGAAGACGTACGCCATGCCGTACAGCTCTTCCTCGGGCAGGTCGTAGGTGAAGCGGTAGTGGGTCTCGGGCCGCAGGCCGGTGAAGCCGAGTTCGGGGCGCTCGAAGTAGGGGCTGAAGCGTTCGATGGCGATGCGGGCGGACAGGTCGACCGGCGGGTCGAGGTGTTCCAGGGCGGGGATCTGGGCGATGACCGGGTCGTAGTCCTCGGCGCTCTCGCCGGGGAAGCCGTGCAGGTAGTTCCAGGCGACGGAGAGGCCGGTCTCGGCGCCGTCACGCAGCATCCGTACGTTCTGGCAGCCGCTGACGCCCTTGTCCATCAGGTCCAGGACCCGGCTGTTGAGGCTCTCTATGCCGGGCTGGACGTAGATCAGTCCGGCTTCGGCGAGGGTCCGCAGCTGGCTGCGCTTCATGTTGGCCTTGATCTCGATGTGCAGGCGCAGGTCGTAGCCGCTTTCGATGATGCGGGGCAGCACTGTGGTGAGGTAGCGCATGTCGAGGATGTTGTCGACGACATACATGTCGAGGACCCGGTGGCGGCGGGCCAGTTCCATGATCTCTTCGTAGAAGGTGTCCGGGCTCTTCGAACGGAACTCCATGAACGAGCCGTTGAGCCCGCAGAACGTGCAGTGGTGCTTCTCGCCCCACCAGCAGCCGCGCGCGCCCTCGACCACCAGTTTCGGCTCCACCCAGTTGCGGGCCACCGAGGCGGCGAGGCGCTCGAAGTAGCCGCTGTAGTCGGGGGGAAGGATCGCGGCGGGCGGCAGTGGCCGGGTGGCCATGGCGTTGGCGATGCTCTTTCCGGCGGCGTCGCGGTGGCAGAGACCGGGGACGTCGTCCAGCGGGGTCCTCTCCGTGAGCGCGGTGAGCAGGGCGGGGAACGCGGCCTCGCCCTCACCGCGGACGACGTGATCGACGAAGGCGAAGTTGCGGTGCACAGTGACGCCTTGTTCGCCGTCGCAGTTGGCACCGCCCAGGACGGTCACGACGTGCGGGGCGAGTTCCTTCACACGGCGGGCCGCGGCGAGCGCGGCGGTGTTCTGCTGGAAGGTGGAGGTGAAGCCGACGACGTCGGGGGCGCTCGCCACGATCTGCTGGGCGATCTCCTCGACGAACTCGGGTACGACGCGGTGCAGTTCGCGTGTCATCTTCATGCGCGCGGACTTGAGCTTGCCGCTCATCGTGCGGGTGAACTCCTCGTCGCGCCAGGCCGGATCGTCGTACAGGGCGGAGGAGAAGACCCAGTCGCCGCAGCCCATGAAGTACGAGGACAGGGCGTAGTACTCGTAGTCGTCACCGGTGAACTCGGTGCGCTCGGTGATCCAGTCGGTGAACATGAGGTTGGCGTGCAGCACTTCGGCGGTGGCTCCGGGGACGTGCTCGTCCACGCTCCGTTTGAGGATGCCGAGGGCAAGGGACGGCAGGTCGATGGGCGACCAGGGCATGTTGACCAGCAGTACGCGCATGGGCGCTCTCTCCTGACGGTGGTGGGGAGGGCCGGCCGGCCCCGGGGCGCCCCGAGGCCGGCCGGGTGGGATCAGTCCTCGACGGTGTCGTCGCCGTCCTCGGCGTTACGGAACGGGACGGTGACGGTGATGCCGACGCTCGGCTTCCGGTTCGTCTCGTCCTCCGCCAGCGGGTCGTTGTGTATGACGTCCTTCTGCATGGGCGTTCCTCTCTCGGTTTCACCGTGTGACGGTGTCGTGCGCCGGCCCCTCTCCGGTCGGTGAGGGGGGTCTGTGTGGGGTGGTGCGGGCGGTGCCGCGGAGCTCTCTTGCGAGGAAGAGCACCGCGCGGCGCAGTACGGTCACGTGGTCGCCGCCGTCGTAGCCGTCGTGCCCGGAGTCGAGCCACAGGGACTCGTGCCGGGCGCCGGCCTCGTGCAGGGCGGCGAGGTAGGAACGGACCTGTGCCGGGGGGCATTTGGCGTCGTGCGCGGCGGCGACCACCAGGAGCGGGTCGCGTACGCGGTCGGCGTACCGGATCGGGGAGCTGTGCGCGTAGGCCGCGGGGACCTGGTCGGGGGTGCCGCCGAACAGTCGCTCGTCCAGGGCGCGCAGGGCGGGCGTCGTGGAGGTGTGCGCGGCGGCGTAGTCGGCGACGGGTTTCACGGCGACTCCGGCCCGCCAGAGCCCTGGCCGGGTGCCGAGGGCGAGCAGGACGAGGTAACCGCCCCAGGAGGTGCCCCACAGGCCGGTGGCGTCCGGGCGGATCAGGCGTCGCCCGGTGAGGTCGGCGTGCACGGCGGCCAGGTCGCCGACCTGGGTGTGGCCGACGCCGTCCCGGTAGGCGTCCTGCCAGTGGGGGCCGTAGCCGGTGGAGCCGCGGTAGTTGACGCGGGCCACGGCGAAGCCGGAGGCGACCAGGGAGTGCACCGTGCCGTCGTAGGCGTCCCGGTCGTGGTCGGCGGGGCCGCCGTGCACCAGGAACACCGCGGGGTGGGGGCCACGTCCGCCGTCGGGGAGGCTGAGCAACGTGTGGATCGGGCCGTCGGGGCCGGGTGTGTGGATGTCGTGCAGGGTGCCGGGGACCTTGTCGTCGACGGTGCCGAGCGGGGGCAGCGGTGTGCCGGCCGTGGAGGTCATGCGCGGCGGGTGGGTGGTGTCGGTCCAGAGGGTGTGCAGGTCGCCGTCCGGGCGGGGCGCCGCGTCGAGCAGGGCGCCGGGCGGGGTGGGTACGTGTTCGAGGGTGCGGCGGGCGAAGTCGGCCCGGTGGAGCAGGGAGCGGCCGTGGCGGTCCTGGCGGATCAGTGCGGAGCGGCCGTCGGGGTACCAGCGGGCGGTGAACTGGGTGTCCAGGGCGGACCAGCCGTGGGTGACGGTGCCGTCGGCCGCGCTCCAGGTGGCAAGCAGGTAGCGGTCCTCGCGCCGGCGGGCGAGCAGCAGGGTGGCGTGTGGTGCGGCGGGGCTGAAACCGAGGGCCCACAGCCTGCCGTGCGGTCCGTCGCCGGGCAGGGTCGCGATGTGGGTGCCGTCGGGGGTGAGGAGGGTGACGGCGTCAGCGGCGTCCGCGGTACGGGCGAGGGCCAGCAGGTCGCCGGAGGGGCTGAGCCCGGCGAGGGACGCGGGGCCGGCCACGCGCGTCACCTCGCGGCCGGGGCCGCCGCGCGGACCGATGCGGAACGTGGTGTGGTCACCGCGTCCGATGCCGAGGGCCGCGGTGGCGGTGGTGGTGACGGCGAGGCCGCGGGCGGTCCCGTCGGGCACGCCGGTCAGGCCGGGCCGGTCGGGACCGCCGGTGAAGGACTGGAAGCGCCAGTGCCCCACACCCCGGGCGTCCTCGGCGAACCACCACACCTGCGCGTCCGCGTCGATCGCGCCGTGCAGGGTGCCGCTGGGCCGGTCGGTGACCCGGCGGGCGGAGCGGGTGGCGGCGTCCCAGGTGAAGACCTCGCAGCGGCCGTCGGCGTCGGCGGTGAAGACCATCCGGCGCGGATCGGTGGCGCACACGTCGGGGAGTGCGGCGCGGTAGACCTGGAAGCGGCTCACGCGGCGGCCGCCGTGAGGGCGGTGGCGCGCCGGGCGGTGTGCACGGCGAGCAGAGCGAGCAGGGCGGCGCAGCCCAGGGCGGGTGCGGCGGCGTTCAGCCGCTCCGCGGAGAGGCCGGCCAGGACCGGGGCGAGTGCGGCGGCGCCGCCCGAGGCCGCGGCGAGGACCGCGCCGACCCGGGCCTGCAACGCCGGTTCCGTCACGAGCAGGACGCGGGCCTGAAGGACGACCGCGGGCAGGGGCACAAGGAGGCTGATCAGGCCGAGCAGTGCGCCATACGTCCACGGTCCGTCGGCGGTGGCGAGAGCGGCGGTGAGCGGGACCAGCAGCCAGGTCACCGTGACGAGGATCCGGGCGGCGCCGAGCCGGGCCGCGATCTTGGGCGCGGCGAGCGACCCGGTCAGCCCCGCGGCGCCGCAGACGGCGAGGACGAGGCCGAGCGGCAGCGCTCCGGTGCCGGAACGTTCCAGCGCGAACAGGACGGCGTAGTAGAGCGCCACGGCCACGCCGTTGACCAGCGCGATCCACACCAGTACCAGGCGCAGCAGTGGCACCCGTCGTACCAGTCGCAGCCCGGCCGCGGCCTCGCGCAGCAGCCCGTCGCCGGGAGAGGCCGCGGACGCCTTCAGGTCGGTGCGCATCGCCCGTACGCAGAGGGCGGAGACGGCATAGGAGAGGGCGTCGGCCGCGAACGGCAGTGCGCGGCTGAGCTGGTAGGCGGCGCCGCCGAGCGCGGGGCCCAGGATGAGCGCGCCCTGGTCGGCGGCGGCGAGCCGGCCGATGGCGCGGGGCTGTTCGACGGGCGGGCAGACCAGGGCGACCGTGCCCCGCGACGCGGCGTCGTGGCAGGCGGTGGCGAACCGCTCGACCAGGACGGCACCGAGGAGATGCGGGAGCGTGAGCCGCCCGAGGACGAGCGCCAGGACGATGGATCCCGTGGCGAGCGCCGCGACGACCGCGGACCAGAACATGATCGTCTTGCGGGCGCCACGGTCGGCGGGGACCGCGGCGACCGTACCGAGCAGCAGACCGGCGGCGAGCGAGACCCCCGCGACGAGCCCGGCGGTCTGCGGGGAGTGACCGAGACCGAGGAGCAGCAGCGGGAGGACGGCTCCGGATGCCTGGGTCCCGAGCGCGTCAGCGGCGTTGGCCCACCAGAAGAGGCGGAAATCGCGGGTCGACACCTGCCCCGGAGGGGTGGGAACGCCCCCGGAGGAAGTCGAACCGGAATGAATGCGACGGCCCCGGAACAGCCGGGGCCGCGATAACTCACCGCCGTGGTCCGGCGTCTCCGCCTGCGTAAATGACTCCACGCACTTTCCTCACATAGATGAAGTAGCTGTGAAGACCTGTGTAGAACGTGAAACGAGCGGGATCGTAGCCAGAGCGCCGAGCGGGCTACAAGGTGGCAGTGCGCCTGGCCGAAAAGTGCGGTGGAGCGCGGTGGAGCGGGCGCGGCGGGCGGCGTCCGCGGTCACCCTCGGGTGCGGGACGGTTTTCGACCCGACTGGCGGGGCTGGTGGGGTTCGAGGGACCCATGTGGTTCGAGCGGCGACGGGTCGGACGTGTTATTGGTCGGCCTCCGGGGGTGCCCGTGCGCGGCCGAGCCGTCGACCTGTGAACCCGGCGGAACCGATGCCGACCCCGCGGTCGGTGAGGATGGCCAATTCCCGTCGCTGGGGCCGGTGGTGTGTCGTCACCACGGTTGCCCGCACTGAAGGCGGCCGGTACGGGTGATCAGCCGCGCACTGCAGCCAGGCACGCGTCGTACAAGTCCAGGATGTCGCCCTTGCCGTCGTTGTCGACCCATGTCATCGATGCGGCATCCAGGCAGGCGAGCGCCGTCGCGACCACCGCGCGGGCCCTCGGGTCCGGAGCTCCGTCAGCAGACGCATCCTCCATACGCGCCGTGATGAGCGGCAGCAGGTCCTCCTGGAACCGCAGCCGCTTTTCGAGCCAACCGGCACGCAGCGAGGCGGTGTTGTGCAGGAGCCGGAACCGCGCCAGGGCCTGCTCCTGGCTGTCGTGCAGGGCCAGTACGGCGGCGACTCCCGCGCGCAGGGCCTCCCAGACACCGGCCTCGGCGGGCTGTCCCCCGACCGTCTCCCTCAGGACGTGCCCGAACTGGGCCTGGTCGCCCCCGAGAAGCTCTTCCTTGGTGCCGAAATAGCGGAAGAGGGTGCGCTGGGAGACGCCGGACTCCCGGGCGATCTGGGCGATGGTCGTCTCGTCGTAACCCTGCTCGGTGAACAGACGCAGGGCCGTATCGAGGATCTCCCGGGAGGCCAGCCGCCGCGTCCGGTCCCACAGCGTGGCCGGTGCGCCTTCCGCTGCCCTGTTTCCCTGCTTCATGCCCTCAGGGTAGCCCGGCGATGTCAGGTCGACAGTTACACGCACCTTGGCAGTCACTGCCAAGTAGGCATACGCTGCCATCCCGTGCCTCACCCAGGCACACATCAAGGAGGACACCGTGTCCGTACCCACAGCTCTGATCACCGGCGGCACCAGCGGCATCGGGAAGGCGACCGCCGTGCTGCTCCACTCCCGTGGCTATCGCGTGATGGTCACCGGCCTGGAGAACGCCGCCGATGC
The DNA here is from genome assembly GCF_055571235.1 of Streptomyces sp. NPDC030991. Taxonomy (NCBI): domain Bacteria; kingdom Bacillati; phylum Actinomycetota; class Actinomycetes; order Kitasatosporales; family Streptomycetaceae; genus Streptomyces; species Streptomyces sp. NPDC030991. The sequence continues at coordinate 256,394 of NZ_JBVIFR010000005.1, forward strand.
CGGGCTGCCCGAGGACGTCATGGCCATCCGGGCCGACGCACGGTCCCTGCCCGACCTCGACCACATGATCGACCAGGCACGCGGACACCTCGGCTCCCTCGACCTGCTCTTCCTCAATGCGGGCGTCTCCCGTCCCGGCCCGATCGAGTCGACCGACGAAGCCGGCTTCGACGCCTTGTTCGACATCAACGTGAAGGGCACCTTCTTCACCCTGCAAAAGGCGCTTCCTCTCCTCGGCGACGGCGCCTCGGTCGTGATCACCGTGGGTGCCGCCGAAGGGGTCGGAGCCGCCATGACAGCCGCCAAGGGCGCCCTGTTGCCCCTCATGCGCTCCCTCGCCCTCGAACTCGCCCCCCGCCGCATCCGCGTCAATGCCGTCAGCCCAGGGCTGATCGACACACCGGCCTACAGCAAGCTGGGTGTCTCCCGGGACATGCTCGACTCCTGGGCCCGGGACGTCCCGCTCGGCCGAGTCGGCACCCCCACCGACGTCGCCGAAGCCGTGGCCTTCCTCGCCTCGGACGCCGCCGGCTACATCACCGGCGACGACCTCACCGTCGCCGGGGGCACCGGCGTCCACGCCCGCCCCTGATGAGCGGTTCCGCCCGCGGCGGCACTACCGCTGCCGGTGAGCGACCTCTTCCGGCCGCCCGCTCGTTCGCGTAGGGTCGTCGACGTGATCACCGGACCGGCGCGAAGCCACACACGGAACGGCTATCCGGTGGTGGGCTGACGGCCCCCCGGGGGCTCCGGCACCCCGTCCCTCCGGCGCGCGGCCCTCCCCTCGCCCTCGCACCCCGTGCATTCCCACCGAGTGTCGAGCCACCGCGAGGTCAACCACATGCCCGTTTCGTTCAATCACACCATCATCGCCGCCAGGGACCGCGAGGTCTCCGCCCGGTTCTTCCGCGACCTGCTGGAACTGGACGCAGCGCCCTCCTGGGGGCCGTTCACCAACATCCAGCTCCATGACGGCACCCTGCTGCAGTTCGCCGAACCCCCCGTGGACCACATCCAGATGCAGCACTACGCGTTGCTGCTCGACGACGACCTGTTCGAACGCGCCTACCAACGGCTCGTCGAGGGCGGCGTCGACCACTGGGCGGATCCGCAGATGAAGCGGCCCGGCGAGACGAACACCGAACACGGCGGCCGCGGCGTCTACTTCAAGGACCCCGCCGGTCACGCCATCGAACTCATCACCCGCCCCTACCTGTAAGCACAGGTACGCAGCCCGGCCGGGCGGACGCACAGTCGCGTCCGGCCGGGGTTCCGGGGCGGTGCCCACTGCGGTGCCTAGTGTCCTGAGTCAGGACACTGGGCGGCGCGGTCATTTCGCAGGGCCTGGATGAGCCAGGGGTAGACCGGGATCAGGTTCGGTACCGGCTGCCAGCCGTTGACGATCCACACCAGCCGCCAGTACCGGTCCACCCCGGGGTCGTGCGCCTCCTCGAACTGCCGCGCCATCCACTCCCGGAATTCTGTGTCAGGGGTGCGCGCGAACACCTCGGCGAAGCGGTGCACGAGGTCGTCGATGACGGGTGCGGCCCTGTCGCTGTGCGGGTCGATGCCCGACTGCCTGGCCTCGGCCACTTTCTGGCGGGTGAACTCCATCAGCTCCTCGCCGGCGTCGCGCTCGATGTCGAGCGGGCGCCCGGCGGCCTGGCGTACGGCCGCCCGGCGCATCCGGGCGCGGAATTCCTCGTCGCCGACCAGCTCGGCGAGCTCCACCCAGGCGGCGACCTGCTCGCCGGTCGGGGCATCGGGGAGGTCGGGGGTGGCAGCGCGAACCATGGCCACTGCGGCCGGGTCGGCGTCCACTGTGCCGAAGGTGCCCTCCACGAACTCGTCGATCAGACGTCGACGTTCCTCGCCGGACAACTGCGTGAGCCTGTGCATGAGTGTGGTCTCCTCGGAACTGGACCCGCGGCTGGCCACGACTCGCAGAACGCTCCGGCGCAGCAGCAGCGTCCGGATCTGGACGTCCAGGGCATCGGCGTGCTTGGCGGCGACTTCCGCCACCGAGAGCTCACGGTCCAGTACCCGCTGGATCGTGGGCAGATCCATGCCCAACTCCCGCAGTGTGCGCAGGAGTTCCAGACGAAGCAGTGCGTCGAGGTCGTAGAGCCGGTAGCCGGCGGGACTACGGGTGGTCGGCGCTACCACCCCCGCATCGGAGTAGAACCGGATGTTCCTCACGGACAAGCCGGTCCGCCGGGAGAGCTCCCCGATCGAGTAGAGGGTCGTCACGTCCATGTCCCCCACTCTGCTGTCTCCAGTCACTGGAGACTCAAGTCCATTCTCCGGCCGGGCCCCGACCGGGACATCCTCGGCCATCCAGCTGCTCGGTCCCGGCCGCTCCCCCACGGGAAAGCCCCGCGGGCCCCACCCGAACGGCCGGTGTCACGGGCCGAGTCGGGGCGGACCGCGGGGCATACCCGGCGGAGTCCCAAGGTTTTCGGTCAGGCGCCGATACCTCCCGCGATGCCGGCGGCGAGCGTGTTGCCGTCGGCGGGGTCGATCAGCAGGAAGGAGCCCGTCCCGGGGCAGTCGGCGTAGCCGTCGAGGGGCAGCGGCTCCGCCGTGCGGACCACCAGGGAGCCGATGTCGTTCGCGACCAGTTCGTCCTCGACCCGGTGCTGCGCCAGATCGTGCAGCGTCAGGCGGGAGCGGATCTCGCGGACCACGGCGCGCACCGTGCGGGTCGTGTGCCTGATCAGGACCCGGTCGCCCGCCCGCAGCGGCCGGTCCGCCACATGGCAGACCGTCGCCTCGAACTCCCTTACCAGGGACGGCACATCGTCGCTCGGCGCGATGACGTCCCCGCGCGCCACGTCCACGTCGTCGGCCAGACTCACCGACACCGACTGCGGTGCCCACGCCGCGTCGACCGGTGTGCCCAGCAGGTCGATGCCCGCGACGGTGCTGGTGCGTCCGGCCGGCAGCACGGTCACCGGATCGCCGACCCGCAGGACGCCGGAGGCGATCTTGCCCGCGTACGCCCGGTGGTCGCGGTGCGCGCCGGTCTGCGGCCGGATGACGTACTGGACCGGGAGCCGGGCCACGTCGCCCTCCGGGTCCGGGGCGGTCGGCACCGTCTCCAGGTGTTCCAGGACGGTGGGCCCGGCGTACCAGTCCATGTGGGCGGAGGGTTCCACGACGTTGTCGCCGGCGAGTGCGGAAATGGGGATCGCCGTGATCTCCGAAAGGCCCAACTCGCCCGCGTAGGCGGTGAACTCCTTGGCGATGCGTGCGAACACCTCTTCCTCGTAGTCGACGAGGTCCATCTTGTTGACCGCGAGGACGACGTGCGGGACGCGCAGGAGCGCGGCGATGGCGGCATGCCTGCGGGTCTGCTCGACGACACCGTTGCGGGCGTCGACGAGGATGACGGTGAGTTCGGCGGTGGAGGCGCCGGTGACCATGTTGCGGGTGTACTGCACGTGGCCCGGGGTGTCCGCGAGGATGAAGCGGCGCCGGTGCGTGGCGAAGTAGCGGTAGGCGACGTCGATGGTGATGCCCTGCTCGCGCTCGGCGCGCAGGCCGTCGGTGAGGAGGGCCAGGTCCGGGGTGCCGGTGCGGGAGATCGACTCCAGCTGGTCGGAGAGGACGGACTTGGAGTCGTGCAGGAGGCGGCCCACGAGGGTGGACTTGCCGTCGTCGACCGAGCCGGCCGTGGCGAACCGCAGCAGGGTCGTGGTCGGGGTGTGCACGCTCTGGTCGGCAAAGGTTGTCATGGTTAGAAGTACCCTTCGCGTTTGCGGTCTTCCATCGCGGCCTCGGACATCTTGTCGTCGGCGCGGGTCGCCCCGCGCTCGGTGAGGCGGGACGCGGCGATCTCGGTGATGACCTTCTCGATGGTCGTCGCGTCCGAGTCGACGGCGCCGGTGCAGGACATGTCACCGACCGTGCGGTAGCGGATCAGGCGCGTCTCGACCGCCTCGCTCTCCGTGGGGCCGCCCCACTCGCCGGCCGTCAGCCACATGCCGTTGCGGCTGAACACCGGTCGCTCGTGGGCGTAGTAGATCTGCGGCAGGTCGATGTTCTCGCGGGCGATGTACTGCCACACGTCCAGCTCGGTCCAGTTGGAGAGCGGGAAGACCCGGACGTGTTCGCCGGGTGCGTGGCGGCCGTTGTAGAGCTGCCACAGCTCGGGGCGCTGACGCCGCGGGTCCCACTGGGAGAACTCGTCGCGCAGCGAGAACACCCGCTCCTTGGCGCGGGCCTTCTCCTCGTCGCGGCGCCCGCCGCCGAACACCGCGTCAAATTTCTCGCTCTGGATCTTCTCCGTGAGCGGCACTGTCTGGAGCGGGTTGCGGGTGCCGTCGGGGCGTTCGCGCAGCACCCCGCGGTCGATGTACTCCTGCACGGACGCGACATGCAGCCGCAGGCCGTGCTCGGCCACGACGCGGTCGCGGTACTCCAGGACCTCGGGGAAGTTGTGCCCGGTGTCGACGTGCAGCAGCGAGAAGGGGATCGCGGCCGGGGCGAACGCCTTCCGCGCCAGGTGCAGCATCACGATCGAGTCCTTGCCGCCGGAGAAGAGGATCACCGGCCGCTCGAACTCGCCCGCCACCTCGCGGAAGATGTGCACCGCCTCCGACTCCAGCGCGTCCAGATGGCTCAGGGCATAGGGACTCTCGGTGGTCCCGCTGTGCAGAGCGACCGCTGTCATGCCGCCTCTCCTTCCGTCGTCGACCGCCGCGCCAGGCCCTGGTCCCGCAGCATGCGGTGCACCGCGGAGACGGACTCGTGGACGGTCTGTGTGTTCGCTTCGATGCGCAGGTCGGGCGCGTCGGGCACCTCGTACGGGGCGTCGACGCCCGTGAGGCCGGATATCTCCCCCGCCGACTGCCGGGCGTACAGGCCCTTCACGTCCCGTACGGAACAGACGTCGACCGGTGTCGCGACATGTACCTCCAGGAACGGTGTTCCCTCGGCCTCGTGGCGGTCGCGCACCGCCGCGCGGCTCTCCGCGTACGGGGCGATCGCCGGTACCAGCGCCAGCACGCCGTTGCGGGCGAGGAGTTCGGCCACGTATCCGATGCGCTGCACGTTCGTGTGCCGGTCCTCGCGGCTGAAGCCGAGGCCCGCCGAGAGGAAGGCGCGGATCTCGTCGCCGTCCAGGACCTCCACCGCGTGGTGGTCCTCGCGCAGTCGCCGGGCGAGGGCGCGCGCGATCGTCGTCTTGCCTGCGCTCGGCAGCCCGGTGAGCCACACCGTGGCGCCGCCCGCTCTGTTCACCCTGGTCCTCGGTCGTGCCGGGCTCATGGGCATGGGAGTCGGCTCCTTGTCTCGCTGGGGCAGGACGGTCACTGTTCCCGGCCGGTCAGGCGGCCCGGGTGGGTACGTTCAGCCGGTGCGCCCGCAGTTCCTCGTAGTAGGGAAGGTGGAAGGCGAGGAACTCCGCGAGCCGCGGGTCGTTGTCGGGGCCGCGGGTGTAGGCGGAGCCCGTGTCGGCGAAGCCCTGGGAGCGGCTCGTCGACTCGTGCCACACCTTCGTGCCGACCCACTCGCTGCGCATCTCCGGGCGCCAGGTGAGCGCGGATTCGACGAAGGGGATGCCGGCGCGGTCGCAGTAGGCGCGCACGGTCGCCTCCGGGTCGGCCACGAGATCGTCGGAGTCGACGACGACCGGGCGCCCGCCCGTCGCCTGCCGCACCGCGTCGTAGATCTCGGCGAGCCGGGAGAAGCCGATCTCCTCCCGCGTCACCTCCGGGTTGATCGCGCAGTGCGACGCGATGGCCTCGCTGGGGTGGCGAATGATGAAGGTGTGGGTCGCCTCCTTCAGGAAGGCGGTGTCCGCGAGCAGGCCCGGGTAGGCGAAGTCGGTGGTGTCCTTGAAGAACACCGGGCCCTTCTCGGCGCGTTCGCGGATGGCTTCGATCAGCTCCGTCTCGCTGCGCACGGTGCGGCCGTCCACCGACGTCTCGCCGAAGTTCATCACGTGCGAGAAGGGCTCGTGCAGGATCGTGTGGTCGCCGCGCTGCGACATCATTTTCAGGAACGCGGTCGACCTCGAACGCGGTGCGCTCCACAGAGCCAGAATGTGCGGAGTAGATGACACGGGATCTCCATTCACTGGAATCGGAAAACGGGTCAACGCCTTGAAAGATACCCATTGTCGAGGGCCGGAAAATGAGCGGCCGGCCATCTCATCAAGGTGATTACACGCGGTTTGCCGCCGTCATCCTCAGTGCGATGGACGCGCCTCGAATCAACGTGAACGCGATGCCCGATATCCGTCCTGTGCCGATGTACGCGAGGCGGTCACGGCGCCTAACGTCAGGGAGATGAAGCATGCAGCGAAGCAGCGAGAAGCGGACACCGGCGCTCTCGGCTCACCGCGTTTCCGGGCGGTGGACCTCACCGAGCATCTGAACAACAGGGCCGTCACCACGGAATCCCAGAAGGGGGACGGAAGGCTCAACGTCTGGCGCAACACCATTCCGTCGCAGCATTTTCCCGAAGCCGGATCACAGGTGGAGGTCGACGGAATTCCCTACCGAACGGCAGCGGAATCCGCGTACGACAACGTGCGCTGCGCGGGACAGCTCGTGACGGTTCCCGAAGGCCGGTACGACTGGATCCGGCTGCTGGTCACCGGCGAGCGGCGGGCGGAGACCGAGATCGCCGTCCACTTCGCCGACGGCCAGATCGACTTCGAGGCGCTGCGGGTCTCCGACTTCTGGCACGCTCCGCCCCGGTTCGGCGAGAGCGTCGCGTACCGCACGCCTGTCATGCACTACCCCCACCACGTGCAGGAGCGGGTGCACGCCGGGGTCTTCAGCACCCGTGTGCCGGTCTCCCGCCAGGCACCCGTGCACGCCCTGCGGCTGCCGCGGCACGTGGGCGTCCACGTGTTCGCGCTGACGTTGCAGCACACCCCGGACGACCTGACGAGGAGGAGCACCTCATGACCACGGTGACCGCGGCGGCGCGGCTGAGCGGCGACATCCGTCTCTGGTACCGGGACACCATCAGCTGCCTGCAAGGCACGTTCGCGACGGCGCTCCTGCGCGCCGGCCACGATCCGCTCCAGGCGCTGGGGCTGCACTGGGAGTTCCGGTACCAGCCGGAGCGGGTCACGAGCGAGGAGTTCTCCTTCCCGTGCCCGCCCGGCGCCGATCTGGCCACGGCCCTGATGCCGCACCATCCGGTCCGCTCGCGGTGGCACCGGGCGTCCGACGCGGGGGACGGGGTGGAGGAGCTGCTCGCGGAGCTGTCCCAGGACCGTACGGTGATCGCCGCCGTCGACAACTTCCACCTGCCGTTCCGGCCCGCCTATCAGGATGTGCACGCCGCGCATCTGCTGGTCGTGTCCGGTATCGACCGGGAGAACGGCACGGTGACCGTCGCGGACGCCATGCCGCCGGAGTTCCACGGGGCGATCCCGCTGACCGCGTTCCTAAACGCCTGGACGTCCGGCAACCCTAGCGACGAGCAGGACGCGTTCTTCAGCTCCACCCGCATCGAGCGGCGCTACCTCACCGTCGAGGTCGGCGCGCCCTTCCCCGAACTGGGCCCGGAACTCCTGAGGTCGGCCATCGACCACAGCCTCGACCTGTTCCGGGCGCCGTCGCCCGACGCGCACGGCGATCACGTCGGTCTGCGCGGGCTGCGCCACTTCCTCGGCGACCTGGTCGAGCGTGCCCGTACCGGACGCGCCGGGGCGCTCCAGCACGCGTACCCGTTCGGTTGGGGCATGCAGGCGCAGGCCGGCCTGCACGGAGAGCTGCTGCGCACCTGGGACCGCGCCACCGGGCGGCCCGCCCTGGCGGAGGCGGGCCGCCGGATGGAGGCCGTCGCCCACGCCTGGTCCGGCGTCCGCGTCACCGCCGCCCACGCCACCGCCCATGCCCCGTACGACGCCCCGGCGGTCGCCGCCGATCTGGGCGGCCACGCCCACGCCCTCGAAGCCGCGTACACGACGGCGGTCGAGGCCCTCACGCAGGCGAAGGAGACGCTGTGACAGTGAACGTCGCCCCTACGAAGCGGTCCCGGGACGCCCTCGCGGTGTTCGGCGGTGCCCCGGCCGTGCCCCGGCGGTTGCGCTCTCTCGAGTGGCCCGTCATCACCGACGCCGACCGTCAGGCGGTGCTGTCCACCCTGGACGGCGGGCCGTTGGTGTCGAACGTGAACGGCGAGAGCCCGGTGAGCCGCCTGGAGCAGAGCTGGGCCGCGCGCTGCGGCGTCGACCACTGCGTGGGCACGTCGAACGGGACCACCGCACTGACCACCGCCCTCGCCGCCCTCGACATCGGGCCGGGCGACGAGGTCATCGTCCCCGCGCTGAGCTTCATCGCCAGCGGACTGGCCCCCCTGCACCAGATGGCGGTCCCGGTCTTCGCCGACATCGACCCCGTCACCTTCACGCTCGACCCGGAGTCGGTGCGCTCCCTGATCGGCCCGCGGACGGCGGCGATCCTCCCGGTCCACCTGCACGGACACCCCGCGCCCATGGACGACCTGATGGCGCTGGCCCGCCGGCACCGGCTCGCGGTCGTCGAGGACGCCGCCCAGGCGCACGGCGCGCTGTACCGGGGGCGCCCCGTGGGCTCCCTGGGCGACGCGGGAGCCTTCAGTCTCCAGGTCACCAAGAACCTGCCGACGTGCGGCGAGGGCGGTCTGCTGGTCACCGGCGACGCCGAACTGGCCCGCAAGGCGCGGCTGATCCGGCAGTTCGGCGAGGTGATCGACGCGGGGAAGGAGCGTGACTACGTCTCCTACCGGCTGGGCTGGAACAGCAAACTCAGCTCGGTGCAGGCCGCGTTCACCCTCTCCCAGCTCGACCGGTTCGACGCTTACGAGGCGTCCCGCGAGGAGCAGGTGACGCGCTTCCTGGGGCGGCTGGCCGGACTGCCCGGGCTCACGGTGCCGACGGTGGCCGAGGGCAGCACGCACGCCTGGCACATCCTGCGCTTCCGCCTCGACCCCGCCGCGGCGGGCCTGGACGGCATCACCGCCGGGGCGCTGCGGGCCGCGCTGCACCGGCTGCTGCGCGCGGAGGGCGTGCCCATGTCCCGGTACCAGCTGATGCCGCTCAGCGATCAGAAGGTCTTCGCCGACCGCGTGGGCTTCGGCCGCGGCCAGCCGTGGGCCGCGGCGGGCGACGACGGCCCGGCGCGAGCGGTGCCGGCCCCGGTCACGCGGCAGGTGATCGACGACTCGCTGACCTTGCAGAAGCGCCATCTGAACCCCGGCGCGGGCGCGGCGCTCGACGCGTACGCCGACGGTTTCGAGAAGGTGTGGAACAACCTGGACGACGTCCTACGCCTCGCACGTGGCTACTCGAACGAGTAGTCGATCCGGTCGGTGGCCGAATCTAGCGTGGACGTATGGATGATGCCATCGAAACACAGCCGATAAGCAGCTCACTGTCGCTCGACGAGAAGCACACCCCCGACCGTGCCGCCCCCGCGCCGTCCCGCGGGGGCGCACCCGTCCCCACGACTGTCGTCATCGTCGACCCCGTCTCGACCGGCGCTCATCTCGCCCCCGTCTTCCATGCGCAGGGCTGGCGGACCGTAGCGGTCCACAGCAGCGATCCCCTCCCCCCGGTGTACGCCAAGAACTTCCGCCCCGAGGACTTCACGGAAGTCGTCGTGCACCACGGCGACGTGGCCGAGACGACACGTCAAGTGGCCTCGTACGGGCCCCGGTTCGTCGTCGCCGGCGCCGAGCCCGGGGTGGAGCTCACGGACGCGCTCGCGGAGCGGCTCGGCCTGTCGGGGAACGGGGTCGCCACGTCGCCCGCGCGCCGCGACAAGTACGCGATGGTCGAGCGGATCCGCCGGGCCGGGCTCGACCACGCGGCGAGCCTCGTCACCGCCGACGCCGGCGAACTGGTGGCCTGGGCCGAGCGGGGCGGCCACTGGCCGCTGGTCGTCAAGCCGGTCGACAGCGTCGGTTCCGACAGCGTGACCTTCTGCGCCGACGCCGCCGAGGCCCGCGCCGCGTTCACCCGCATCCACGGGGCGGTCAACCACCTGGGCCTGCGCAACGAGGTGGTCCTCGCGCAGGAACTCCTCACCGGCCAGCAGTACTTCGTGAACAGTGTCAGCCGGGCGGGCCGGCACTACATCAACGAGATCTGGAAGGACGTGCGCACCCACGTCGACGGCGCCCTGGTCTACGACTGGGAGGAGCTCGTCCCCGGCGAGGGCCCCGAACAGCAGGCGCTGCGGGAGTACTTGACACAGGTTCTCGACGCCCTCGGCATCCGCAACGGCCCCGCGCACAGCGAGGTCATGTTCACCGCGCGCGGCCCGGTCCTCATCGAGTGCGGCGCCCGTATCCAGGGCGCCGACGACCCCGAGCTGCACCGTACGGCGACCGGGACGAGCCAGGTCGATCTCACGGTGCGGGCCTGCGTCGACCCGGACTCCTTCGACCGGCTGCCCGGGCAGGTCTACCGCTTCGACCGGCGACTGCGCGTGGTGTCGCTGATCGCCCCGTACGACGGCGAACTGGCGGCAGGACCGGCCCTCGACGAGGTGGCCTCGCTGCCGACGCTGGTCGGCTCGGTGCGCGGGCTGCACGCGGGGACCCCGGTGCGCAAGACGGTCGACCTGTTCTCCTCGCCCGACCACCTCGCCCTGCTGGACGCCGACCCGGCCGCGGTCGAACGCGACTACGCGACGATCCGCCGCCTCGAACAGGAGGGCCTGTACCGGCCCGCGACCGACGGGCGGTCCGTGCGATGAGCGACTCCGGCACGCGGCGGCTGACCCCGCTGCACAAACTGGTCTTCGGGCAGAGCCTCATCGGCATCGCCTACTGGGCGCTGCTCATCGTCATCGAGTCCAAGGCGACCTTCACGCTGCGCGAGGACGCCGCGTACATGGCGGCGATCGCGGTGGCGTGGGGCGGCCCCTCGGTCCTGCTGAGCCATCCGGTCGGCCGGATCATCGACGCCGTCGGGCCCCGCACGGTCGGGGTCGTCGCGAGCGGCGCGGCCGTCCTGACCACGCTTGCCATGATCGTGACGGACACGGCGCCGCTGCTGTGGGCGGTCACGCTCGCCTCCGGTGTGGCCCGCGCGTTCGCCCAGCCGGCCGCCGACGCCATGCCGAGCTGGCTGCCCGGGCGCGTCGAGCACGTCACCTCCAGCATCTGGATGGGGTTCGCGACGAGCCTGCCGTTCATCGCGGGGCCCACGACGGCAGCGGTGTGCATCGCTTTGTGGGGCACCGTCAGCGCGTTCGGCGTGATCGCGGGGATCTCCCTCCTCGGCGGCCTCGTCTTCGTCACCCTGGGCGCCACCGTCCGCCCCGCGTCCGAGGGCACGGGGAGCAGGATCGGGATGCGCGCCCTCATGACGTCCTTCGCCGTCGCGGCCGCCCTGGTGCTGACGCTGGTCACGTCGCTCGCGAACGGGGCGTTCCGTCCCCTGGAGCCCCTGTACGTGCGCGAGGTCCTGGACCGTCCCGCGAGCACCTTCGCCACCATCGAGGTGATCTTCGGGATCGGGCTGCTCGGGGCGACGGTCTTCATGCTGCGCTGGAAACATCTGCTGGACCACGCCTACTTCCTGCCGGTCTCGGTGGTGCTGATCGCCTGCGGCGAAGCGGTCTACATCGGCACCGACCAGGTGTCCGTCGCCTTCGCCGGAGTCTTCGTGTGGGGCGTCGCGGTCGGTCTCTTCGGTCCGGCGTGCCGCGTTGCCCTGCTGCGCGGTGTCGCCTCCGAGCACCACGGCCGGGCCATGGCGCTGTGGCGGGCGATGCAGGCGACCGGCTCGCTGGTGGCTCCGGCGGCGTCCGGCCTGATCGCGGCCGTCGTCGGGATCCAGGCCATCCTCCTCACCGTGGCCGTTCTCGTGGGAGCCGGCGGGGCCGTGGTGTGGACCCTCGTCGGACTGCGCACGCGGCGCGCCGCGCCACCGGCGCCCGCGCCGGAGGGCACGCGGGTCCGGATGGCCACCGCCGAGCCGTCGCGGAACCGGACGTGACGGCGGGCGAGGCGGCCGCGTGGACCGAGGCCGGGCCCACGTACGACTCCGCCGAGACGACGGCCCCCGGCGCGCGGCGTCCGCAGACGTTCCGTGTCCTCATCTGCGACCAGCTCCCCCTCATGCGGGACGGCTTGCGCACCATGCTCTCCGCGACCTCGGACATCGCCGTCACCGGCACCGCCGACGACCGCGGCGCGACGCTCGACGCGGTGGACCGCACCGGACCCGACGTCGTCCTCGTCGGTCTGCCCGAGCCGGCCGAGTCGGTCGACCTGGTGCACCGGGTGCTCGGCGCGGCACGCCGCAAGGACCGCACCCCGCCCTCGTTCGTCGTGCTCTACAACGAGTGCAGCGGCCAGGACATGGCCCAGTTCATCGCGGCGGACGTGCGCGGGCTGATCCGGCGTGACGCCACCCGCTGCGAGGTGATCGACGCCATCCACCGTGTCGTGCGCGGCCAGACGGCGTTCAGCCCGGAGATCGTCGACCGGCTGCGCACCTGGTTCCTGCGCAAGGGGACCATCGCCGCCGAGGAGACGAGCGCGGCGACCGACGCGCTGACGCAGCGCGAGCGGGAGATCCTCGTGCTCATCGGCGGGGGCAGTTCACCGGAGGACATCGCCCGGTCGCTGTTCATCGGACTGACCACCGTGCGCACCCACATCTACCGGATCCGGCACAAGCTCAGTCTCAAGGACCGTGCCCAACTCGTCGCCTACGCCTACCGCACGGGTCTGGTGGAGCGGCTCGCCCCGGTCCCCCGGCCTCTGGCCACCTAGAGAACACGGAGCCGTACCCAGGCCCTTTCCGGCGATCCGCTGGAAAGGGCCTTCCGCATTCCCCTTCTTTTCCGCCTCACACAGCCCGCCCGTGAGGTCATCACCGTGATGACAGGAGCCGCCGGAATTCCACGCGGAACGTACACCCGGTTCATTCCACGATCGATACCGGATCGCCCCCGAATGGGCTGTACTCGAAGACGTAAGAAGACGTAAAGGGAAAGCAGCACGACTCAGGAGGAATCCCATGCTTGCCTGCCCCGAATGCGAGTCGGACCTGTCGCTGGCCGACCAGCCGAAGACCAACGAGATCGTCGAGTGCGACAGTTGCGCGGTGGAGCTCGAAGTACTCACCGTGGACCCCGTGCAGGTCGGTCTCGCGCCCGAGGTCGAGGAGGACTGGGGAGAGTGACTATCACTCCGCACACGTCCGCCGAAGCGGTGTGCGCGGTGCTCGCCTCCCGGGTGCGCACGGATGAGAAGCGCATCCTGGAGGCGCTCGACCGCCGCAAACTCCCCTACGCGTTCCTGGACTCGCGCACGATGTGGCAGTCCCTGGACGGCGACGCCGGGCCGGCACCTGTGGTCCTCAACCGGGAGATCGGGTACGCGCGGGCGCTGTACGGCGCCCGCGCGCTGGAGGCCGCCGGCTGCGTGGTCCTCAACTCCGCGCGGGCCACCGAGGTCTGTGGCGACAAGTACCGCACCTCGGTGGCCCTGCACGACGCGGGGATACCGACCCCGCGCACCGCCCTCGCCCTCACACCGGAAGCCGCGCTGCCGGCCCTGGACGCCCTCGGCTATCCCGCGGTGATCAAGCCGCTGGTCGGCTCCTGGGGCCGGCTGGTCAGTTACCTGCCGGACGCGGACACCGCCCGTACGGTGCTCGACTACGTGGCCGCGCTGCCCGGGACGAACGCGCACATCACCTACGTCCAGGAGTACGTCTTCAAGCCCGAGCGCGACATCCGCGTCGTCGTCATCGGCGACGAGGCGGTCGGCGCCATCTACCGCAGCGGCGAGGACTGGCGCACCAACGTGGCGCGCGGCGCGGTCAGCCACCGCTGCGAACTGACCGACGAGGTGGCCAAGCTGGCGGTGTCGGCCGCGCAGAGCACGGGCGCCGACGTCGCCGGCGTGGACCTCCTGGAAGGCCCCGACGGGGAGCTGTGCGTCCTGGAGGTGAACCACGGGGTCGAGTTCTCCGGGTTCCAGCGGGCACACGGCAGCGACCTCTCCCTCGCGGATCTGATGATCGACCATCTGGAGGCGAGGCTGCCGTGCTGACCGTGGCCGTGGCCGGTGCGTCCGGCTACATCGGCGGAGAACTGCTCCGCATCCTTCTGGGGCACCCCGAGGCGGACGTGGTGCTGGCCACGTCGGACTCGCTCGCCGGGAAACGGGTGGACGGGGCGCATCCCAATCTGCGGGGCCGCACCGACCTCGTGTTCGCCCCGCACGACGCCCTCGACAGCGCCGCCCCGCTCGACGTGCTGTTCCTGGCCATGCCGCACACGAAGACCATGGCGCGCATGCGTGACTACCAGCGGGTGGCCGGTACGGTCATCGACCTCTCCGGTGACTTCCGGCTCGGCTCGACGGAGGTGTACCAGCGCTACTACGGGGTGCGGCACGAGGCGAGCGACCTGCTCCCGCACTTCGTGACCGGGCTGCCGGAGTACCACCGGGAGCGGCTGCGCGACGCCGACCTCATCTCCGTACCCGGTTGCATGGCGACCGCGGGGATGCTGGCGACCGTGCCCGCCGTCGAGGCGGGGCTGGCCGGCGGCCAGGTACTGGTCGACGCGCGCACCGGGTCGAGCGGCTCGGGTGTCACCGCCGGGCCGTCCAACCTGCACGCCGAACGCAGCGGCGCCATGCGGCTGTTCGCACCCACCGAGCACCGGCACGAGGCGGAGATCGCCCAGGCGACCGGCCTGCCGGTCCGGATGAACGCGACCGGCGTGGAAGCCGTGCGCGGGGTGCAGGTGGTCTGCCGTCTGTCGCTGCACGAAGGTGTCGACGAGGCGCAACTGCGCCGTGCCTACACCAAGGCGTACGCGGCGGAGCCGTTCGTGCGGGTCGTCGCCCGCAAGCGCGGGGACCACCGCCTGCCGGAGCCGAAGATCCTTTCCGGTTCCAACTACTGCGACGTCGGATTCGCCCTCTCCCGCGACGGTACGCACGCGGTGGCGGTCGGCGCGCTGGACAACCTGGTCAAGGGCGGCGCCGGAAACGCGGTGCAGTGCATGAACATCCGCTTCGGCTGTGCCGAGCGCAGCGGACTCGAATTCCCGGGGTTGCACCCCAACTGAGCCCGGGCCGGGCCGTGGCCAGGTCCCGTACGCGTTCGCCGGACTCCCGATTCCGACCATCCGAAATCCGTTCGAGGGGAATCGCCGTATGACCGAGACCATCGTGGTCAAGTGCGGCGGCAATGCCGCCGTGAATGCCGAGGCCGTCTGCACCGATGTCGCCCGCCTCGCGAGGCGGGGGCGACGCCTGGTGCTGGTGCACGGCGGCTCCGCCGACATCGAGCAGCTGGCCTCCCGTCTCGGCGTGGAGTCCCGCAGGCTCACCGCGCCCGACGGCATCAGCACGCGCCACACCGACAGCGACATGCTGGAGGTCGTACAACTCGCCCTCGCGGGGCTGGCCAAGCCCCGCCTTGTCTCCCTGCTGAACCTGCGGGGCACCCGCGCGGTGGGGCTGACCGGGCTCGACGGCGGGCTGTTGCGGGCCCGGCGCAAGTCGGCGCTGCGCGCCATCGTGGCGGGCCGCCCGACCATCGTGCGCGACAACCACACCGGGAAGATCACCTCCGTCGACACGGAGCTGGTGGAGGGCCTGCTCGACGCGGGCTGCCTGCCGGTGATCTCGCCGCCCGCCGTCGCCGAGGACGGACGCCCGGTGAACACGGACGCCGACCGGGCCGCGGCCGCCGTCGCCGGCGCGCTCGGGGCCAGTGCGCTGGTACTGCTCACCGGGGCCCCCGGCGTCCTGGCCGACCCCGCCGACGACTCCTCGACGCTCGACGTGTGCGAGGTCCCGGCGAGCGGGCCGCCCCCGTACCGGGGCGGCGGCATGGGGCTCAAGCTGATCGCGGCCCGTGAGGCGCTGCAACAGGGCTGCGAGCGGGTGGTGATCGCCGACGGCCGCGCCTCATCGCCGGTCGAGGCGGCGCTCGCCGGCCGGGGCACGGACGTGGCGGTGGCCCGCTCGAAAGCCGGTTCCGACGCATGGGAGATGGCGGGATGACCACACACACTGTGCACGACATCGGTTCCTCGTCGCAGCCGTACGCCGTGGGAGTGCTGCACGGCATGCTGCAGGTGGACTCGCCCTCCTGCGACGAGGGCGAAGTGGCGGCCCACATCGTGTCGTTGATGCGCGACCTGGGGTTCACGGCCGAGATCGACGCGGCCGGGAACGCCGTCGGCACCATCGGCCGCGGCGACGGCCCCTCGGTGATGCTGCTGGGGCACATGGACACGATCCCCGGTCACATACCGGTCCGGGTGGAGGGCGACCGGCTGTACGGGCGTGGTTCGGTGGACGCGAAAGGGCCGCTCGCCGCCATGATCTGCGCCGCCGCCACGGCCGCCGCGCGCGGCTTCCCCGGCTCGGTGACCGTGGTCGGCGCCGTGGAGGAGGAGACACCTTCCTCGCGCGGGGCCATGCACATCCGCGCGCACCACGACCGGCCCGACGCCCTGATCGTGGGCGAACCGAGCGGCTGGGACACCGTCGTCGTCGGCTACAAGGGCAAGACGGACCTGTCCTACCAGGTGCGCTGCGACCCGACGCATCCCTCCAACCCGGAGCCCAAGGCGACCGAGCTGGTCTGCCGTGCCTGGGCCACGCTGCTCGACGTCCTGGGTCCCGACATCGGGAACCACAGCTTCGCGACCCCGGGCCCGACCCTGGTGTCGCTCAGCGGTGACATGGCGGTGGCCGAGGCGGAGTTCAGCGTCCGCACGCCACCCCTGTACGACGTGGGACGCCTCGTGGACCAGCTCGCCGCGAAGGTCCCCAAGGGGCGCCTGGAGCTGATCAACTCGGTCGCCGCCTGTCGCACCGACCGCTCCGACCCGGTGGTGCGCGCCCTGTCGGGGGCCATCCGCGCCCAGCACCGCCGGCCCACCTGGAAGGTCAAGAGCGGCACCTCCGACATGAACACGCTGGCCGAGGTGTGGGACGTCCCCATGGCCACGTACGGCCCCGGTGACAGCGCCCTGGACCACGCCGACAACGAGCACATCCTCATCGAGGACTACCTGCGCGGCATCGACGTCCTCGTCCGGACCCTGGACGCGCTCGGCGCCGATCCGGCCGTCCGCCCCGCCCTGTCCCTGCTGACCGCGGAAAGGAGCAGCGGCCCGACCGGGCCCGACTCCCCATGAACGAGACCAGTACGGCCGAACGCGCCCGCCGCGTACGCCAACGTGTCGTCGACATGTGTGCCAACCCCGAAGGCGGCCACCTGGGCGGATCCCTGTCCCTGACGGAGATCCTCGTGACCCTCTACTCCTCGGTGCTCCGGATCGACCCGGAGCACCCCGAAGCCCCCGACCGCGACGTCCTGATCCTGAGCAAGGGGCACGGCGCGATCGGCCTGTACGCGGCGCTCGCCGAGTACGGGTTCGTCCCCGAGGACCACATCGAACGCTACGGCCGGCCCGACGGGCCGCTGACCGCTCATCCGCACGCCGAGATCCCCGGGGTGGAGTGGCCCACCGGAGCGCTGGGGCACGGCCTGTCCGTGGGCGTCGGGCACGCGCTCGGCTTCCGGCTCGCGGAGGCCGACCGGTGGTGCTACGTGGTGATGGGTGACGGCGAGTTGCAGGAGGGATCGGTGTGGGAGGCGGCCATGGCGGCGAGCACCCACGGCCTGGACCGCCTGGTGGCGGTGGTCGACCGCAACCGTCTGCAGATCACCGGCTCCACCGAGGAGAACGCGGCGCTGGAACCGCTGGCGGACCGCTGGGCCGCCTTCGGCTGGGACGTCCACGACATCGACGGCCATGATCCGGACCGCCTCGCCGAGGCCCTGCGCCCGCCCGAGGTCCCCACGGGCAAGCCGCGTGTCGTCATCGCCCGGACCGTCAAGGGCAAGGGCATGCCGCAGGTGGAAGGGCAAGTGCGCAGCCATTACGCCAAGTTGACCGACCGACAGCGGCGGCGGGCCCAGGCCGCGCTGACCGCCCGTGACCCGAGGGGGAGCCGATCGTGACGCAGACGACCTTGCTCGACGCACCCGCCATCGCCCCGGATCCGCCGCGGCCCAACCGTGAGGTCTACCGCGACCAGCTCGTGGAGCTCATGCGGTCCGACGCGCGCGTGGTGTGCCTCGACAGCGACACGGGCCTTTTCAACCCGGTCGACTGGGGCGACCTGTCCGCCCATTACGTCAATCTGGGGATAGCTGAGCAGAATCTGCTGAGCACGGCGGCGGGCCTCGCCGCCGTGGGGTTCCGGCCCTTCGTCAACACCATGGCCACGTTCGCGACCACCCGGGCCCTGGAGTCCGTGAAGCTCGACATCGCGCGCAACGATGTCCCGGTCCGGATCGCCGCCACGCACAGCGGCCTGGCCGCCGGCCATCTGGGAGCCACGCACCACTGCCTCGAAGACCTCGCCGTCATGCGGCTGCTGCCGCACATGACCGTCCTCGTGCCCGCCGACGCGGAGCAGGCGGGGACCATGGTGCGGGCCGCGGCCGCGCTCCCCGGGCCCGTCTATCTGCGTCTGGGCCGCGGCGCGACCCCGGCGCTGCCGGCGGACGCGGAGCCGGTCAGGCTGGGAAAGGCGCAGACGCTGCGCCGCGGCTCGGACGTCACCCTCGTCGCCACCGGCCCGTACCCGGTCCTCAGGGCGCTGGAGGCCGCCGATCTCCTGGCCGCGCGGGGCGTCTCGGCGCGGGTGCTCAACATGCACACCGTCAAGCCCCTGGACGAGGCGGCTCTGCTGGACGCCGCGCGCACGACGGCCGGCATCGTCACCGTGGAGGAGCACTGGGTCCAGGGCGGTCTGGGGTCGGCCGTCGCCGAGGTCACGTCCGCGGCCCGGCCCTGCGCGCCGGTGCTGCGGGTGGGGGTGCCCGATGCCTTCGCGGCGGGCAGCGGTGGCCACGAACACCTGCTGGAGCGTAACGGCATCACCGCCGAAGCCGTCCTGACGCGGGCGCTGCGACTCGTCGCGCCGCGATAGGCCGCACACCGGCACGCCAAGGGCCACCCGGCCGTCCTGACCGGGTGGCCCTGGCATGTCGCGGGGGGCCGTGGCGTCGGCCCCCGGCGTTCAAGTACCCGGTTGTCCTGACCGGGTTGCCCTGGCGTATCAGGGGCCGTGGCGTCGGTCCCCGGTGTTCAGGTGGGCGTAGCGACGGGCTCGCCCCGGTACTCCGGCGCTACGGGCACGGCCGAGGGGGCGACGGCTCGCAGGACGCTGTCGGCCACCTGCGCGGCCTGGCCGCGGATCTCGGGCATCGCCGTCGTCTCCAGGAGATTGCCTCGGCGGGGCGCCCCGATCGTCCACAGCGGCGCGGCAGGACCGGCGGCGGGGACCAGCCGGCCGTCGCCCGCCGTGTCGAGCCCCTGGCCCGCGGGGCCCGGCCGGGCGGTCCCGTCCCGCAGGAGGCCGTCCACCAGCGGGTCCCCCGCGCGGTGCAGGTCGGTGCGCGCGCCGGTGCAGTTGATCACCGCGGCCACCCGCAACTCCCTGCCGTCGCCGAGCCGTACACGCACGGCGTCGCGCTCCGCGGTGGCCCCGACGATCTCGGCGGCCGACACCCGCAGCCGTCCCCGCCCGCGCAGCACGCGCAGCCGGGCCGCCGTCGGGGGCGCGAGACGGTGCCGGTGCACCTCCCAACTGCGCAGGTCCTCCTGGAGGAACCGCGAGCGGTCCGCGGCGGTGAGCTGCTGCCACAGGCCCGCGGTCAACGGGCGCAGTCCGTCCATGCCCGGCCGCCAGTCGCCGCGTTCGCGGCGGCACGCAGCCAGGTGGCGACGGATGTCACGGCGCAGCGCGTCCAGGCCGCGGGCGCCGTCCAGCGGGCACGGCGCGGCGGGCGGGGCCGGGGAGGCGAGGTGGGTGTGCGGGACGAGTCCGTGCCGGGAGACGGCGTGCAGCACCCGGCCGGGCCCGGCGAGTGTGATCGCCACGTCGGCCATGGTCAGTCCGGTGCCCACGAGCAGGACGTCGCCCGTGCCGTCGACGGCGTCCAGGGCGCCCGGCGCCCATGGGTCGGCCACGAAGCGGGGGTCGGCCCGCAGCGCGTCCCCGGCCCACTCGGCGGCGGGGGCGAAGTTCCCCAGGGCCAGTACGGCGGCGTCCGCCGTCAGCCGGGCGCCGTCGGCGTGGGCCAGGGTCATGGAGCGGTCCTGCCGGTGCACGCCGACGACCCGTGTGTGCAGGCGGCGCGGCCGTCCGGAGCCGCTCGTCCGGACAGCGTGCTCCAGTACGTCGGCGAGGTACTGGCCGTAGTCCTGGCGGGCGACGAAGTCGTCCGGTGCGGCTGCGGGACGGTGGGCGCCGAGCCAGCGCACGAAGTGTCCGGCGTCGTCGGGCAGCGCGCTCATCCTGCTCGCCGGCACGTTGAGCAGATGGCGGCGCTCGCCGGTGCCGTAGGCGAGTCCTGGACCGGACCGCTCGGACGGATCGATCAGGGTCAGGTCGAGCGCGACACCGTGCTCCGCCGCGCGGTTCAGCAGCTGGACGGTGGTCAGCGCGCCGGCGGCACCGGCGCCGACGACCGCGACGCGGGGTACGCGTGGGTTCCGGGTCATGTTGTGTCACTCCTGGTGCCTCCCGCTCGACGAGTGGGAGGCACGTGTGCTGGGGGTGGTGGACTGTGGGGGGCCGCCGTGCCGGGCGGAGCTCTACGCCCGTGACAGCTGCATCGCGCCGCTGAGTTCGACCCGCGAACCGACGCCGAGGCGCGGGTAGATCTTCCGCAGGTGGTAGTTGACCGTGTGCGGCGAGAGATAGACCCGCTGGGCGATCTGACGGTTCGTCAGTCCGGAGCCAGCGAGATGCGCGATGGTGCGCTCGACCTCGCTCAGCGTCTCCCAGCCGGTCCCGCTCTCGCGCCGGAACCGCTGGGGGGCGGTGTGCCGGCCGACCGTCCGCAGCCGCTGCCCCACGCGCGCCGCGTCACGGCTCGCACCGCAGGCCCGGAAATCCTCCAGCGCGGACTCCAGGGTGTGCGCCCACTCGGGCCGGCCCAGCGCCCTGGTGCGCAGCGAGACGACGGCCAGGTCCTCCCGGGCGCAGCCGCGCGCCCATGCGCCGCAGTGCCCGGCGGCGGCGGCCCGCAAGGCGTCCAGGTCGCCGCGCACGAGGCCGCGCGCGTGGTCGTGGACGGCGACGATCTCCGGGAGCCCACCGTTGAGTTCGGCGAGTTCCGCCGTCCTCTCCACGACGTCCTCGGCGAGTTCCGTGTCGCCGACGCTCAGCGCCAGCCGCACCAGCCAGGCGGCGGCGCCGGGCTCCTCCAGATACAGGGACGGTTCACGCCACAGGTGCGCGCCGGGTTCGCCGTCCGTCGCGGACAGGAGCCGGATCGCGGGGCGCGCGCCGTGCCGAGCGGCGACCAGCTGCGCCCGCACCCACCCGTACATAGGGGAGTCGAGGGGTTCGTCGCTGTCCTGCAACGAGACGAGGCAGTGGTCCATGTGGTCGACGGCCTCGGAGAGGTCCCCGCACCGCAGCGCGACCATCGCCGCCACCGCCTGGCCCATGGGACGGTAGGCCGCCGCGCCCGCCGTGTCGTCGAACCGCGTGACACGGTGCGCCGCGCGGCGGGCCTCCTCGATCCTGCCCGCCCGCAGCAGCAGGCGGGCGCGTGCCAGCGTCGTCTCGCAGGACCGGCCGCTCTCGGTGAGCGGCTCGTCGGGCGCCCGGTCGAGCAGCTGCCACGCCTCGCCGGCGCGGCCCATCGCGGCGAGCTTCTCGGAGACCGTCGCCGCGGCGGCCGACGTCCCGTGCGCCCCGATGTCCTCGGAGACGACACGGCGTCCGAGGCGCAGCGAGGCGACGGCGTCGCCCGCCCGCCACAGTTCCTCCACGCGGGCGGCCGGTTCCGGTGTCCGCTCCTGGGCCGCGTACGGCTCGGGGGCCGGGTGGGCGGCCACGTCCTGCGCGGGTCCCGGGCGGACGGCGGGCGCCGTGGAGGGCGAGAGGCGCTCGGAGCGCGCCACTTCGCTGCGGAGCAACGGGCTGGCGAAGGCCACGCGTCCGTCGTCGTAGGTCCGCAGGAGTCCGGCCGCGACCGCCTCGTCCAGGAAGGGCGCCAGCGCGGTGGACTCGTGGCGCTCCAGGGACGTGCCGGTGGCCTGCGCGCCGGGCCCCGGTGCGGGGGTGCCCACGGCGGCCCTGCACACCGCCTGCCGGGTGCGCGGCGAGAGTCGCGCCAGGCGCTGTTCGACCGCGATGTGCACGCGGGTGGGCAGTGGGTAGCGGGCCTCCCGGCCGTCGGGCACCTCGGCCTCGGGGCCGGGTATCTCCTCGGTCAGCCCCTGTACGAGATCGGTGATGAGCTGCGGATCCCCGTTCGCCTCGGCCACCTGTCGCGCGACCTGACCGGGCAGTGCCCGAAAGCCCATCAACTTGGCGGCCAGCGCGGTCGCTTGCGGTGCGGGCAGCGGCCGCAGCACGGTGCGTGTCACGGTGCCCGGGCACTCGCGCAGCAACCGCTCGGCGGTGCGTCCGGGACGAGCCGCCAGTATCCAGACCACGGGCGCGTCGTCGCCGCGGCGGATCGCCCTGCGCAGTGCCCGCTCCGCGGAGGCCGAGAGCGACTGGACGTCGTCGACGGCGACGAAGCGGGGCGGCCCGACGGAGCCTTCGCCGACGGAACTTGCGCCGCGGTGGCCGAAGTCCGCCGTATGTGTCGCGACCGGAAGCCCCCGCGCGCCGGCCCATGCGGCGGCGTCGCGCAGGAGCAGCGACTTACCGATACCGGGCCCTCCCTGCACGAGCAGCACGGCGGTCGCTCCCGCTTCGGCCTGCTCCACGGTGGAGACCACACAGCGCCAGGCGTCGTCCCGGCCGATGGTCGTTCGTTCCGTACGAAGTAACGCGTGCATCGGAGCCGCTCCCCTGGTGAGTCCATTTCAATGAACTGAAGTCCATTTATAGACGCCATCCCAAGATCACTCAAGCCCATCTCAACACCGGGATTACGGACAAGTCGGCATGTTCCACGCCTGGTTGATCGCCACGGAGCGTCAACTCCGCAGTTGAGAGCGGAGTTTCAGAGGATATTTGGACTCGCATCTATTTTTATGCCGGAGTCAACTGCCCACTCGGTGGCCGAAATTGTGGCGCAACCTCGATGCGTACAGGACGATTCTTCCAACGGCGTGCAGACGGCTCGACACACGTCCGCACGCAATGTTGTACTATGGTTCACGAATGCGGATCGGGACGAAAGGGGCAACCCTCATGACAGCCGCAGGGCCGGCCCCCATGGGGCGCCGGGAGCGCAGCAAGCAGCGCGTCCGTGACGGCTTGTACGCGTCCGCGCTCGGGCTCTTCGCCGAGCAGGGGTACGAGCGCACGACCATCGACCAGATCGCCGAGCGCGCGGACGTGGCCAGGGGCACCTTCTTCAACTACTTCCAGCGCAAGGAAGACATCGTCCTGGCCTGGGCGGACAAGCGCAGGCAGCACCTGGTCGCCACCATGGACCAGACACCGCAGGGCCCCCACGACGACGTCGCGGTCCACCTCGAGCGCTGCATGTCGGTCCTGGCGGAGTTCAACGAGTCGGAGCGGGACGTGGTCCCCGCCATGCTCACCGCATGGGTCAAGTCGGGCCGGCCCATCTTCGAGGAGCCGTACACCGCCCAGTTCTTCGCCGACATCATCGAGACCGGCCGCAAGCGGGGGGACATCGCTCCCGACGTGGACCCCGCGCGCGTGGGCAATCTCCTGCGCGACGCCTATCTGGGCCACCTCTACCGCTGGTCCCAGGCCCCTGAGGCGCACGCCCCGCTCCGCATGGAGCTGCGCGAGATCGTGCGCATCATCCTCGCCGGCTCGCTCTCCTACGCGCGGCGCGGCTGGGTCTCACCCGGCGGCCACGAGTCGACGTCCCCCGCCAGGGACTGATCGCACCGCCACGAGCAGGCACGATCCATCTTCATCTCCGTACGCCGGTTTGGCTCCCCCTGGGCTGGGGAGTCGGAAGTCCCTGCACCACGCGGTGCGGCAACCCCCGGAGCGACACCAGAACCACCACCGTCACGCACCATTGACTCCGGGCCAAAGTTGACCCTTAGTATATTTTTGCACCGCGCAAGTCTCAGCTAGTCCTCGTGTCCCGCGTCGACCGCCGGGCACAGCCCTCACACAGAAGGCGGACCTGGAGATGGAGCACGCCCCGGCCGACGACCGATCGCCGATAGCAGTGGTGGGCATGGCCTGCCGCTTTCCCGGCGCCGACGACGTGAACGCCTTCTGGGCGAACCTGCTGGCCGGTGTGGACGCCGTGTCACCGGTCCCCCGCGAACGGTTCGACGTCACCCCGTACGTGAGCGAGCACACCGGCGATCCGGGCCGCACGGTCTCCCGCCACGGCGGATTCCTGACCGACGCCTTCGGCTTCGACGCCGCCTTCTTCGGGATCTCACCGGCGGAGGCGACCGGCATGGACCCGCAGCAACGATTACTGCTCCAGGTCACGTGGGAGTCCCTGGAATCCGCCGGCATCCGGCCGTCGAGCCTGGCCGGCACCCACGGCGGGGTCTTCGTCGGACAGGCCACGGCCGAGTACGGGGACACCGGCGCCCCTCCCCTGCGGCGCGACGTGCACGGAGTGGTCGGCAACCGCCTGCGGGCCGTCACGTCGGGGCGCGTCTCCTACGCCCTGGACCTGCGCGGTCCCAGCCTCGTCATGGACACCGCCTGTTCGTCGTCGCTCGTCGCCGTGCACGCGGCGCGGCAGAGCCTGCTCACCGGGGAGTGCGACCTCGCCATCGCCGCCGGCGTGAACCTCGTCCTCGCCCCCGACGACGCCATCGCCTACTCCCAGGGCGGCATGCTCTCGCCGGGCGGCCGCTGCCGGTTCGGGGCGGCGGGCGGTGACGGATTCGTGCGCAGCGACGGTGTCGGCACCGTGGTGCTCAAGCGGCTCCGTGACGCCGAGCGCGACGGCGACCCGGTGCTCGCCCTGCTGCTGGGCTCCGCCGTCACCAACGACGGCCGGGCCAGCGGCCTGTTGCTCCAGCCCTCGGTGGACGGGCAGGTCCACATGATCGAGGAGGCCTGCCGCAGCGCGGGCGTCTCCGCCCACCAGCTCGACTACGTCGAGGCGCACGGCACGGGCACCTCGGTCGGCGACTCGGTCGAACTGCGGGCGCTGGCCGCCGCGTTCGCCCCCGAGGGATCCGGCGGGCGGCCGCTGCTGACCGGGTCCGTGAAGTCCAACATCGGGCACGCCGAGGCCGCGGCGGGGATCGCGGGCCTCATCAAGTCGGTGCTCATCGCACGGCACGGCGAGATCCCGGCATCCCTGCACTGCGGCGACCCGCACCCCCTCCTGGCCGACGGCCGGCTGCCGGTGGAGGTCGTGCGCGAGACGATTCCCGTACGACCGGCCGGGCCCACCGCGCTTCTCGGCGTCAGCTCCTTCGGACTCTCCGGCACCAACGCGCATGTGGTGGTCGGTGCCTACGCCCCCGGCCCGCGGACCGCGCCCTCTGCCGCCGCTCCCCCGGCCGGGCAGCACGCGACGCCGACGAGCACAGACATGCAAGCACCGACCGGAGGCGCCGACACTCCGGTCATGGACGCGGCCGCGGACGCCACCACTCCGATCGCCGACATCGGCACCTCCGTCTCGGACACCGGCATCCCGCACCCCCAACTGCTGGTGCTCACGGCCAAGTCCCGCGCCGCGCTCCTGCGCCTGGCCGACGCGCACGCGGCGCACCTGGAGCGCGGCGGCGCGGGACACGGGCAGTCGCTGCGGGAGATCTGCGCGACCGCCGCCACCCGCCGCGACCCGCTCCCCCACCGGCTCTGGGCGGTCGCCGCGACGCACGCGGACATGGCCGGGCAGCTGCGGGCGCTCGCCGCGGGCGAGCGGACCGCCCAAGGGGGCCTCGGCGAGGCGGGGTTCGGGGCGGCGCGCAGGACCGTGTTCGTCTTCCCTGGCCAGGGCTCCCAGTGGCTGGGCATGGGGCGCGAGCTGTACGCGTCCTCACTCTCCTTCCGCACACAGATGCTGGCCTGCGACGCGGCTGTGGGCCGGGAACTCGGCTGGTCCGTGGTCGAGGCTCTGCACGCGGACGAGCTGCCCACCGAGGTCGAGCGCGTCCAGCCGGTGCTGTGGGCCGTCGAAGTGGCGCTGACCGCCGCCTGGCGCGCCCTCGGTGTCACCCCCGACGCGTGCGTGGGGCACAGCATGGGCGAAGTGGCCGCGGCGCACGTGGCGGGAGCGCTGTCCTTGCAGGACGCGGCCTCGGTCATCTGCCGCCGCAGCCGCCTCATGCAGCGCACCGCAGGCCGGGGCGCGATGGTCTGTGTCGAACTGAGCGCCGCGGACGCGGCGTCGGCCGTGGCCCCCTACGAAGGAGCCGTCTGCGTGGCGGCGGAGAACGCGCCCACGGCCAGCGTGCTCGCCGGAGAACGGGAGGCCCTGGCCGAACTGTGCCGGTCCCTGGACGAGCGCGGTGTGCCGTGCCATCCGGTCAAGGTCGACGTGGCCTCCCACTCACCCCTGATGGACGCGCTGCACGACGATCTGCTCACCGAGCTCGGCCATCTCACGCCGGCCCCCACCATGACCCCGCTGATCTCGACGGTCACCGGTGGGACCCTGCGCGGCCCCGAACTCGCGGCCGGCTACTGGGCGGACAACCTGCGCAGCCGCGTCCGGTTCGCCGGGAGCGTCGAGGGCCTGGCCCGGGCGCAGGGCAGCGTATTCGTCGAGATCAGTCCGCATCCGGTACTGAAGGGCGCCCTCGACGAGATCCTCGCCGACTCCGAGAGCTCCGCCGTTCCTTCACTGCGCCGGGACCAGGACGAGCGGCGACACCTCCTGTGCGCCGTCGGACAGTTGTACGCGTGTGGCGCCGATGTGGACTGGAGCCGCTGGTACCCGCGGCCTTCCCGGCCCGTTCCGCTCCCCCACTACTCGTGGGATCTGACGCAGTTCCGGCAGCCCGCCGCCCCGCAGCCCGCCGCGCCGCACGTACGCCAGGACGAGCTGGACGATCTCGGACTGCCGGGACCGGACGAAGGCGTGTCGTTCCACGGCATGACGCCGGTGCCCCCGGCCGTGTTCGTGGCCACCGCGCTGGAGGCCGCCCGCGACGCGGCGCCTGGACAGCTCTTCGCCCTGGACCATGTCGAACTGGGCACCGAGCCGGTCGAGATGACGCCCGACCGCCGGATCTCGCTGCGGACCACGGTCGGCGTGCCGTCGTCCGACGGCTCGCGCCACGCCACGGTGGACGCGGTCAGCGGCGACTCCGGCTCCTCGACCCTGTGTGCGACGGCGCTGGCCCGCCCGGTCGAGGGGGTGGAGTGCGCCGACGCCACACAGGCGCTGGACGCCGCTCTGGGCCGCTGCCACGGGTACGTCACCGCCGACGCCTTCTACGAGGTCGCGAAAGGCCGAGGGCTGCACGTCGGGGAGGCGCTGCGCTCCGTACAGCAGTTGTGGCGCCGGGACGGGGAGGCCGTCGCCCGCATGCGCCACCCCAAGGCCCCGGCGCCCGCCGCCTGGGAGGTCGCCCTGCAACCGCTGCTGGCCGCGGCGCCCGCCTCACGGACCGCCGTCTCCTATGTGCCCGAGGCGTTCGGCTCGGTACAGCTCTTCGAGGATCTGCCGGACGAGTTCTGGAGCACGTGCCGTATCACCGGGGCGGACCCGGTCGCGGAGGTGACCGTCATCGCGCCGGACGGCCGCGTACTCGCCTCCTTCGCCGGGATCCGGCTGCGCAAGGTGCCGGCCCCGTCCGCGCGCGCCGCCACGGGTGTGCGCCGTTCGCGGCTCCGGGCCGCGGCGGCCCGCGTCGCCGACCGGATCGCCCAGCGGCCGCCCGCCCACACACCGGCGCCCCCCACGTCGGCGCCCCGCCCGAGCCCGGCGCCGGCCGTCGCGGAGTCCGCCCGCGCCGAGCCGGCGACCGCCCGGCACAGCCGTCCGATCCGCGACCTCGCGGGCGCGGCCCTGGGGATGGAACCGGCCGAGCTGGACGACCGGCGACCGTTGCGCGACTACGGCCTCGACTCGCTGATGGCCGGCAAGCTCCGGCTCCGGCTCTCCCGCGAACACGGCGTGGAGGTCACGGCCGGCCAGTTGCTCGGCAGCGACACCTTGGCCCACGTCGAGGAGCTGAGCGGCGACTGATCCCCCGCCCGGCCCTGACGCGCCCGTCAGGGCCGGGCGCTCATCCGGCGGCGGCCGCCCTGCGGCTGCGGAACGCCGCCACGCGCGTCCGGTTCTGGCAGGTCACCGAGCAGAAGCGGCGCCGCCCGCCCGGTGACTGGTCGACGTAGACGTCCGCGCAGTGACCTCCGGTGCAGATGCCGATACGCGCGAACCCGTGGTCGGCGAGGTACTGACGCAGGGTGATCGCCGCCGCCGCGAGCAGGGCTTCCTCGGTGTCCTCGACGCTCCACGCGGCGCGCGGCGCGCCATCGGCCCTCGTGTCCAGGACGGGACGGACGCCGCTGTCGCGCAACAGGCGCGTCAGGGCCGGCGCGCACGCCGCGCCGTCCGGAGCGGCGAAGACCACGTGGAGGCGGTCCGCGGCGTCGGCGAGCGCCTCCGGGGTCAGCGCGGTGCTCACACGCGCGGGCAGGCCGAGCCGCTCCGCGATATCGGCGACGGGCCGGAGCGGATCGTCACCCCGGCCGTCATCCTGGCGCGGCAGCGTGCCCCAGCCGTTGACCAGATCCGTCAGTGCCTGGAGCGGGATCTCCGTGAGAGTGACTGCCATACCTCCCAGTGTAACGCGTTGAGGCGCATTCTCGCGTTGCAGCGACCGCACTGACCCGGTAACGTGATGAGTGGAACATACGCGTTACGGGAGGTTGGCATGTTGGACCCCACTCTTCTGCCTGCCTATCTGGCGGCGGTCGCGATCATCACCGTCGCTCCCGGGCCCGACGCCGCGTACATCGTGGCCGTGGCCCTGGAACGCGGTCCGCGGGCCGGTCTGGTCTCCGCCACGGGCATGGCCCTGGGCATGGTCGTGCACGTCACGGCCGCCGCGCTCGGTCTCGCCGTCCTGCTGCGCTCCACCCCCATGGCCCTGATGCTGGTGGAGCTGGTCGGTGGCCTCTATCTGGGCTGGCTGGCGGTGACCACGATCCGCACCGCCAGGAAGGCGCCGGCCGAGGCCCCCGAGACGCCGCCCGAACGCCAGGTCCTGCGCCGTGCCGTCCTCACCAACCTGCTCAACCCCAAGACCGTGCTGTTCTTCGCCGCGTTCCTGCCGCGCTTCACCAACCCGGAGCAGGGGCCGCTCTGGCTCCAGTTGCTGGTCCTCGGGCTGATCTTCCTCGTCATGGGGCTCGTCTGGGACAGCACGATCGGCCTCTTCGCCGGCCGGCTCGGCCAGGGGCTGGTACGGGGGCGCCGTACCGCCGTGACGGTGAACATGGTCGCCGGAGTCACCTTCGCCGCCATCGCGGCGTTCCTGGTGAAGGACGCGGTCGCCGTCGTCATGACGTGACAGGCGTCGCGCCACCGGCTTCCGCGACAGTTGCTCCCCTCGCCGGAAGGGCCGGGCCGGGTGAAGCGGCCGAAGTGCCTCCGGGGACATCGCCCGTATCGAGGACCTGGTCGACGCGGCCCGCACGCGCCGTACGGATGACGCGACCGTGCGGGCCGGGACACGCCGCTGCCCCGCCACGAAGACGGTGTGGTGACACCGTCGTCCGTGGTCGGGGCAGCTTCAGTGGGCGATCAGACGCCCGGGTCCGGCTCCGGGTCGCGATCGGCGGCCGGGGTGCGCGGGCCGGCCACCGTGAGTGCCACGGTCAGCAGGGCGGCCAGCGCGGCGAGCACCGCCGCGAGCGCGGGAAGCGCCGCGGGAATGCCCTCGGGCCGCAGCACCTGAGCGAGCAGGTCGGAGTCGATCCGGTCGTCGACGAGATGTCCGACGGCCAGCGCCCCGGCGACCAGGATGCTCGCCACAGCCGCGGCCAGCGAGCGGGTCAGACAGAGAGCGAAGCCCACCACGGCGCAGAGGGCGCAGACGCCGACCGCCGCGGCGAGACCGAGCGCGGACCCCTGCGACCAGTCCATCGGGAGATGGGCGACCGCGCAGAGCAGCATCAGCACCCCTGCGGCGCGCCGCATCCACACCTGCGGCGTGGCGGCGTTCCGCTCCTTCGACGGACGCGGGGCGTCCGCCGCCGGGTGAGGCGCGAACCCGGGGGACGCGTACTCCGGCTGCCCGGCCGGCGACGACCCCGGTCCGGTCGTCGCGGGCGGCGCGACCTGTGCGGACCTCACCAGGGGAGCGTCGCCGCGCCTGTTCCCGGCCAGGCCCACAATGAGCTGCATCAGGTCCTCGACGGACCTGTTCGTGGCGGCGGCGTGCACCGCTTCGGCGCCGCTGTGCGGGTCGCCCGAGGAGACGGAGAGCAGCTGGACCAGGCGGGTGACCTCCGGGACCGGCCGCTCCTTCGCGGCGTGCTGGATCGCCTCGTCCATGTAGCCCGTGGGGTGCTCGGGCGGGCCGAGCAGCTCCACCAGCCGGCCGACGTCGTCCACGGAACGGGCGACGGAGGCCAGGCGCAGGACGCACGCGGCGGTCGACGCCCCGTCAGGTGTCTGCTCCAGACGGGTCACCAACTCGGCGATGTCGTCCACGGGGCGGGCCACCACGGCGATGCGAATGAGCTCCTCCACCGCCTCGCCGTCGGCGTCGGAAGCCGCCTCCACGGGAGGCGCGGATGGGGGCTCCACCGGAGGGGCCTGAGAGGCGAAGGGGGGCTCCGTCGGAGGGGCGAGGACGGGCTCCGTCGCAGGGGCGGAGGCCGTCCGCTCCTGGGCGACGCCGGAGTCGATGTCGGGGGTGTGGTGCGGCGCCTGGCCCGTTGGGGCATCGACCGTGCCGGCGTCCGCCGCCTGCGGCCATGCCGCAGGCCGGACAGAAGGCGGGGGTGGGACGTCGAGCTGCGCGGTGCCCCAGTGGGCAGGCGCCGAGACCCTGGGCTCGCCGGCCGCGGAAGTCTCGGGCTCGGCAGAGAATGACTCAGCCGTCATCTTCACTTCTCCATTTCAGCGGGTGTCCTCGGCCCGCACATGAGCGTCATCCCGTTGTATGCACGCTTCTCTCGCCCCGCCACTGGAGGAGCCGCCTGGCGGTACGTAATGCGCCGCTTCGGGGAGAGCCCGGGTCTCGCCGGCCCGAGGCCCTGCGGTCAACTCTCGTGGCCCGGGGAGATCTGACAAACGCTCAGCGGATGACGCCCCACCCAGGGAGACGCCACGCGGACAAGGCGCGCGGCCCGCGCCCCGCACCGGTGTCAGGAGAGGTGCTTCGTGAAGAACTCGACGAGCTTGGCGGCGGCGGGCGTGACGTACTCGTCGCGGTCGTACAGGTCGACGTGGGTGGCGCCCTCGACGAGGAACAACTCGGCGTTGCCGGGGCTGTCGGCGACCGCCTTCTCGGAGAAGCCGCGGGTGACGGCCTCGGTGCCGGCGATCATGAGCAGGGGGCGGGGCGCGATCTTCGCGACGTCGGCGAAGGAGTCGAACTGGTCGAGGAGGTCGGCGCTGCGGACGACCACGTCCCCGGTGGAGCGGGGGTGCCGGCCCCGGGGCGTCTTGTAGTAGTCGATGAACTCGGCGGTCGGGGCGGGGGTGTCGGCGTCGGCCTTGTCGGGCAGGGCGGGGAAGGTGGCGGCCGGTTCGCCCGCGGCTTCGGCGCTGCGGAGCTTGCCCGAGGCCGCCACCATCTCCTTCCAGCCGTCGGGGTCGGCGCCGCGGAAGAAGCTCGGGACGTCGGTGCCGCAGACGCCCGCCACCGCCCTCATCCGGTGGTCCGTCTGGGCGGCGTAGGGCACGTAGGCGCCCGATCCGCACACGCCCATCACACCGATGCGGTCGGGGTCGATCTCGGGCCGCGTGGTGAGGTAGGAGACGGCCGCGCGGAAGTCCTCGGCGCGCTGGAACGGGTCCTCCAGGCCGCGGGGCATGCCCTCGGACTCGCCCTGGAAGGCGGCGTCGAAGGTGAGGGCGGCGAAGCCCGCCGCTACCAGACGCGTGGCGTACACCGTCGGCGACTGCTCCTTGACGCCGGTCGTCTGGTGGCCGACGACGATCGCGGCGAGCGGACCGTCGGCGCCCTCGGGGAGGTGAAGGTGGCCTGCGAGCTGAAGGCCGTTGGTCGGGAAGCGGACGTCAGTCCTCATTCTCTGCTCCTTGCGGTCGTGGACGGCCGGCGATCTGCGGGCCCCTGTCCACTGTCCGGCCGACGGCGGGCCGGGAGAAGGTCGGACTGTTTCCTAGGAAGGATCTTTCCCAGGCAGCGGACCCGTCCTGGTGCCAAGCTGGACTGATGGCTGGTTCCGCGCACCTTCGTGAGCTCGGTGAGTTCCTCAAGCATCGCCGTGGCGAGCTGACGCCCGCACAGGTCGGGCTGCCCGAGCCCGGGCACACCCGGCGTCGCGTCCGGGGTCTGCGCCGTGAAGAGGTGGCCCAGCTCGCCGCGATCAGCACCGACTACTACGTGCGCATCGAGCAGGGCCGGCTGGCGCCGTCGCAGCCGGTGCTCGACGCGCTCGTGCGGGAGCTGCGGCTCGACGGCGATCAGAGGACGTACGTCGAGGGGCTGCTCGACCAGGCCGCCCGGGCGGGGCACCGCAACGCGCCGCGTCGGCCGGTCAGGCCCCGGGTGCACCCGCACCTCACGCGGCTGCTGGGGCAGCTCACCGCTACGCCCGCCATCGTCTTCGGGCCGCGCCTCGACATCCTGGCGTGGAACCCGCTGGCGGCGAGGCTGCTGTGTGATTTCGCACGGGTGCCGGAAGCCGAGCGCAACTACGTCCGCATGGTCTTCACCGACCCCGTGATGCGGGAGATCTACTCCGAGTGGGAGGACGTCGCCCGCACGTGCGTGGAGGTGCTGCGGATGGAGGCCGGTACGAGTCCCGCGGATCCGGCGCTGACGGCTCTGGTGGGTGAGCTGTCCGTGGCCGACCGGCAGTTCCGGGTCTGGTGGGCCGAACACCGCGTCGCGCATCAGGACTTCGGCAGCAAGCGCATCACCCACCCCGTCGTCGGCGACCTCACCCTCGACTGGGACACCTTCCACTACGCCGGCGCGCCGGAGCAGCAACTCGTGCTCTGGTCCGCCGAACCCGGCACGCCGGACGCCGAACGGCTGACCGGCCTGGCCCGCGGCACGGTGCCAGGGCCGTGACGCCAGGACCGTGACCACGCCGCGGCCGACCCTGGCCGGTCCGTGCGGTCCCCTCACACCTCCGGGGCGCTCCAGGTGTAGATGAAACGGAGCATGCCGGTCGCCTCGCGGGCACGGTCCAGTGCCTGTTCGGGTGTGTCGCCGACGGCGATGACACACCCGGAGCGGTCGAAGTTGTGTCCGACCGCCGGTTGGGGGCTTCCCGGCTGCCGCAGCAGCGTGACGGTGTCGACGTACGGCAGGTCGCGGACCCGCTCGACCCCCTCCACGTCCAGCAGGGAGTTCGTCGGCGGCCCGGAGGGAGCCGCGTACCAGACCGCGGCGCTGCGCGCGTGGACGATCTCCGCGGGCAGCAGGGCACCGACGTCCTCACCGATGCTCTGGCGGGCGATCAGGTCGTAGAGGTCCACGCCGGTGGAGAGCCGGACGAGGTCCATGATGGCGTCCCCGGCGACCCGGTTGTGCATCTCGATGATCCGGGGCCCGCGCGAGGTGCGCATGACCTCGGTGTGCGAGGGGCAGTCGTGGAAGCCGAAGGCGTCGAGGACCCGGGTGACGTAGGCGACCACGTCGTCGTGCTCCCCGGGGGTGAGCGGGGCGGGCACCACGTGGCCCCGCGAGACGAAGGTCGCGGGGTCGGTGAACTTCCGGGTGACGGCGACGACGCGGTGGGCGCCGCCGACGGAGATCGCCTCGACGCTGTACTCCTCGCCGTCCAGGAACTCCTCGACCAGTACACCGCGTTCGATGTGGTGCGAGCCGACCCGGCGCAGGGCCGTCTCGATGTCCTCGGCCGTGTCGATGTGCGACACGCCCACGCTGCCCTCGGTGTCCACCGGCTTGACGACGCACGGCGGTCCGATCTCCGCGACGGCCTCCAGCACGGCCTGCCGTCCGCGGGCGAAGCCGTACCGGCAGCTCGGGATGGCGTGCTTGTCGAGGACCGCCCGCATCCTCGCCTTGTCGAGCACCCGCTCGTACAGGTCGAGGTCGACGGTGGTGGGGATGTCCAGCCGCTCGCTGACGGCCCGCACGACGGGGTAGGTGTGCTCGTTGTACGCGGCGACGGCGGCGAAGGGCGCGCGGCGGTGCAGGGACTCCGCGATGTCGGCCCACAGGTCGGGGCCGGCGCTGTCGTCGAGGACGACCACATGGGTGTACCGGCCGACCGCGTCCTCCGGCCGGGCCCTCCCCCGTGGCACGAAAAGCACCAGCTCGTGCCCTTGGTCGCGGAGCCGGTCGTGGCACATCCTGTTGGTGCCGGAGACCAGAATTCGCATGGTTCCTCCTTGGCTCGGTACGGGGGCCGCGTGGGCCGTCGCGCGGGTCCTTCGCCGCCGCTCTACCGGGCCGGCGTGACGGTGAGCGGTTCGTGGTCCACGCGGACCAGATCCCGCGCCGCCTCGGCCTTGGCGACGGCGTCCTTCGTGCTGTCGCCGGTGCAGAGGGCGTAACCCTGGCGGTGGACGGAGGACAGGAGGGGGCCCAGTTCCCGGCCGGGCCGCAGAGTGCACTCCACCCGGACGACGCCGGGGGCCCGCTCGGCGTCGGGGAGACCGGTGACGTGCCGGACGCGGACGTTCTCGTAGGAGAAGAAACGGATGGCGGCCGCGCGGGCCCGGGGTACGCGCGGCGGGTCCGGCAGGTCCAGCAGTGCGCACATCGTCTCGGTGATCTGGTCCGCCCCGCCGACCAGCTGGCACATCTCCCAGATCTGGTCGCCGCCGACGCGGGTCTGGGCCTCGATGATGCGCGGGCCGCCCGGGGTGAGGCGTACCTCGCTGTGGACCGGACCGGTCCGCTGGCCGATGAGGTCGAGGAAGTCCAGGATCAGCTCCTCGACGGCCTCCCGCTCCCCCGTGCCGAGGCGGGCGGGGCTCTGGTGGCCCAGCTCCACGAAGCCCGGGAAGCCGGTGGTCAGCTTCTCCGTGACCATGACGACCTCGTGCGCGCCGTGCCGGGTCATCGACTCGACGCTGTACTCGGGCCCGGTCAGGAACTCCTCCGCCAGCACCGGTCCGCGTCCGGCCACCGCCGTGGTCCAGGCCCACCGTTCGGCGAGCTGCGCGAGGGACTCGACGACGTAGACGCCCTCGCTGAGGCCGCCCGCCGGGGGCTTCAGGACGATCGGGGTCCGGAGTTCGGCCAGGAAGGCGGCCGCGTCCGTCTCGGACGTGCACACCCGGTGCCGGACGGGACTCAGGCCGTGCCGGTCGAGCAGCGCGCGGGTTCGTGTCTTGTCGCGGGTGGCGAGGACGGCGGTCAGGTTCTCGCCGGGGACGCCCAGGTCGAGGGCTGCCCGGGACGCGGGTTCCAGGCCGTACTCGGTGAAGGAGAGCACGGCGTCGAAGGGCTGGGCCGCGTGCCAGTCCCGGACGACGGGGAGCAGCTCGTCCGGGTCGCGATAGTCGAGGACGGCGTACCGGGTGGTGCGCGCCGCCTGTTCCTCGCTCGCGTGCTCGGGGGTCTGGACCATCGAGTGGCGCAGTCCCAGCGCCGTCGCCTTGGCCAGTTCGTGGCCCTGGCCGCCGACGCCTCCGATCAGCAGGATGTGCCGCTGCCTCATGGGCTTCTCCTGCCTCACTGGCGCAGGCGGGAGAGGTCGATGTCCATCCGGTCGGCGAGGGCGCGGGCCCTGGTGGTGACGACGTCGAACAGCTCGGAGTGGGTGGCGCGCAGTTCGTCGGGGTTGAGGGCCAGGGCGAGCAGTTCCCCGACCCGCTGGCGGACGTGGGTCCGCAGGTTGGCCTGGTCCAGGCATTTGCGGCCGAGCCCGATGGAGTCGCTGAGGAGTTCGATGCGATGGAACCACAGCGCGGGGAGGTAGAGCACGTCTCCGGGGCGCAGGACGAAGCGCGTCAGCCGGGTCTCCGGTGCGGCGCACAGCTTCTCCAGTTCCGCCTCGCCGTCGGGTCCGGGCAGGAGTTCGGCGCCCGGGCCCATGACGTACCAGAGCTTCTCGCCGACGATCTGCACGTGCATCACGTCGACGGAGTACGAGTCCTGGTGCAGGCGGGTCACGCCGCCGCGTTGGCCGATCCACATCTGGTGGTTGATCGAGGCGGCCTCGCCGTACAGGTCCCGCCGGAAGTCGTACTGGGCGATGTCCAGTTCGGGCAGGTCCGCCGCGAGCCCCGGTGCGGTGGTCCGGTAGTACCACTCCTGGAGGTAGAGCGGGGCGGCGCCGCTGTGGGCGTTCTTGCCCAGGAGGTCCACGAAGTCACCGAAGGTCGTTTCCCGGGCGGCCCTGCTGTTGTAGCTGTCGACCATGACCGGGACGTCGGCGCAGCGGACCGCCAGGTTCTCGAAGGTCCATGCGCGTACGGCGGGCCAGTCGGCGGCGTACCCCTCCAGTACGACCGGACGTCCCGGGAACCGGTGGTCCCGGTCGAACTCCTCCCGGGTCAGGCCGCTGCGGCGCTCCAGTGCGGGGGCCGATGCGAGGGCGTCGGCGAGCGGGCCGGAGTGGAAGGCCGCCTCGACCGTGCCGAGGGCGTCGATGTCCTGTCGTTTCAGTAGGTTCGGCTCGTTCTGCATGGCGATGCCTCTCCTGGGGTGCGGGTCGCGCGTCAGGCGGTGAGCAGGCGCAGCAGGCTCTGCACGGCCTCCTGGCGCAGGGGCTCCTTTCCGGGCAGCCAGTCGTGCACGAAGTGGTCGCAGCCCTCCAGCCAGACGACCTCGACGGACCGGGCACGGCGGGCGTGGTCGCGGTATCCGTCGATGACCTCGGGCGGGCACACCTCGTCCTGGCGGGCGCCGAAGACGAGGAGATCGCCGTCGAAGCGGCGCAGCGCGGCGTATGCGGGCGAGTCGGGGTGGTAGGCAGGGCGCACCAGGCTGCCGTCGAAGGGCAGGTCGGTGGCGTGCGCGGGATAGGTGGCCGGGCAGAACAGCACCAGGCCGCGCGGGCGCAGCTCCGGTACGGTCCAGGCGGCGAGGTGCGCGCCCATGCTCGTGCCGATGATCACAGGCGGCCTGGTGCGGTCGAGCCGGCGGGCCGCGGCGAGGGTCTCCGCGCGGCGCCGGCGCAGGGTGGAGGTGGTGAGTTCGCCCGTGCTGTCACCGTTGCCGGAGAAGTCGAAGGTGAGCGACGTGTGTCCGTGCTCGGCCAGCGCGTCGAGCAGGTAGCGCGTGCGGTGCCGGGTCGTGGTCGGGCCCAGGCCGTGCAGGGCCAGGATCCCCGGGTCGACTCCGTCGGCGCGCGTGATCGTCGTCGCCGCCAGACGCTCTCCGGCGGCTTCGATGACGAAATCGCGGTGCACTCCTGTTCCTCCCGGTGACCGTGGTGGGGTGGTGGCGTGGTGCTGGAGGTTCAGGCGGGGGCGCCGGCCGCCTGGAGCCGGTCCTTGCGTACGGCCGGCCATGCGTCGCGCAGGATGCTGTAGTAGACGACGTCGCGGCGGCGGCCGCCGGGCATGACGTTGAAGCTGCGCAAGACCCCCTCCTCGACGGCTCCGATGCCGGCCAGTCCCGTGCGCGCGGGCTCGTTGAACACGTCTGTCTTGAACTCGACGCGCTCGCAGCCGAGTTCGTCGAAGGCGTGGTCGAGGAGGGCCAGCTTGGTCGCCCGGTTGATGCCGGTACGGCGGGCTCCCGCGGAGAGCCAGGACCAGCCGATCTCCAGTCGGCGGTCGGCCGGAGCGAGGTTGCCGTAGGCCGTGCTGCCGACGATGTGTCCGGTGGCGTTGTCGAGGACGGCGAAGACGATGCGGGTGCCGGTCAGGGTGTCCCGGATCGCGGTCTCCAGGAAGTCGTGGAGGTCGTCCGGTGCCTCGATGCGCTGGACGAAGTAGCGCCAGATCTCCGGCTCGTACACGATCCGCGCGAAGGCTTCGGTGTCGGTGACGCGCACGCGCCGCAGGGTCACCCGGCCGTTGGCCGGTTCGATCGCGGCCAGTTCGTCCCAGCTCACTTCTCTGTTTCCTCCGCTTGTCCGTCGTGCGGCTTGGTGGCCGCGGCCGTCACCAGCACCGGCCCCTCGCCGAGGGTGCCGTCGTTGCAGAGCCGGTGTTTCTCGTAGACGCCTTCCAGGTCCGTGGAGTAGCGCGCGCCGATCCGGGAGCGCATCAGTTTGTACTGGGCGTTGAGCAGACCGTTCTGGAGGGAGAACGGTTCTTCCGCGATGACGGCGGCGTAGACGCGTTGGTCGTGGCGCAGGTCCGCGTTCAGATCGGTCAGGTCGCGGGCGAGCTCCTCCTTGCCGAGGTCGGTGGTGCTGGGTGAGACGACCGCGGTGAGGTAGGGGCGGCCGTCGCCGAAGACCGCGCAGTCGTGCACGCCGGGCAGTTCACGGACGCGTTCCTCGACGGCGGGCACCAGGATGTTGAGCGCTGTGCTCAGGGAGACGATGTCGTCGACCCGGCCGTCGATGTAGAGGAAGCCGTCCTCGTCGATATGGCCGACGTCGTAGGTTCTGACCTCGGCGCTGGGCAGGAACGTCCGCTCGCTCGCGCCGGGCGGGCCCGAGGTGTACCGGGTGTTGAGCGGGTGGCTGCCGCCGACGACGAGGATGCCGTCCTTGTCGAAGCGGACCCATTTGTGGGGCAGGACCCGGCCTGCGCTGCCGATGCGGAAGGCGCCGGGATGGTTCTTGGAGACGATGCACGTCTCGGTGAGACCGTAGCCCTCGTAGAGGGGAACACCGGCGTCGTTGAAGAAGTGCAGCATCTGGCGTCCCGCCGGAGCGGACCCGGTCCACAGATAGCGGACGCGGCCGCCGAGCATCCGCTGGATCGCCGCGCCCCGGCCCACCGGGTCGCCGGGGACCCCGTCGGCCTCCAGCCGCGTCCGGATCTGCTCGTAGAAGCCCGGCACTCCCATGATCACGGTCGGGGAGACCGTGTACGCGCTCTGCGCCGCGCTCCCCCGGTCGGCGAGGGTGACGTCGTGGCCGTGGACCAGCGCCGAGTAGATCCAGAAGCGTTGTTGCAGGAAGTAGAGCGGCAGGAAGACCAGCAGGTTGTCCCCGTCCCGGTGGTCGAACATCTCCTGGACGGCGGCCATGGACTGCTCGACGCTGGCGACCGTGACCTCGATGCTCTTGGGCGGCCCGGTGCTCCCGGACGTCTGCTTGATCGCACAGATGTCGGCCGGGTCGTAGCCGGGGTGGGGCGGCAGTCCGGACGGGCCCGCGGTGTCGAACGCCCAGGCGCGGACCTGTTCGAGGCCCTGCACCGGGCCGGACCCGGGGGCGGCCTCGCGCGCGGAGCCCGGGTCGCTGGTGAACAGCAGGCGCAGCCCGAGTTCCGCGGCCATGGCGGCCGGTCGGTGGCGGTCCGGCTCGATCGCGGCGGTCACGGCGCCGAGCTTCAGCGCGGCGAGGTCGAGCAGGACCCATTCCAGGCGGTTGGGCGCCATGATGCCGAGCCGGTCCCGGGCGCCGACGCCGAGCGCGACGAGCCGGGCGGCCACGCGCACCGCGCCCGCGTCGAGTTCGGCCAGGGTCAGCGACCGGATGTCACCGTCGTCGCGATAGTGGATGCGGTGCCGGGTGTCCCGGCACACGGTCCGGGCGACGGTCTCGATGACGTGGGTGACCGGTACGGGAGGGCCGTGGTGCGGGCGCGCGGGCTGCTCGGTCATACGGGGTGTCTCCTCCTCGGTCGGGATCGGAGGGTGGGCGCGGCCGCGCTCGCCGTGGGTTCCGCGTCGGCGCCGGCCGCCGTGCCGCCGCCGCTGTGCCGGTCAGCCGGGAGCGGGCAGACCCTCGGTGGCCAGGGCGTGGGCGCCCAGCCGTTCCCAGCCGCGCGACGCGTACCAGACGCGGTCGAAGCCGCCGACAGGCCGTACGGGGAGGGTGGCGTTCTGGACCCCGTCCGCGAGCGTGCGCCAGAGCTCGTCCACGAGGGAGCAGTGGCGTACGGCCTCGTGGAGCTCCCGCAGGGTGTAGGCCGGGCCTTCCATCCGCACCAGCCGGACGTCGTAGCAGCCGCGGAAGCCGTGGCCGAAGACGGTGAAGGGCGGATGCCACACCTGGGCCCCGGGGGCGCGGAGGGAGAACCGCACCCGTGAGGCGGTGTGGCCGCCGTGCCGGTGGTCGGCGTGCTCGGCGATGTCGGGCACCTGCGGCGGGAAGAAGTAGTGCCGCTTCTCGGGGATGGCCTGGCGCTCGAACTCGCCGGGGGCGAAGTGCCAGCGGTTGTACATCATGCGCTGGGCGGCGCGCCACAGGATGGGGCCCATGTCGTCGCCCGCCTCGGCCATGCGGGTGGTGTGGGGCAGGCAGCAGCAGAAGAAGTCGCCCTTCTTGAGCGTGAGTACGCCCTCGGGTCCGCCCGGCCGGGCGCCGCGCAGCCGGGTGAGATCGCGGACCGAACTGCTCATGCCGTAGTCGGAGTCGGTGGCGTGGACGGCGGAGAGCACGATGGCGGCGAGGAGTTCGCCGACGGCGCCGTGCTCGGGCCGGTGCCCGTTGCCCGCCGCTCCCCGGGCGTCGAGATGGGCGGCCTCGGCGGCCAGGGCGCGCAGGTCCGCCCGTACCCGCCCGGTGGGCCCGACGTTCAGGTGCGCGCGGCCGTGCCGGGCGATCAGCTCGGGCAGGGTGTGCGGGTCGCGGGGGTGCGGCAGGTCGGCGAGGTACTCGTTCTTGACGAAGGTGAGGCCGTTGATGCGGCGGTAGCGCATGAAGGGTGAATGCCGGTCGACCTGCTTCTGGAGGACGCGGACCTCCGCCGCCAGTTCGGCCAGCGGCATCCCGTGGGGGCTGTGCGGTGGGCGGCCGATCGCGGCGCGGTAGTTGGCATGCCTCTCCAGCAGGAACCGGCGCAGCCCGGTGACCGACAATTGCTTGCCGTTGAATTCCTCGAACCGCACGGATCTGCCACTGCTGAACAAGCAGTGCGCGAGGACCACGAATAATCGGTCGGCCACCGGCCAGGTCATCGGGGGGCGTTGCCGCAGATCCGACAGCCGGCCGTCGCGTGTCAAGGTGTTGCTGCCGGCGTCGGACTTCGAGAAGACCTCGCGTCCCACGAACACGTAGACCGTCTCGACCCGTTCCACCCAGTCGGCGAGCTGGACCAGCCGGCGGTCGAGCTCCCCGCTCTCCTCCCAGCCGCTGAGAATGGCGTCGACCTCGTGGAATTCGGCGGCTTCGTGTGCCTGCGCGGACCGTGTCTCCTCATCGATCATGTCGAGGACCTCGGGCGGCACGCGCATCCAGGCCAGCGTCTCCCCCGGGGCTTGTGGCAGCTCACCGGGTCTCCAGAAGGAGACGCCGGAGAGCGCGGAGCGGGTGATCGGTATGAGGCCCGGCTCGACGGCCGGGCCGGTGGCGACCTCGACGTCGGCCCGGCCGAGCACATGCTGGACCAGCAGCGATTCCCAGACCGTCAGTCTCCGGCAGGCGAGCCGGAAGGAGATACGGCCATGGCTCGTGAGCTCACTGAGCAGCCAGCTCGACGCTTCTTGCATACGCAAGACGGCGTCCTCCTATCCTGACGCAAGCATGAAGATCCGGTCCGGGAACCGCTCTGTTCATAGCTGTTCATGGATGACGCCGCTCGGCCTCCCCTGGGGAGCGCCCTTGAGCGCAACATAGTGAGGGACATTCATGAACAGAGGGACAGAACCCGCCAATCGCGCTCGGCCCCGGAATGTGGGATGCCCTCGGTGCGGCTGATCGCGCTGCTGCCGACCTCGCCGGACTGATCTTCTCCGGGTTCGGACGATCCTGCCGACGGGTGGGTGGGCCGGTGGGGAGCCTGCTACCCCGCACGGCCCGTGGCGGAGGCGATGCCCAGCCAGGTGTGGCGGTTGCCCCACCAGCACCAGCCGACCTTCGGGGCGTCGCGTCGCTCGCGGCCGTCCCGTCCTGTGCCGTTGCTGATCCAGAGGGCCGGGGTACGGGCGTCCGGGGTGCCGTTGTCCTTGCGCAGCCGGGAACCGATGGTCATGAAGCAGTGGTTGCGCTCCAGGGCCGCCGGCTGCTGAAGCACCCAGTGGATGCCTTCGGTGAGCAGCAGCGGGGTGCGGCCCTCCTCGGTGAGGGCGGGCAGCGCCTCGTCGGGGCTCCAGTTGGCCATGCGGTCGCCTCGGTCGAGGCCGGTGACGAGGTAGAGCGGAGCGTGAGGTGTCCCGGCGATGTCGGGGGCGAACCGGTCCACGTCAGGCATGTCCGTGACGACGAACCCGGGCTTCCCGTCGCGGCGGAGCAGGGGCGCGAGGGCGGAGGCGGGGGCCCGGTCCGGGTGGACGGCGAGCAAGGTGTCGCCGTCCGCGCGGCCGGAATTCCCGGCGAGGGTGCGCAGGTCTTCGGCGGGTATCCGCGCGAGCTCGTGCACTCCGAGCTCGATCAACCGCTCCGCCTGGGCGGCGAGCGGGGGGAGGGGAGGCACGGTGGCGGCGGGCGAGAGATCGGGCAAGGCGCTCCTCGGGTCACGGTTCGGGGCAGCGGGCGTGAGTGCAACGAGGCGGCGCACCGGAGAATTCCCGGTGCGGAGCACCCGCTACGAACGAG
Organism: Streptomyces sp. NPDC030991; assembly: GCF_055571235.1. NCBI lineage: Bacteria > Bacillati > Actinomycetota > Actinomycetes > Kitasatosporales > Streptomycetaceae > Streptomyces > Streptomyces sp. NPDC030991. Next base: position 298,982 of record NZ_JBVIFR010000005.1, read on the forward strand.
CCCGCCGAGACCGCGTACTGCCGCCGCACCGGAGACGCACTGATCCGGTGGCCCGTAGCGGCGGGCCACCGGATCAGTCCCGTGCGGAGCGGCGTCAGTCCCTGCGGAGTTTGGCGGCCGTGTCGAAGTAGAAGGCGTCGATGCTGCGCACTGCCTCCTCGAAGTCCTCCAGGTTGACCGGCTTGGTGACGTAGGCGTTCGCGTGGCGGCGGTAGGCGTCGGTGACATCGTCGGGGGCCGAGGACGTCGTGAGGACCACGACGGGGATCGCCTGCAGCTCCTGGTCGTCCTTGAGGATGGCCAGGAGCTCACGGCCGTTCATCCGCGGCATGTTCAGGTCCAGGACGATGAGGTCCGGGTGCGCGTGTGCGGGGTCGCGGAGGTAGTCGAGCGCCGCGATGCCGTCCTCGACCTGGGTGAGGTTACGAGCACCGCGTTCGGCCAGGGCGTCCTGGATGAGCATGGCGTCCGCCAAGTCGTCCTCGACGAGCAGGACGTCGTACGGGCGGGCGGTGGTGATCATGACTCTGTGCTCCGGGGGAGGAAGGAGGGGTATGAGTGGGTGCTGCCATTCATCAGCCCCGGCCAGCGGCGCCGTGCGCCTTGGCGGCTCAGGTGCGATGCCTCGCCGATCTGTGGATATCCGGCGCCGGCCGCGGCTGCCTCACGGGCGGCGACGCTCTCCAACTCCTTGACCGCGTTCTGGAGATGGACCAGGACGCGCAGTCTGCGCAGCGCCGGTCTGCTCTCGTCGTCGCGGTGCCAGTGCGGTTCCGGAGGGTAGGCGACATGCGATTCCAGGCCGCCCACGAGCTCGTCGACCGCCTGCACGGCGAGCAACGCGAGGCGTTCCTCACAGGGCGAAGGAGTGACGTCGGCTTCAGGCATGAAGCCACCGTATAGGGGCATGTCCTGCTGGACAACAACTGTTGTCCGGTGGCGTAAAGTGTCGTCGCCGCGACGGCTTCGGAGCGGCCCAGGGCACGCGAAGGAGCTCAGGAAGCATGAGTGTTGCTGCTGTCGCGGACGAGACGTCCGCGATCTCGCGCTGGACCACCCGGCGCTGGCTCCGTGTGGGGATCGGCGTCATGGCGGTGGCCCTCGTCCTGCTTGGCTCGCTGGGCGTGTGGGCGCTGGCCCGGACGTCACAGATCACCGAGCAGGTGGTGCAGTACCGCTCCCCCGCCCTGATCAACGCGGTCCGGCTGGAAGCGGCCCTCGTCAACCAGGAGACGGGAATCCGCGGGTACGGCCTCGCCGGCCGCCACGACTTCCTGGAGCCGTACACGCAGGGCGTCAAGGACGAGCGGACCGCGACGCGTTCCCTGCTGGACGCGGTGCGGAACGACAAGGTCGCCCGTGCCGACCTCGCCACGGTGCAGGAGAAGATCGCCGCCTGGCAACGCGACGTGGCACGCCCTGTGGCAACGGCGCCCTCGGGCGACGCCGTCACGATCGCCGAACGGCGCACGGACGAGGGCAAGCGGCTCTTCGACGACGTGCGAGCGGCGCTCACCGTGCAGCAGGACCATCTGCGCGCGGCGCGCGTACAGGCCGGAGAGGACCTGCGATGGGCACAGCAGGTGCGCAACGGGGTCTTCACCGCCATCGCGCTGCTGCTGGCCCTCACGCTCGCCATCGCCTTCGAGGCCCTGCGCCGCGGGGTGACCGCTCCCCTGGACCGGATCGGCGCGGCGGTACGCGAGGTCGGCCGGGGCCGGTTCACCCGCGCCGTGCCGGCGACCGGCCCCGCCGATCTCCAGCAGCTGGCGACCGACATCGAGACCATGCGCCGCCGGCTCGTCCACGAACTGGAACAGAGCGAGCAGGCGCGGGCCCAGCTCGACCAGCAGACGGAGGAGCTCCGCCGGTCCAACGCCGAACTGGAGCAGTTCGCCTACGTCGCCTCCCACGACCTGCAAGAGCCCTTGCGGAAGATCTCCAGCTTCACGCAGCTGTTGCAGCGGCGCTACGGCGACAAACTGGACGAGCGGGCGGACCAGTACATCGCCTTCGCCGTGGACGGCGCCAACCGCATGCAGATCCTCATCAACGACCTGCTCGCCTTCTCCCGCGTCGGCCGCGTGCACAACGAGAAGTCGAAGGTCGACCTGGAAGGAAGCCTCGCGCAGGCGTTGGACTCCCTGAGCGTCGTCGTCGAGGAGACCGGCGCGAGCGTCGAGCACGATCCGCTGCCGGTGGTCGTCGGCGACACGACGCAGCTCGGACTGTTGTGGCAGAACCTCCTCTCCAACGCGCTGAAGTTCCGCTCCCCCGACCGCCCGCCGCACATCAGGATCGAGGTGCGCCAGGAGGGCGGCGACTGGCGCTTCACCGTGCGCGACAACGGCATCGGTATCGCCCCCGAGTTCCGCGAGAAGGTGTTCGTCATCTTCCAGCGGCTGCACACCCGTGATGCCTACCCGGGCACCGGCATCGGGCTGGCCATGTGCAAGAAGACGGTCGAGTTCCACGGCGGGACGATCGGTATCGACCCCGTCGAGGGCGACGGCACAGCCCTGTGGTTCACCCTTCCCCTTCAGCCTCCCGCGTCAGCGGACGATTCCGGAGCGCCGCAACCGTGACGACAGCGATCACCGGGGCCACATCGCCGTATCGGATCCTTCTCGTCGAGGACGACGACGGTGACGCGCTCCTCGTCGAGGAACTCCTCATCGACACGGTCCTCGACCACACGCTCGTGCACTGTCGCACGCTGGCCGAGGCGCGGCGGAGGCTGGCCGAACAGCCCGTCGACTGCGTGCTGCTCGACCTCCACCTGCCGGACGCCTCCGGGCTCGCCGCCGTCGAGGCGGTCCTCGGTACCGCGTCCGACGCGGCGGTCATCGTCCTGACCGGCCTCGCCGAGTCACAGGCCGGGGTCGAAGCGCTCGCCGCCGGCGCTCAGGACTACCTCGTGAAAGGCAAGGTGGACCCCGAACTGCTGCAGCGTGCCGTGCGCTACGCCGTGCACCGCAAGCAGGCGGAGCGGGCCAACGCCAACCTCCAGGCGGGCCGGCTGCGGGCCGAGGAGAACGCCCGTCTGGAGCGCGGCCTGCTGCCGCAGCCGATGCTCGACTCCGAGCAGGTCAGGGCCGTCAGCCGGTACTTCCCCGGCCGGCAGCAGGCGCTGCTGGGCGGCGACTTCCTCGACGTGGTGCAGACGCCCGACGGACGCGTCCACGCCATCATCGGCGACGTCAGCGGTCATGGTCCCGACGCCGCCGCGCTGGGCGTCTGCCTGCGCATCGCCTGGCGCTCGCTGACCCTGGGCGGGCACCGGGGCACGGCCCTGCTGCACCTTCTGGAGCGCATGCACGTCGCCGAGCGCAGTACGTCGGACCTGTTCACCACGTGCAGCCTGATCACCCTCGACCATGTCGCCGCGACGGCCACCGTCCATCTGGCGGGCCACCATGCCCCGTTACTGACCGTCGGCGGACGGACCGTGGAGCTCGACGCGGTGCACGGCATCGCCCTCGGGCTCTCTCCGGGTGTGTGCTCGTGGTCGCCCACGGTCGTCCCGCTGCCCGCGCGCGGCAGCCTCACCCTGTACACGGACGGGCTGGTGGAGGGACACGACGGTGAGACGTCCCAACGGCTCGGCGTCGAGGGCCTGCTCGGCATCGTCGACTCGGGGGCGGACACCGACACGGCGGCGCACCTCGACCGGATCATCGCCGAGGTACGTCGGCGCAACGCGGACCGTCACACCGACGACCTGGCGGTCCTGCGCCTCGACTGGATCGGCTTCCCCGCCCTTCCCCGCCAGCACTCGCCCGTCGTCGGCGCCAGATGAGCCGGACACCCGAGGAACCGGCCGCCCCGGCCCCAGCGTCGGGCCGAGGCGTCGATCCCTCGTACGTCCTCAACTTTGATCGTGTCCAGTACAACCCTCCGGCCCCATGGCGGGTCTCCTGATCGCGTACGCCCAAGAACCCCGAGGTAGATCCCCGGTGGATGCGGGCGAAAGCATTCCCAATCGACTGCGGGCGTCGGCAGGGCCGGCGTTCTCGCATGCCGCAGGAGAACTCTGCATGCACTCCAGACACATACGCCTCGTCCTCGCGACGGCGGTCGCGTTCGCCGCGACCGGCGGCCTCCTCGGCGTCACGGCCGGCCCGTCCGCCGCCGCCGACTCCGTCCACCACCACGAGGCGGACTTCAACCACGACGGGTTCGGCGATGTCGCCTTCTCCGCCGGTTACGCCTCGGTCGCCGGTCACGCGAACGCGGGGCAGATCGTCGTCCTGTACGGCTCGAAAGGCGGCCTGAACAAGGCGAACCGGACGACGTTCAGCCAGAACTCCCCCGGTGTGCCCGGTGGCGCGGAGGCGGGCGACGCCTTCGGCTGGGGCAGCGCCTACGGCGACTTCAACCACGACGGGTTCGACGACCTGGCCGTCGGCGCGGAGTACGAGGACGTGGACGGCGACAAGGACGGCGGTCTCGTCCAGATCCTGTGGGGCTCCGCCTCCGGCCTCTCCGGCGGCACCACGGTCACCGACCCCGCCCCCGGCGCGCACGACCTGTGGGGCAGGTCGCTGGCGGCGGGTGACTTCGACGGCGACGGCAAGGACGACCTCGCCGTGGGCTCCACCGGCGCCTCGGTGTACGTCTTCAAGGGCGGTACCAGCAAGTCGGGCACCCTGGGCGGCCGTTACGCCTTCAAGCCTCCGATCCAGAACGCGAGCAGCGACCCGCACTACAACGGACCCCTCACGCTCGTCGCGGGCGACGTCAACGGCGACGGCAGGTCCGACCTGGTGGTCGACGGCTACGACACCGAGACCGCCGAAGCCTGGAACAAGAACTTCTACCTCCCCGGCACGCCCTCCGGCCTCGACGGCGCGAACGCCGTCGGTCTCACGCCCGGCGTCATCACGGACATCGGCGACGTGAACAACGACGGCTTCGGCGACATCGTGAGCGGCATCTCCTGGGACAAGGCCGACGGGGTGCCCGGCGCGACCGACGGGGGCAAGGTCTCCCTCACCTACGGCTCGGCGAGCGGCCCGGCCGGCTCGACCACGATCTCCCAGAACTCGGGCTCCGTACCCGGCGCCTCGGAGAAGGGTGATGGATTCGGCGGCGAACTGTCGCTCGGCGACATCAACGGCGACACGTACCAGGACCTGGTCGTGGGCACCGACTCCGAGGACATCGACGGGGTCGCCGACGCGGGTGCGGTGACCGTCCTCTACGGCACGGCGCAGGGCATCGACACCACGTCGGGCATCCAGTACTTCTCGCAGAACAGCGCCGGTGTCCCCGGCGCGGACGAGGACAGCGACCACTTCGGCAGCGAGGTCAAGCTCACCGACGTCACCGGTGACGGCCGGGCCGACCTGACGATCGGCTCCATGGGCGAGAACGCCTTCGACGGCCAGCTCACCTACCTGCCCTCCTCGGGTACGAAGCTGACGACGACCGGCAGCCACTACTTCATGGCCTCCGACGTCGGCGTCTCCACGACGGGCCAGCCCTCGCTCGGCGGCAACGCCGCCAACTGAGCCGTGTGGACGCGGAGTTGTCCGGCGCCTCGCCTGCCGGCTCCGCCACCTGCTCCCGCCGGTGAACCGCTACCGCTCCTGCCGGGGCCGGACCCGGGGGGCCTGCCGCAGTGACCGCCAGGTCATCGCGGCGGGCCCGCCCGGACACGCGGGACGAGACCGACGGCCCGGTCGAGGCCGTCGGTGCGGCCCTGTTCTCGTACAACTACCGCCAGGTGGCGTGTAGCGCTGAGTAACTACCGCCGCATCAGGCAACGTTCGCCCTGTTCACGACCTCGCGGAGACGTTCGTCGGCGGCGTGCTTGTTTCCCCAGGTGCTGTAGCGACGGATCATGCTGCCCTGCTCAAGTTGTCGAGCACGAAGCTTGCCCTTGGCCAGGTCATAGGCAGCGAACAGGTGCCGGCCCCGTACGGGCGGGTGTAGAGCGCCCGCCGGCCGGGACAGGGTGACGCTCGCCGCGGGCGTGGAGGTGCCGCCGTTGATCACCCAGGGCTGGCAGATATATTTCGTAGCTCGATATATGCTCGATGCATGCCCAAACAGAATCCTCCCTTGACGGAACCGCAGTACTTCATCCTTGCCGCACTCATGGATGGTCCGTTGCACGGTTACGGCATCATCAAGGCTGCCGAGCAGACCACCGACGGGCGGCTCCGGATCGCTGTCGGCACTCTCTACGGCGCGCTGGAGCGGATGGAGCGGGCCGGGCTGGTGGCCGCCGGCCATGAGGAGATCGTGGACGGGCGGGCGCGGCGCTACTACCGGCTCACCGAGGACGGCACCGAGGCGCTCGGCCGGGAGGCGCTGCGGATGCAGCAGGCGGCGGCCGTCGTCCTCGGACGCTCGCGGGATGCCGGAGCGGCCCCGGCATGAACCGTCTGCTGCTTGCGGCCTATCCCGAGCCCTACCGTTCCCGGCAGGGAGAGGAGGTGCTGGCCTGCCTGTCCGAGGCGTATCCCGGCCGCTCCTGGCCCCCTCCGCGGGAAGTTGCCGCCCTGGTGCGCGCCGGGGTGCAGGCCCGCGCCTGTGCCGTCGTCGACGACACGGCCCGTCCGTGGTGGCTGGACGGCATCCATCTGGCCGCCCTGGCCCTCGCCGCGCTGGCACTGGTTCCGTACTTGCAGGATGTGTGGCACTGGGCACTGCGTATCGACCCCGGACAGCACGCCATCGCCTTCCGCTTCTCCGGCTGGTACCCGTGGGCCGAAGGTCCCACGCGGATACGGCTGCTGCCTTACGGGCTGCTCCCGCTTGGCTGCCTGATCGCCCTGCTGCGTGGCAGAGCGTGGATCGCGCTGCCGGCCGCGGCAGCCATGATCTGGGCCGGCGCCACGTCCCACGGCCGCATCCTCTTCGGCGACGAGGGCAAGGCGGGCCTGGGCTACTACGGTCTTGGCGCCCCGATAACGGCCCGTGACCTGGTGCTCTCGGGGACGCTGGGCGTCGCATGTGCCGTGCTGGCGCTCTGCCGTCCCAGCCGTCTGCGACGCCGCTCGTACCGCTGGCTGGTCCCTGTCCTGCTCGCCATGTTCGTGGCCGGGGGCCTGCACATCATCTCCGTCAGTCCGACCTTCCAGCGCGGTCTGTTCGCCCTCGAAGTCGCCGCGCTGATCGCCGCGTGGGCGGCGACGGCCGCCACCGGCGACCGCCGGTGGCTGATCGCCGTCGCGGCGGTCGCGATCGTCCGCACGCAGGCGATCGTCGTCCGTCCGGACGCGTTCATGCAGTCCTTTCCGGACCTGGTCGTCCTCATCCTGCTGATCGCACCCCTCCCCGCCCTGGCGATCGCCGCCCAGCGCCGACAGGGGCAGGCACTCGCCGAATAGGAGCGGACCCCCGGTGGGCCGACCGAGCCCGGAGGCCCACGTCGTGCCGCAACACGTGCGTGACCGAACTCCCCCCCCAACGGAAGAAACAGAGCGATGACTCAGCACGATTCTCCGTCCCTGCCCGCGTACCGTCCGGGGGCCTCAGGGCAGGCCCCCGAGGCCCCCGACGACACCAGCCCGTCGTGTACGACGCGGCCGTGGATGCCGGCCCTGCTGTACACCCTGGGGTTCCTGACGGTCTACCTGCTCGCCATCTGCACCCCGTGGGGGCAACGAGCTGAGAACCCGTGGTTCTACCTCGGCATACAGGGTGGCGAAGCAGCATGGATCTACCCCCTGTCAGGATCGGTCTACGGCTCGACGCCCCTGCCGCCGCTGGAACTGAGCGCCACGCCCACCGTGATGGCGGGCCTGGCCGTCATCGTGCTCCTCACCCTGGTGCGACGGTGCTGGCGGCAGGGGTTCGCGGCGCTGGGGGTCGCCATTCTCGCGATCGGAGCCAAGGAGGTGTTCAAATCGACCGTGCCCCGCCCCGATCTGGTGGGCGCGCCCGAGAACCTCCTTGATCAGGGTTTTCCCAGCGGGCACACGGTCATCCCCGCCGCGCTGACCCTCGCCGCCGCCCTCGTGGTTTCCCCCCGCACCCGCCCCTACGTCACCACGGCCGGTGTGCTGTGGCTCGCCTGCATCGCCGCCGCCACCGCGACCATGGGCGGCCACCGGCCCAGCGAAGTGCTGGGAGCCACCTTGCTCGCCTGTGCCTGTCACGGCCTCGCAACCTGGCTGCTGCCGCCGGCCGCCGCGCCAGGCGCCACGCGGAGCCCTCGTGCGCTGCATGTCATCGCCCTGGCGCTGGCACTGATCGTCGCCCTCGTTTCCGGCGCACGGCCCGACACCCTCACAAGGTCACTGGTCTCCGCGGCGACGGCCTTCATATGTGCGGCCCTGGTCTGGTACGCCGCAGTCGGGCGGCCCGCACACACCGCACGCCGCACACGTCCCGCACTGGGCTGACCACCCGGCCGGCTCCGGGCGGGAACCGGTTGCATCCTGGCAGAGCGGCGGTCCGACGCCACCGCCCAGTCGTAGAAGCCGTCGACGCCTGAGCGGGGATGCGCTCCCGCCCGGCGTGTCCTCCCGTACTCCGGTCAACAGGCCGGTGTCGCCCGGCGCGGCAACCGGACGGCCAGAATGATCACGTGGCTGAACCTGGGCTCGGCCAGGACCGGAGCCCAGGTCTCACGCCTTGTCGTCCACCCCACCCCTCGCCCCCACTCGTTCAGCTCAACAAGACGACCAGGGCAGGGAAACGAAGGTGTGGCAATTATCCAGCGCTACACGCCATCCGGCGGTAGCCGTACGAGGGCAGGGCCGGTGCGTCGCGGGCGGCGTTGCGGTACCGGCGTGCATGGCCGCCCGGCGGAGTCACGACTCGTCGCGCGGCTCCGTGCGGTGGTCGAAGTAGGCCCACCCGAAGATGCCGCCAACCAGGACCAGGCCCACCGCCACCGCCCGCACGGCGGTCGGCGCGTCGCGGGTGAGATAACCGGTCCCGCCCGCCGCCAGCGCACCCGCCAGCATCACCATCCGGCTGGTGAAGCGCTGCCCAGGATCGACGCCGTCCCGCTCGGAGAACAGCCCTCTCACCGCGGCCTTCGCCGGCCGGGCCGCGCCCCCGCGCCGCTTCGCGCGGTACTCAAGACCGTAACCGATCGCCAGGTACAGCACGAGAACCCCGATGAACAAGGCCCAGTCGGACGGCTCGTCCAGGCTGTCCCCGCGCGCCAACACAGCGGACGAGATCGTCAGTTCCACCCGGCACCCCCCTCGCTCACTTGCACACCTAGCGCCCTTGCACGCTCAGTCTGCGAGTCAACTACCCCCGAACCGCGCCATGTTGCCTCGCAGCCGTCACATGGGGAGGAGGAGCGCCCCTCCGGTCGAGCCGTACGCAGGTAACCACCGCCCGGCCCGCGGCTCGAGCGGGGTGACATTCCACGACTGTACCTATTGGTATGTACAGTGATGGCGTCCCTCATGCAGCAGAGCGATCCAGGAGGCACCGTGCCACTCGTCCGCATCGACGCCATGCACTGCGACGCCCGCCGACTGAAAGCGCTGGGGCGGGCCGTCCATGAGGCGCTCGGCGAGACCATGGGCTTCCCCGACGAGGACCACTTCCAGATCCTCACGAACCATGACGGAGAACAGGGGTGGCTGCACCACGGCTCCTACCTCGGCGTGCGGCGCGACGAGGGCATCGTCTACGTGGCGATCTCCCTGCGGGCCGGGCGGCCGGACACGCAGAAGCAGGCGCTGTACCGGCGCGTCGCCGAACTCGCCGAGGAGTACGCCGGTACCGAACAGCGCAACGTGTTCATCGTGCTGACGGAGAACCACAACGCGGACTGGTCGCTCGGCAACGGTGAGGCCCAGTACCTCCGACTACAGCCCTGAGGCCCGCCGGGTCCATCGCGAGAGGCGAAGGGAGCGGCCGTCCCACGAGCCTCATACGCGGCGACACACGTGTGCGTCGGACGCGGTTCGGGCGGCAAGGTCCCCGTGCGGTGCGCGAGAGCCCCTGGCCTGGAACAGGCCTAGCCGGGCCACTGACCCGGATTTACGGTGCGCCTATGAATGAGCTGCGCACACGCAAGTACGAGCGGTGGTTCCGCGCCGCAGACGTCGACGGTGACAGCGCCATCACGCGGCAGGACGTCGTCCTGATGAGCGAACGCTACGTTCAGACCAGGGGCATCGCTCCCGACTCCCCTCAGGCGCGGCGGATGCACGAGACCATGCACGGATTCTGGGAGTCCGTGATCGCCCCCGCCGACGCCGACAAGGACGACAGGGTGACCTCGGCGGAGCTCACGCGGGCGTTCGACGTCACCTTCACCGACCGCGCCCGCTACCCCGAGGAGCTCGCGCCGGTCGCCGACCGCTTCTTCGACCTGGCCGACGGCGACGGTGACGGCGCGATCAGCCGCACCGAGTTCGTCCACATCTTCGGAAGCACGGGGCGGGCCGCCGACGAAGAGTGCGCCGAGGTGTTCGACGCGCTCGACCTCGACTCCTCCGGGGCCCTGTCGCGGTCCGAGTACCACAAGGCCGTCTCGGAGTTCTTCTACGGGAACGACCCCGCCTCTCCGGCCAACCACATCTTCGGCCGGCTCGCCTAGCCACTTGCGCGCGGGGTTACGGATCACCCCTCCCACCTGTGCGCGAGATGCCGGACAACCGCCCCGGGGCGGGGAGTTGAGACCCGCCTCGACCGTCCGTCCCGCTTGAGCGGTGCCCACGACAGGGAAATGGGGACCACTCCCCGCATCATGCTACGGTCGACTCCGACGCTCAAGCGGGGAGCTATCCCCACTTCTCTCGGAGTCGCCCATGCGCACCCAGCACCACACCGTGCAACTCGCCGACCTCACAGACGACTTCGTCGCGGACCCCTACTCCGTCTTCAGCGCGCTGCGCTCCCGCGGCTCCGTCCACCACGTGCGCTTCCCCACCGGGGACGAGTCGTGGATGGTGGTCGGGCACGAGGAAGTGCGCGCCGCGTTCGCCGACCCCAGGCTGCGCAACGACGTACGGCACTCCGCCGACTTCGAGGACGACGGGCTGTACGCCGTGGGCCGCAACATGCTCCAGGCCGATCCGCCCGACCACACCCGGCTACGGACGCTGGTGGCCCGCGAGTTCACCGCCCGGCGCGTGCAGGCGCTGCGGCCCCGTGTCCAGGAGGCGGCCGACGCGCTCCTGGACACCGTGGCCGCCGACGGCCGCGCCGACCTCGTCACCGCGTACGCCTATCCGCTGCCGCTCACCATCATCTGCGAGCTGCTCGGCGTGCCGGACGCCGACCGGGCCGCCTTCCGGGCATGGTCCACGAAGGTCGTCGCCCTCGACGACGCGGCGGAGTCGGCCCGCGCCTCGCAGGAGATGGCCGGGTACCTCGCGGGACTGGCGGAGGAGAAGCGGCGGCTGCCGGACGCGGCGGAGAGCGATCTGCTGCACGCCCTGGTCCGTACCCACGCCGGGGAGGGCGCCGACCGGCTCACCCCGGAGGAACTGCTCGGCATGGCCTTCCTGCTGCTCGTCGCCGGGCACGAGACCACCGTCAACCTCATCGCCAACGCCGTCCACCTCCTGCTCGCCCACCCCGGCCAGCTCGCCGCCCTGCGCACCGACCCCGGGTTGCTCCAGGGCGCCGTGGAGGAGACGCTCCGCTTCGAGTCACCGGCGCCCGCGGGTACGTACCGCTATGCCGCCGAGCCGATCGAAATCGGCGGCGTCCGCGTTCCGGCCGGCGCACGCGTCGTGCTCTCCATCGCCGCCGCCAACCGCGATCCCGCGCGCTTCCCCGCCCCCGAACGGTTCGACATCCGCCGCGATCCGGCCGCGACACGGGCCCATCTCGCCTTCGGGCACGGGCTGCACCACTGTCTGGGCGCCCCACTGGCCCGTCTGGAGGCAACCGTGGCCCTGCGTATCCTGCTGGACCGCTTCCCGCACCTCGCCTTCGACGGTGACGGCGCACCGCGGTGGCGCCCCAGCCTCATGCGGAGCCTGCGCGCGTTGCCGGTGCGCTGGTAGACACGTATCTCCGGTCACACGGACGAGCCGGGGCGGACGAGCGAGGAACGGGCGGGCGCCCGGCACCTGTGGTGCGGCACCCCGGAACACCCGGGGTCCGGGCCACTTCGCGCGCCGCCCGCACAGTTGCCCTCGGCAGAGCGCCCGCTCCCCGTCACGGTCGGGCGGTCAGCTGATCTCCAGGTTGGCCATCATGCCCATGTCCTCGTGTTCGGCGTTGTGACAGTGGAAGAGATAGCGGCCGCGGTAGCCGTCGAAGCGGGTGATGATCTCCGCCGCTTCGCCCGGTCGCAGCGAGATGGTGTCCTTGAGCCCCGCGTCGTGGGGCAGGGGTGGACCGCCGCCGCGCGTGAGGACGCGGAAGCCGACCAGATGCAGGTGTACGGGGTGGTGGACGTCGGCGATCAGGCGCCACACCTCGACCTCGCCGTGGCGGACGGTCACATCGGTACGGGCGGGGTCGAACGGCTTCCCGTCGATCAGCCAGCCGTGGCCGCCACCCGTCCGCCCGGCGCGGAACGCGATCTCGCGCACCCTGGTGGCGTCCGAGCGGCGCCAGGTCGGCAGGTCGCCGGAGAGGACGCGCGGAACCCGGCTCCGGTCGGTGACCTTGCGTGTCACCTGGAAGGCCATCACCTGGCGGGTGCGGCCGGAGCCGAGCCGGTTCACGACTCTGACGCGGCCGCCCACCGGGATGTCGGCGAAGTCGATGACGACGTCGTACCGTTCGGCCGGTGCCATCGGCAGCCGCTGGTGGGTGACCGGCGCCGCGAGCAGCCCCTGGTCGGCGCCGATCTGGACGAGGTCGAGCCGTCGTCCGTCGTCGCCGACCGCCTCCAGTGCGTAGTGCCGGGCGTTCGAGGCGTTCAGGACGCGCAGCCGGTAGCGGGCCGCGTCGACCTCGTGCACCGGCCATGGGGCTCCGTTGACGAGGATCACGTCACCGAGGACTCCGGCGGCGTAGGGTTCGCGCACGCCCGGCCGTTCGCGCAGGGTCGGATCGAGGGCGGGATAGTCCAGGGTGCCGTCGGCGGCGAACGCGCGGTCGGCGATCATGAGAGGCAGTTCGCGAGGGCCTGCGGGCAGGCCGAGCGCGTCCTCGGCGTCGTCGCGCACGACGTGCAGGCCCGCGAGGCCCCGCCATATCGCGGGAGCGGTGAAGTCCATCCGGTGGTCGTGGTACCAGAGCAACGTCGCCCGCTGGTCCAGCGGAAAGGCGTACTCCCGCGTCAGCCTGGTCACCACCGCCCGCGGGTCGTGCATGCCCTGCATGGCGCGCCCGCCCATGCCGTGGCCGGTCATGTCGTGGCCACCCGCACCGTGGCCACGCATGTCGGGGCCTGCCATGTCGGGGCCGTCCGCGCCGTGGCCGTGCATGGTGTGGGCGCCGCGGCCGGTCTGTGTCGTTCCCGGCCAGTGTCCGGGCAGGACGAGGTCGGTCGGGTAGCCGTCGGCAGCGGCCGGGGTTCGTCCGCCGTGCAGATGCACCACCGTCGGCACCGGCAGCTCGTTGCGGTGGGTCACGGCGACCGGGCGGCCGCGGCGCGACTCGATGGTCGGCCCGGGGAAGGTCCCCCCGTACGTCCACATCGGCGTACGGACACCGGGCAGTATCTCCACGGTCGCCTCGCGCTGGGTGATCTCGTAGCGGTCGACGCCACCCGCCCTGCTGACCGGCGCCCGGACCGTGGGGAGCGGCAACGGGACCTGGAACGCGGGCGGGAGCGGCACGGCGCTGCGCAACTCCTCGCCGGTGACCGCCGGGCGCCGGCCCAGTGCGGCGGCGGTCGACAGCCAGGTGGCCGCCGTCACTCCGAGTGCACCGCCGATGCCCAACGCCTGCCGTCGGGTCACACTCCGCGGACGACCGGGGCGGCCCTCGTCATGCTCACTCATCGTCAGATTCCTTGCTCTCCGGCTCCAGCACTCTGCGCTGCTGCCTGCGCGTGGGGCGGGGCCGCGCGTCGAGGGGGCGGCGCCATACGGCGATGAACACCACGGCGAGCGCGGCGATGGTGAGCACGCCCAGCGGCAGGTGCAGCCACAGAGCCCCCTCCATCCCGGCGAAGTACTGCACCGTCTCGGCGATCACCAGGGTCGACGTGGCCGCGAGGGGCCAGACCTGACCCAGCCGGACCCGGACCACGATCGCCGCGATCAGCTGCGCGTATCCGACGGACGTGGTGACGTCGGCGCCGATCGCGTGCCGGCGCAGGCCGTCGTAGTCCCCGCTCAAGAACACACCGGCGAACACGGGTTGGCCGAAGATCGCCACCAGGTGCACGCTGACGAGCGCCCGCAGCACCCAGCCGGCGGCTCTCCTCGGGTGGGCGGCTCCGGAGGGGCTCGGTGGGGCCGGGCGGGGCGTGTCGGTCGCGGTGGCCACGGCGTCCTCCTCACTGTCTGCGCAGGTTGTCGTCTGCTCGGTTCGGGGTCGATCACGAAGCTATGACTGGCGAGTTATCTTGTCCAAGACCAATATCGCCATACAGTTATGTTGCCTGAGGCATGACACGAGCCGGAGGAGGGGGCCGTGGACCTGAACACGCTCCGGCAGTTCCTGGTCGTGGCAGAGCTGGAACACCTCAGCCGCGCGGCCGACGAACTGCGCGTCGCCCAACCGTCGTTGAGCCGCACGATCGGCCGGCTGGAGAGCGAACTCGGCACGCCGCTCTTCGACCGCTCGGGACGGCTCCGACTGAACGACACGGGAAGACTCTTCCGCCGTTACGTCGAACGCTCCCTCGGCGAGCTCGACGCGGGCCGCCGCGCCGTCGCCGAGGCCGTCAGCGAGGGGGCGGGTGCCGTGCGCGTGGCCTCGGAGACCTTCCTCACCCTCACCGGGCCGCTGGCCGCGTACAAGCGGGCCCATCCCACCGTCGAGGTCGAGCTCAAGTGGACGGCCGCCGAGGACATGGCCCGCCGTCTGCGGGCCCAGGACGTGGACCTGTGCGTCGCCTCGCAGCCGATCGACGCCGAGGGGCTGGAATCCGTCCAACTGCTCGACGAGGCGGTGGGGGTGGCGACATCGCTCGACCACCCGCTGGCCGGCCGGAGCTCCGTGGGCCTCGACGAACTCGCCGAACTGCCGTTCGTCGCGGCCCGCAAGGGGCACTGGCAGCGCCGGCTCCTCGACCGGCTCTTCGCCGCCCGCGGTCGCACGCCGAGGATCGTCTGCGAAGTCGACGAACTCGTCACCATCGCCGATCTGATCAGCGCCGGGCTCGGCATCGGCCTCGTCCCCGCCATGGCCCGCCGTACCGCCACCAACGCCCCCCTGAGCTGGATCGCCGTCGACAGCCCCGACTGCCGCCGCGCCCTCACCCTCTTCTGGGCCACCGACAGCCATGTGTCGACGGCGGCCCGTCTGATGCGCAGCACCATCCTGGAGTGGAACTGGTGAGGGTTGCGCACGCGCGGCGGGCACGGAGGGTGCGGGTCCCGTGCGGGAGCTGTCCGGCTTCGCCCGACTCGGTTGTGATGAGGACGATCGACGACGTGCTCGCCGATGCCGCCGTGCCGGTGAGCACGGCCGGCCGGTTCGATGTCCGTCGGGGCACGTGAGCGTGCTCGGTCCGCTCAGCCGACGAGTTCGGTCAGCCTCACCGTCTCCCCCGGCCTCAGCGTCACCGTCGTCCTGCGTCCGCCCGCCGTGACGGTGGTGCTGCGCCCTCCCACACTGCGCAGCGTCGCCGCGCGCACCCGGCCGTTCTGCCAGGACAGGTCCACCACGAATCCGCCGCGGGCACCGGCTCCCCTGAGCGCGCCGGACGCCGCCCAGGCATCGGGCAGGGCAGGGAGCAGCTCGATGTGTCCGGGGGCGTAAATTCGAGGAAGGTGGACCTAGGCTCCTCGCCATGTCTCAGGTGTCCTTCGACGCGCCCAGCCGTACTTTCCTCCTCAAGACCCCGGCCTCCTCCTACGCCCTGCGCGTCGGCGAGGACGACACGCCGCGGCACGTCCACTGGGGTGCGCGGCTCACCCTCGAACAGGCCGCCGCGCTGCCCACGTACGACGGCGTCACCAGCAGCTTCGCCTCGATCGGCGGCGAGGAGGTGGGGGTCGAGGCGGGCCCGCGGTTCGGCGTACCGTCGCTGCTGGTGCGGTACGCGGACGGGACGCGCGGGGTCGAATGGGTCCACGAGGGCCACGAGATGGAGGACGGGCAGCTGCGTCTGCGGCTGCGCGACCGGCACTATCCGCTCGGCTGCGTCCTGCACTACGCGGTCCACGAGGGCAGCGACGTCATCGAACGCGCCCTGATCCTGCGGCACTTGGGCACGGACGAGAGCGACGCGCCGATCGAGGTCCTGCGCTGCGACGCCGCGGCCTGGTCCGTACCGGCCCGGTCCGGGGTCCGCGTGAGCCACGCGGTGGGTCAGTGGTGCGGCGAGACACAGCTCCGGCGGACCGAGGCCCCGTACGCCGAGACCGTGTTCACCAGCCGGCGCGGCGTCTCGGGGCACGCCGGGAACCCGTGGGTGATGGTCGACGCCGGCGCCGCCGACGAGGGGTCCGGCGAGGTGTGGAGCATGGTGCTCGCCTGGTCCGGGAGTTGGCGGATCACCGCGAGCCGCGACCCCGCGGGCGGCCCGTTCACCGTCACGGGCGGCGCCGGACACGAGGGTCTGAGCTGGCGGCTGCGGCCCGGACAGAGCCACCGGACGCCGGTGTTCGCGGGCCAGTTCAGGGCGGACGGCTTCGGCGGGACGAGCCGGGGCTGGCACCGGTACGTCGCGGCGCGGGTGCTGCCGCGGCCCGAGGAGCCGCGCCCCGTCGTCTACAACAGCTGGGAGGCGACCGGCTGGGACGTCACCCTGGAGGGCCAGAGCGCCCTGGCGGCGCGGGCCGCCGCACTGGGCGTCGAGCTGTTCGTGGTGGACGACGGATGGTTCGGGCGGCGCACCAGCGACCGCGCCGGGCTCGGCGACTGGTACCCGGACCCCGAGCGGTTCCCCGACGGGCTCGGCCCGCTCGTCGCGGAGGTGCGGCGGCTCGGGATGCGCTTCGGCCTGTGGGTGGAGCCGGAGATGACCAACCCGGACAGCGAGCTGTACCGGGCGCACCCCGACTGGGTGCTGCACATGCCGCACCGGCGCCGCACCGAGCTGCGCCACCAGCTCGTCCTCGACTTCGCCCGCGCCGACGTCGTCGAGTGGGCGTTCACCTGGCTCGACCGGCTCGTCACCACGTACGCGGTCGATTTCTTGAAGTGGGACATGAACCGGCCGTTCACCGAGGCCGGCCGGCCGGGCGACCCCGACGGCGAGCGGCTCTGGTACGAGCACACCCGCGGGGTGTACGCGCTGCTCGACCGGCTCCGCCGCGCCCATCCCGGCCTGCGCGTCGAGGGGTGCGCGGGCGGGGGCGGCCGTGCCGACCTCGGGATGCTGGCGCACACCGACCAGATCTGGATCTCGGACAACACCGACGCCGACGACCGGATCGCCATCCAGCACGGCTACGGCCAGGTCTACCCGGCGCGCACCATGTCCGCCTGGGTCACCGACAGCCCCAACCCGCACACCGGACGCGCCGCGCCCCTCTCCTACCGCTTCCACATCGCCATGACCGGCGCCCTGGGCATCGGAGGTGACCTGTCCCGCTGGACCGACGCCGAACTCGCCGAGGCCCGTGACCTGGTGGCCCAGTACAAGGAGATCAGGCCGGTGGTTCAGTTCGGCGAGGCGCACCGGCTCGACGACGCCGTCGCCTACCTCGCCGGTGACCGGGTCGTCGTCATCGCCTGGGGGCGGGACCGCCGGCTGCGCCTGGCGGGGCTCTCCCCCGCCGCGGTCTACGTGGACGACGCGACCGGCGCCGAACACGACGCGGCGACCCTGCTCACGCACGGGCTGCCGTTGGGGCTGCCGGCGCGGGACCAGGCCAGCACGGTGGTGCGGCTGACGCGGAAGCAGCCCTCGTAGACCAACGGCCGGGTACGGAGGCGGGAGCGGGGTGGCGGGGAGTGCCGCCGCCACTACCGGGCCGAGGCCGGAGCGTGCAGACCGGCGAGGCTACGGAAGCCGTTCCAATGCGGTGAGTACGTGCGCCGCGCCGTCCTCCAGGGCGAGGTCGGCGGCGAGGTGGCGGGAGCGGGTGCGCAGGGCGGGGTTCCGGGTGGCGGTGACAATGGCGTCGGCCAGTCGCCGGGCGGTCAGGCGCTGGTAGCGCAGCGGGGACGGGGAGACCCCGAGCCTGTGCAGGCGTGCGGCCCAGAAGTGCTGGTCGAGCTGGACCGGGACCGGGACGGCGGGCGTGCCCGCGAGCAGTCCGGCGGCGGTGGTGCCGGCGCCGGCGTGATGGATGACGGCGGACGTTCTGGGGAACAGCCAGGCGTGCGGGACTTCTTCCACGGTGATCAGGTCGTCGCTCTCGCTCCGCAAGCCGCTCCATCCGGACTGGATGATGCCGCGTACCTTCGCCAGCCGGAAGGCCTCGGCCAGCAGAGCACTCAGCCGTTCGGCGTCCGCGGCGACGAAGCTGCCGAAACCGGCGAAGACCGGGGCGGGGCCCGCGGCGAGGAAGTCCAGCAGGCGCGGATCGGGCTGCCAGCCGGGCCGGGCCCGGGGCCACCAGTAGCCGCAGACCTGGTGCCCCTCGGGCCAGTCGGCGGGGCGGGGGACGATCCGCGGGCTGAACCCGTGCAGGACGGTGCGTCCGCGCGGCAGGCCCAGTGGTCCGCCGAACCGTCGCGGCGGGAGCCCGAGTTCGCGGCGCAGCCGGCTGACGGCCGGGGCGAAGAGCCGGTCGGTGCCGGCCCACAGGGCATGGGCGGCGAGCCGGTTGCCGGTCGAGCCCAGCGAACGGACGCCGGTGATCATCGGGGGAAACGCCGCGGTGGGCCGGATCGGCTGGAGGTAGACGCCCATGGTCGGCAGGCGCAGGGCTTCTCCGAGCGTGGCGCAGAAGGGGTCGGTGACGGTCGAGCTCAGCACCACGTCGGCCCCGCGCTGCACGGCGTCGGCGACCCCCGTGGCGAGCCGGGGCATGAACGCCCGGGCCAGGCGCGTCAGCCGCGCCATCGCCACGGGCGGGCTGAGCGCCCGCGCCAGGTCCTGACCGCCCGCGGAGGCCAGCTCCTGCCGCGGGTCGACGGGCAGCGACCGAAAGCCCAGCCCGTGCGCGGTCACGTCGTCCCGGAAGCGGTCATGGGTGGCCACGGCCACCTCGTGGCCCGCGGCGCGCAGCCGTACGCCAAGTCCGGTGTAGGGGGCGACGTCTCCCCAGCTTCCCGCCGTCACGATCAGCACCACCACGGTGACAGCATGTCACGCACCCTCACTCCGGGGAGCGCGGGAGGCGGTCCAAATCGCCGCCCGTGGCAGCCTCGCTGCGCGGTGCCCGGTCAGCCTGTCACCCGGTCAGGTGACCAGTGCGGCGCGCACTTTCAGCACGACCCCGGGCCGCTTCTCGCCGTACTCCTCCTCGACCTCCGCGAGAGTGGCCTCGCCAGAGTGGATGTTCGCGACCAGTGCGGCCACCTCCTGGTCCTCGTCCAGTCCGAAGGGGTTGTCGTCCTCCTCGGGTTCCGCCGCGAGGACCGGTTCCACCTGCGGGGGCGCGGCGAGGTGTGCGGAGGGAGCCGGCAGCAGTTCGGTGAAACGCCCCAGCTGATCCGACGCCTTGGGGAGGCCCGCGTACGTCCGGAGCCACCGGCAGCCCGGCTCGTCCGCGAGATGGAGCTCTCCCTGCCAGTTCACGTGCGAGACGAGCACGGTGTTCAGGAAGGTGACCGTGGCACCCTGCCATTCCCAGGAGCGGTGGACGAGGCGGCGCAGCGCCTTCGGTGAGGGGTCGAGCAGGATGGCGCGGAGGTCCGCGGTGTGGGGCCGCAGCTCCACCGGGTCCCCGTCCAACCGCGTCAGGCCCCAGCGCCGCATGTCGTCCCACGACTCCTGCAGGGGCACGAACCCGTACCTGGCCCAGGCGAAGACACCTTCCTGGCTGCCACCGATCGCGGAGGCGAGCAGGGCGAACCGGGCGACGCCGAGTTCCTGTGCGTGTGCGAACAACTGCTGGGTGACCTGGCGTCCGTACTGCGGCGCCACGACGCCCTCCAGGTAGAGCTCGAGCCCTGCCTCGCCCAGCCGGTAGACCTGGTTGAGCGAGAACGGCCGTTGCAGCTTGTCGTCCTTGGAGAGCGGCGCCTTGGTCTGCACCCGCAGCCGTACGCCCTTGCTCTGTCCCGCGCGCGGCTGCCCGTGCGCGACGGTCCCCTCGGTGTGGAACTCCACCTCGATGCCCTCGCGCTGCTTCCCGGTGAGCCAGTCGAGGAGCGTGCCGAGGAGATCGACGACCGACAGGGGTACCGCCCCGCGCCTCACCTGGGACACCCAGAAGACGTCGTCCCCCGCAGTGAGCGTGCTCGTGATGCTCAGCCCGGGAAACCGCTGGTGCAGTGCCGCCGCGGCCTGCGCCAGATCAGTGGCGCGCAGGCATGAACGCGCGGTCGTGTCCGATCCCTGTGGAAACATGCGCACAGTCTCGGGGGAGGCGCGAACTCTGTCTACAAAGCGGGCAGTTCTGGAAAAGCAGGCACGAACGGGGAGGGTGAGTCGAACGTTGTGCGAGTTGGCCCCCTGGTAAGAGCCTGGCACCCTGGCCCCGGGGGGCCGTGATCGTCGAGGAGGTTTGCCACGTGGCGCAGCAACAGCCGGCGGAGACTGCCGGTGCCCCGGACGTCCGCGCCGAGGAGAGCCGGCTGCGCAAGGATCTGGGGTTCTGGGGTCTGACCGCGATCGGCTTCTCCAACATCCTCGGCTCGGGCTGGCTGTTCGCCGCTCTGTACGCCGCCCAGACCGCGGGCCCCGCCGCACTGCTCTCCTGGGTCGCGGCCGGGCTGCTCTGCGCGCTGGTGGCTCTGGTGATGGTCGAACTCGGCGCCACCAGGCCGGAAGGCGGCGGCACGGTCCGCTGGCCGCTGTACGCGAACGGCCGGCTGGTCGGCACGGTCGTCGGCTGGTCCGTCCTGCTCTCCGTGGGCGGCACCGCGGCCGAGATCAGCGCGATCATGCAGTACGCCGCGCACTACGTCCCCGGGCTCTACCACGGTGACAGCCTCACCGCGTCGGGTCTCGGCGTCGCCGCCGCGCTGAGCGTCCTGCTCACCGCGCTGAACTGGTTCGCGGTGCGGATGTTCGCGCGCGTGAACAACCTGGTGTCGGTGTTCAAGGTCGTCGTCCCGGTGCTCACGGTCGTCGCCCTCTTCCTTTCCGGTACCCACTCGGGCCGCCTCACGGACCATGGCGGGTTCGCCCCGTACGGTTACGCGGCCTGCCTCACGGCGCTGGCCGGCGGCGGCATCGTGTACTCCGTGAACGGGTTCCAGGCGCCGTTGGACTTCTCCGGGGAAGCCCGCAATCCGCGTCGCAACGTACCCGCCGCCGTCCTCGCCGGGATCGGCCTCGCGGTACTGGTCTACCTCGGGCTCCAACTCGCCTTCCTCTACACGGTGCCCGACTCGCTGCTCGCACACGGCTGGCAGGGGGTCAACTTCGAGTCGCCGTTCGGTCAGCTCGCCCTCGTCCTCAATCTGCACTGGCTGGCCACGCTGCTCTACGCCGACGCGGTGATCTCCCCAGGCGGCTCCGCGTACGTGGGTGTCGCGATCGACGCCCGCCACACCTACGCCCTCTCGAAGAACGGCCTGCTGCCCCGCTTCTTCATGCGCATCGATCCCCGCTCCGGCATCGCGCGCCGCGCTCTCGTCCTGAACCTGGCGGTCATCATCGTGTTCATGCTGCCGTTCGGCGGCTGGCAGGACATCGTCTCCGTGATGGGGGACATGTACCTGATCATCTACGCCGCCTCCGCGGTGGCGGTGGCCTCCTTCCGGGCCCACGACCGCAGGCGCGGCGTGCCCCTCGCGGACGGCCACATGCCGGGGGTGCGCTGGATCGCGCCGGTGAGTTTCGCCGTGGCGACCGAGTTCGTCTACTGGTCGGGCTGGGACGATCTGCGGCTCGCCCTGCCTCTCGTCCTCGTCGGCGTCCCGCTGTTCCTGCTGCAACGACGCGGGACGACCGGGAGCACCCCGGCCGAGGAGCTGCGTCAGGGCGCGTGGCTCGTGTTCCATCTCGCGGCGCTGACCCTGCTGTCGTGGCTCGGCACGTTCGGCGGCTCCGGACACCTGCCGGCACCGTACGACTCGGTCGTGGTGGGCGTCGTCGCTTTCGCGGTCTTCGGCTGGGCGGTGCGCTCGGGCGTCGACCACCTGCGCACGAACCCCGCGCACTGAGTGAGGCCGTGCAAGGGCCGGGCACAAGCCCGGCCCCGGCGAGGGTGGTCGCCGGGGCCGGGCGGGGTCGGCGCGGCGGTGGGTGTCTGCCGCGCCGGTCCTGGAGCGGGATCGGTCAGAAGGCGAAGACGGCCATCGACTCCGTTCTCTTCACGCACTCATTGGCGAAGGTGCGCTCGTACGTGACGCGGGTGCCACGCCAGACGCCCTGGGCGGTGACGGTGACGGGGTCGTACTCGTGTGTACAGACGGCACCCTCGACACTCTGCAGCTGATCGAAGTCACCGCCGGCGAGGGCGAGTTGGGAGCAGGCGAGTGCGGGGGCCGGGTGTGTCCCCGACGGCTTGGGGGCGCAGGTCAGGGTGGTCGCGCGTTCGGGGGCCGCGTTCGCCGCGGAGTCGCCGTGAGCCACTGTCAGGACGAGCGCGGACGGGGCGTACAGGGAGGTCGTGGACGGGGCGGTGGCTGGGAGCGCGGTACCGCTCAGTGATCCGAACAGGGCGGTAGCCGTGAGGGAGACCACTGTGGCCAGGCGTGCGGTGATCGGCATGTTGTGCATCCTTCCGCTTCGGTCGAAGTGCCGGATTCGGCAGTCGGGAGTCTGCTGAGTCGGCCCCGAAAACACACATGCGGCACACGCGTTTCGGTAACTTTGAGTGCTGAACCAGTGGCGCGAAGTAGCGTAAACAGCATCCGCGCGCTCCGGAACTGCGGCACGCGCGGGGTCCGTTCGACGCCGGTTGGCCGATTTACCCGGGTTCGGCAATCGGCCGGAAACCGGGGGTCCCACCTGCGACGAAGCCGAGCGGAGCCCGCCGCCGCCCGCCTGTACGGGCTCGGCGCGGAGGGACGGCCACAGTCGGACGCCGGAGACTCGGGTGTCTCGGCCTGGCGTCGGGAGACGTGTAAGTGAACTCCTGGTATTTCGCGCGTAGTTGCTGAGCAGCGGTTCTAGGGTGATCGCTGTCGGGTGTTGATCCGCCTGGGGAGGGCGGACGCCCGACAGTTCCGAAGCTGCACAGAGGGGATCTCGCATGAACGCCTTGTCGCTGCCCGCTGCCGGACGGCGCGGACTCCGGCTCGCCCTGGCCGGCCTGGTGATGGCCGGCGGCCTCGTCGCCGTGGCCGCCCCCGCCCAGGCCTCCCCCACCGCCCCGGTCGCCACCAGTTCGTACTCGTACACGAGCGCCGCAGGCGACTACGTGGGGCAGGGGCAGTCCGCCTCGTTCAAGGCCCCGCAGACCCCGGTGCGGATCAGCGGCACCGCCGAGAACGTGAGGGTCTCGTTGCCGGACGCCGACTGGAGCATCGAGCTCGCGGCCCCCAAGGGGGAGAAGCTGCGCCCCGGCGTCTACCGCGACGCCGAGCGCGCGCCGTTCCGGACCGGCCGCGCGCCGGGCCTGGAGGTGAGCGGCGAATCGCGCGGATGCAACACGATCTGGGGCCGGTTCACGGTCAACCAGATCGAGACCGACGCCTCTGGCGACGTCACCGTCCTCGACGCCACCTTCACGCAGAACTGCGACAGCGCCGCGGCCCCCGCGCTCAAGGGCACCGTCAAGTACGCCGCGTACCCGCTGTCGTACGCGTACAGCAGCGACGCCGACGACTGGATCGGGCAGGGCGCCTCCAGCTCGTTCACCGGTGCGACCAGCCTCTTCTCGCTGAGCGGCAACGTCACCAGCGGCTTCGACTACAGCGTCGAGGGCAAGCGCGAGGACTGGTCCGTCACCTTCCGCGTGCCCGAGGGCGACCGGCTTGAAGCGGGCCGCACCTATACGGTCGTCCCCGAGACCGGCGGCCTGGCGGCGAGGGGCAACGGGCGCGGGTGCGGATCCGCGGGCGGCACCCTGACCGTCACCCGGCTCGCCGCGGCGGCCGATGGCACCATCCAGGCGCTGGCAGCGCGCTTCAGCCAGTACTGCGAAGGCGCCACGGCCCGCTACGACGGCACGATCCACTACCACGCCTGACGCGCGCGAGGCCCCGCGTCCACTCCGGCGCGAGGCCCCGCATCCGCTCCGGCGCGGGGCCCCGCGGAGAAAACCGTCCAGGCCGGGACGGTGCCCGGCAGTTGCTCGATGGCGCCCTGGCCGGCGGCGTACGGTCCGATGCCCGGGACGGGCCGCACGGGTTCGGCCGCTCTCCGTGATCTCGCCGGTCAGCGGCGCCGGGTCTACTCGCCGACCGTGCCGTCGAGCATCTCGCGCAGGATGTCCAGGTGGCCGTTGTGGCGGGCTGTCTCTTCGGTGAGGTGGAGGAGAATCCAGCGCAGGTCGACATGGACACCGTCGCGGACGGTGCGCCGGGCCTGCTCGTCCAGGGCGTTCGCGGCGACCAGTTCACGGTGGCGGGCGCTGTGTTCGGCGTACTCGTCGAGCAGCTGCGTGAGGGGGAGATCGACGGCGATACGCATCTCGCGGTCGGGATCCTCCTCGGTCCAGGGGCCCCGGTCCTCCTCGCCGAGGAAGACCGTCCGGAACCAGTGGTACTCGACCCAGCGGAGGTGGTTGATGACTCCGTTCATGGTCATCAGCGGTGAGCCCGGCAGGAGTGCCTTGCGGGCGTTCTCCGCGGAGACGCCCGCGCACTTGGCGTGGGCGGTGGCACGTGCGTAGTCGAGAAACGTGGTGAGCTGGGTGCGCTCGTCCCACGCGGGTGGCGTGTCGTCAAGTCTGGTCATTGCGCGAAGCGTCCCCGATCACCGCGACCGATGTCGAGCACATTTCCGGTGTCGGGCGGTTCTCCGGCACCGAGGAGATGCCGTGGCGGGGCCCGTGGAGGCCGGCGCCGACGCGCTCCGGCTTCCCGATCCGCGCGAGGCGTCAAGCTGCCGGATGGTCAGCTTTTGACTGAATACAGACAACCGTGAAGCTTCTGGCCCGCGAAGCGATCAGAAAGCGGAATCATTCCGGTGACTCCACCGGACGGCGGTGCCTCCACTGTCAAAGTTCGGGAGGAGTAAGGCTGTTGCGGCCCGGTTCGGGCTGTGACGGTGCGCAGGACGTGCCGAGCCCCGGGGTGCTGACGCGACCTCTGGTGGCACGGAACGCGCTGTACGGGGCCCCTGTCGCCCGGTGGTCGAGGCGACCGCCGCCGGTGGGGCTCGCACGACCGTTCCGCTGCCGGTCCTCGGGGTTCTTCGGATCCGCCGTCAGCGTGCGGAACCACATAGGGGGGAAGTCCTTTGATTTCTGCGCCGTCCAGTTCAGCCAGACCGACCAGATCCTCCGGCCCGTCCCACTCGTCCGGCCCGGGCCGGACGTCCCTCGCTGTCCGGGCACGCCGGCTGACCTCTCTCGCCGCCGGCGCCGCACTCGCGCTCACGGGTGTGGTCGCCCTCTCCGCGCCCGCGCACGCCGTCACCGGCCCGTCGGCGTACGTGGCCAACTTCAACGGTGACGCCGTCACGGTGATCGACACGGAGACGAACACCGTCTCCGGCAGCATCAGCGTCGGCAACAGCCCCGTCGGCGTAGCGGTCGACCCGGCCGACGCGCACGCCTACGTCACCAACTTCGACGACGGAACCGTCTCGGTGATCGACACGAGCGCCGACGAGGTCACCGCGACCGTCCCGGTCGGCAGCAATCCTCTCAGCGTGGCCTTCACCCCGTCCGGGACTCGCGCGTATGTCGCGAACAGCGGCGGCGAGACCGTTTCGGTCATCAACACGGCGACCAGCACGGTCAGCGCCACCGTCCCGGTCGGGGGCTCTCCGAACGGTGTCGCGGTGAGCCCCTCGGGCACCACCGTCTACGTGAGCAACAACAGCGGGGACACGGTCTCGGTCATCGACACCGCGACCGACACGGTGAGCGCCACCGTCCCGGTCGGGGACGCCCCCTCCGGCGTGGCGGTCAGCCCCTCCGGGAACGTCGTCTACGTCACCAACAACAGCGGCGACAACTCCGTCTCCGTGATCGACACGGCGACCGACACCGTGACCGCCACCATCGCGGTCGGCTCCAGTCCGAACGGCGTCTCGTTCGACCCGTCCGGCACGAGGGCCTACGTCGCCGACCGGGGCAGTGACGACGTCAAGGTGATCAACACGGCGACCAACACGGTGACCGCGACGGTCCCGGTGGGCGACAGCCCGGCCAAGGTCGAGGTCGACCCGTCGGGCACGGCCGCCTACGCCACCAACGTGGCCGACGACAGCGTCTCGGTCATCGACACCTCCACCGACACCGTCACCGCCACGATCAGCGGACTGAACGGCCCCTACGGCACCGCTTTCATCTCCGCGCCGCAACCGCAGCCGAAGGCGGACATCGACGTCAACCTCACCGCGCAGCCGCACCTGAGCCTCCTGGTGCCCTACCTGAGTTACACCCTCACCGCCCACAACACCGGCCCCGCAGCCGTCACTTCGGCGACTCTGACCGCGAAGCTGCCGGCCGGCACCTCCGCCACCAACCTCGCCGCCGGATGCACCGCCGCCGGCACCACGGTGACGTGCACCTACGGAGCCATCGCGCAGAACGCCGGCGTGAACAAGACGTTCCGCGTCCCGCTGCACCTGCTGCGCCTCGGCCCGGTCAAGGTCACCGGGGTGCGCACCGCGTCGGCACCCACCGACTCCAACGCCGCCAACGACAGCGCGTCCTCCACCTGCACCGCCATCTCCATCATCCTCGTCACGTGCCCGTGACACCGCCCGGGCGGTGAACCCGCGCCACTGACTGCCGCTGCCCTCCGACGGTCCGCTGTCGGAGGGCAGCGGCACGACGGCGAACGCGACAACAACGACCGCGACGACGCCGTGGAGCTCCGACCGGCCCGGGCTCGGCCTCGGTGCACACCCGTGCCCAGGGCGCCGGGCGGCCCCGTTCCTCTCCGTTTGAAGGGCCGACGCCTGACTGCCCAAGCGGCGACCCGGCGAGACCCCAGAACGTCATGGGATCCGCGTCACCGGCATTTTGGGCTGGCGACACGCAGAAGGGCAAGGGGCCGAAAGACCCTTACCACCCAGCCGTACGACTGTACGAGCAGGCCGGGAACCGCTTGCCGACCCGGATCCCGTACGGAACAAGCGCACGCCCGCGCCGGGTCGTCGGTCGTCGGTCGTCACGGCAGCGCAGGGGTCCTGCCGGGTACGGGAAGCGACTGGAGCATGCCGACGGCCTCACGGAGGCCACCGGGGTGGACGGCTCCGTCGATGACTGTGCCTCTCCATCCTGGCCCCGCGAGCAGCAGTGTCGGCTGCTGACGTGCCCCTGCGGGACCCCACGCAGTGCGCAGGAGGTGTGCGGCGAGCGAGCTGCTGGCCGAGGAACGTGTTTGCGCCCACAGCACGACGGCCGCCGGTCCGGTCCGCCGCACGGCGGCGATGAGCGCGTCGGCCGGTACGGCGGCGCCGAGTATGCGCGCCGGGCGGCCGGCCTGTGCGAGGGCCGCGTGCACGGCCTCGATGGGGAGCGTGTGCTGTTCCCCGGGTGCGCAGGCCAGGAGGACCGGGAAGAGGTCGTGGTGCTTCGATGTCTGTGGGAGGAGCAGAGGGGCGCTGCGCAAGGCGGTGGACACGTGCCAGGACAGCAGGTGTTCGACTTCCACATAGCGATCGCCGGCGGTCTCCCATTTGCGGCCGACCGCGTGGAGCGTCGGCATCATGATCTGCTCCCATGCGGTGATCACGCCGTGCTCCCGCACGAAGGTGTTCAGGGTGTGCTGGATGGCGAGGGAGTCGAGCCGGACGGCGGCTCGGGCGAGGCCCCGGTGTGCGGCGCGGACCGTGCTCTCCCGCAGGGCGGGACCGGTCGGTCGCTGACCGGCCGCGACCGTCGCCGGTGACGGTGGTGCGGCGCTCCCCGTGCCCGTGGTGGACGTGTTCTCCCGCGCCGCCCGGGCCCGTTCCCTGGCCGCGCGGGCGGCCTCGGCCGGCGGGATGCCGGAGGCCGTCAGCCTGCACATGTCTTCGGCCATGGCTACGTCGCCCGGTAGCCAGCGCCGGTGGCTTCCCCGGGTTCGGTCGGCCGGCCCGAGGCTGTAGCGCTGGTCCCACGACCGCAGCGTCGTGGGTGAGATCCCGAGTCGCCGGGCCAGGGCGCCTGAGGTGATCCCCGCCGCGTCGGCGGACCCCGTCGACTTCTCCGGCCGGACGGCTGCGCTGCGAGGACTCATGGCATCACTGTAACGTCGCGCAATCGATGCACCTTCCAGCGCGGCACGAAAGGGCGGAGTGGACGGATCCTTGCATCTACCGGGCCCCGAGCAACTGAATCACCGGTGACACGGGCGCTCGGCCCGTGGACGCGCCTCGCTCATACAGGCACTACCGCCAGGGGTGACCACATGCCAGCGCCGACCGTGGAGCAGCATCCTTCACCCGGGGACCTCGCGCTCATGGCCCTGGACGGCGAGGCGCCGGAGGGGGTGGAACGGCACGTCCCGGGCTGTTCCGAATGTCTGGCGGCGCTCAGTTCGTTCCTGCGTGTCGTGGACGCCGGGCGCGCGGGACCGGCGTTGGAGGTGTCGCCGCCCGCCGCGCTCTGGGAGGAGATCCGACGCCGGCTCTGACCCGGGATCGACGTCCTGGTGCGAAACGATGCAGCTTCGATGCGAGTGGATTCCTTCGGCCACGCTCGACACAGTGACGATCACTGAATCGGTGGCAGAAGGGGCGCTGGCCCGTGAATGCGCAACGGAACCTCGCATTGCACGACCCCGGCCTGTGGACTCCCGTCGAGGAGTCGCTGGCCGACGAGGAGCTCGCCGGAGGACTGGTGCGGGGCCAGGTGTCCTGTCTGGAGGCCGCGTATCACCGCTGGGGAGCACTCGTCCATACACTCGCCTACCGGTCGCTGGGGGATTCTCCCGAGGCCGAAGACGTGACGCAGCAGGTCTTCCTCGCCGCCTGGCGGGGCCGCGCGGGGTTCGACCCGGCGCGCGGGACGCTGGCCGGATGGATCGTCGGCATCACGCGCCGCAAGATCGCCGACGCTCTCACCGCGCGTACCCGGCGTACCGCTCTGGCGACCGCCGCTGCCGGGTCCCGTCTGGATGACGCGGCACAGACCAGCGAGGACATCGCCGACC
Source organism: Streptomyces sp. NPDC030991 (assembly GCF_055571235.1). Taxonomy (NCBI): domain Bacteria; kingdom Bacillati; phylum Actinomycetota; class Actinomycetes; order Kitasatosporales; family Streptomycetaceae; genus Streptomyces; species Streptomyces sp. NPDC030991. The sequence continues at coordinate 328,205 of NZ_JBVIFR010000005.1, forward strand.
GGGTCCTCGACCACGTCCTGGTCGACCACGAGCTGAAACAGCTGCCCGCGCCTCAGCGGAAGGTCCTGGAACTGGCGTTCCTCGACGATCTGACGCACACCCAGATCGCGGGTGTGACGGGTTGGCCGCTCGGCACCGTGAAGAGTCACGCTCGCCGTGGCCTGAACCGCCTGCGCCTACGGCTGCTCGCGACGGACCGCACCTGAGAGCCTGTCTTTGAACCCCCGTCTGCGCCCCGACGCCCGGCACGCACCCTCGGCGCACGGCGTCCCAGGACAGGTGGCTCCGCCACCTGTCCTGGGACGCCGCACGCCGATTGCACGCACCGACCGCCGCTGCGCCCGCGCTGCGCGCGGACGACGGGGGTTCAAAGACAGGCTCTGAGACGACGCGAGACACCCGGTGTGCGGGGCGGGGCCTCTTTCCGTTCCGCGTCGGCGAGGGCGCCGCCGGCCCCGCGATCACCGTCCGCGTCGTACGTCCGTCACCCCTCCCCCGCCTCGATCACACGACGGGAGCAAGCCCGGTCACCCGATCGGACTTGCCAGTATGCATCGGCCGCCCCACCTGGCGAGTGTCTTGTGTCAAGGCCGACACGGCCGCCCACAGCCTCGAAGGAGCTCCCCATGCGTATACGCACCACGCTCGCCGCACTCGCCCTGGCCGCTGCCGCGACGGTCGGCGGTGCCGCCACGGCGGTCGCCGACAACCCCGCGCCCAACGACGCGCCCAAGCAGAGTGCACCCGTCTCGGACCCCGCGCCCAAGGACGCGCCCAAGGACGCGCCCGAGCAGAGTGCACCTGTCTCGGACCCCGCTCCCCCTCCGGCCAAGAGTCCTCTCCAGCAGCTCCTGGGCGGAATCCCCATCCTGGGAGCGCTCCTCGGCTGACGCCAGGAAGGCAGGGAGGACGACGAGGAGCCGCGGCCCCCCGCGTTCGGCGGGAGGCGGTCGGTCTCGACCGTACGAAGACCGCCGGGCCGGGCTGCTCGGCGTCCCCCCTGCTCCGCGGGAACCCCGCTCGGTGTGAGTGCCTCCTGACCCGGGCAGCAGCAGATCATCCACTCATCCACACCGAGGGAGCGCCCGATCAGTTCCTGCGGATCACCGGAGGCAGCAGCAGCCATGGATTTCGTGCAACGCACCATCGACCTGGCCCGTCGGAACGTCGAGGACGGCGGCCGACCCTTCGCCACCGTCATCGTGAAGGACGGTGAGATCATCGCCGAACGCGGCAACCAGGTGGCGCAGACGCACGACCCGACCGCCCATGCGGAGATCCTCGCCGTGCGCGACGCCTGCACCCGGCTCGGCACCGAACACCTGACCGGCGCCACGATCTATGTCCTCGCCCAGCCGTGTCCGATGTGCCTCGGAGCTCTCTATTACTGCTCGCCGGACGAGGTCGTCTTCGTCACGACCCGTGATGCCTACGAACCGCACTACGTCGACGACCGCAAGTACTTCGAACTGAGCACCTTCTACGACGAGTTCGCCAAGCCCTGGCAGGAACGGCGGCTGCCGACGCGCCACGAGCCGCGCGAGGACGGCGTCGACGTCTTCCGGCTGTGGCAGGACCGCAACGGTGGAGACCGCCGGGTGCCCGGCGCACCCGCCAGCGCCCCCGACAACCCCAACAGCCCCGACAACCCCGGCGACTCCGACGCGTCCCACGGCTCCGGCGGCTGACGTCGTTCGGCCCCACAACCGACTGGCCTGCCAAGGCGATCCCGTCCTGGGACTCCCGGCCGCCGAGGTCGCGCCCTTCGCCCGGGACGGGATCGCGTAGGTCATCGGCCCGCCCTCGCGGAGACCCGCACGCAGACCCAGGCGCTACGCGGGCGGCCTCGGCCTTCCGCGTAGCGCCTGGTCACCCGATGCGTGATCGCGTCCCCGCGGACAGGCGAGGGATCACTCCTGCCGGGCTCAGCTCGTGCTGCAGGAGACCGTCGGCCAGGTGGTGTTGCCGTTGTGCTGAATGGTGACGCCGAAGGTGTTGCCGCTGCCGTTGGGTTTGGCGGTGAGCACCTGCGCGCTGGGGTAGGCGGCGCTGATGTTCCAGGTGGACAGGATCTTCGCGGGCGCGGGCACGTTCATCGTGACGGTCCAGTTGTTGGAACCGCTGACGGCCACGTTGAGGTTGTAGCGATCGCTCCAGGACTGGCCCGCGGACAAGGTCGCGGAACACGAACCACCACCGCCACCACCGCCGCCACCGCCTGACCCGCCGTCCGGAGCGACGGCGCGGCCGGTCGTCGGGGAGATCATGCCGGCACACAGGCCGCGTGCGGCCAGGCCCTGGGCGATCCGCGGGATCGCGGCGAGTGTGTTGGCGGGCCAGTCGTGCATCAGGATGACCTGGCCGCTGGTGAGGCGGCCCGCGGCCGCTACGATCGCGTCGGTACTGGCGTTGTTCCAGTCCTGGGAGTCCACGTCCCAGATGACCTCGGTCAGGCCGTACTTGGCCTCGACGGCCCGCACGGTCGCGTTGGTCTCGCCGTAGGGCGGCCGGAACAGTTTCGGCGTGCCGCCGCCCGCGCTCGCGATGGCCTGCTGGGTCCGGGAGATCTCCGAGTCGACCTGTGCCTGACCGAGCGTCGTCAGGTGCGGGTGGGTGTAACTGTGGTTGGCGACCCACATCCCGGCGCTGACCTGAGCCCGTACCTGGGACGCGTTGGCGGCGGCGTACTGCCCCTGGTTGAACATGGTGGCCCGCAGCCCGTTCTGCGTGAGCGCGTTGAGCAGGGCCGGGGTGGTGCCGGACGGGCCGTCGTCGAAGGTGAGTCCGACGTATCCGTTGCAGGCGGCGGCCTGCGCCGGGGTGGCGGCGTGGACGGCGAGGGTGCTCGCGGCAGCCATGGCGACGACGGCCAACCTGCTGATCAGGGAGCGAAACGAGCGACCGGTTCTGCGGCTTCTCATGCTGGGTGCTCCTTCGGCATCGCGGGGACGGAGGTCAGCTGGTGCTGCAGGAGACCGTCGGCCAGGTGGTGTTGCCGTTGTGCTGGACGGTGACGCCGAAGTTGTTGCCGCTGCCGTTGGGTTTGGCGGTGAGCACCTGCGCGCTGGGGTAGGTGGCGCTGGTGTTCCAGGTGGACAGGATCTTCGCGGGTGCGGGCACGTTCATGGTGACGGTCCAGTTGTTGGAACCGCTGACGGCCACGTTGAGGTTGTAGCGATCGCTCCAGGACTGGCCCGCGGAGAGCGTCGCGGAGCAGCCGCCGCCACCACCGCCACCGCCACCGCCACCGCCCGAACCTGCTTCACCCACCGTGATGTTGGAGCTGCCGCTGCTCTGGTAGCCCTCGGTCGCCATGATCATGTAGTAGTTGAAGCTGCCCATCGGCATGCCGGCCCGGCTCCACGCGTCGAAGTGGTTGCCGGTGGTGATGGTGCCGCCCGTCCGCTTCGACTGCCGGACGCTCCAGTACTGGTCGAAGGTCTTGGTGCCCTCGACGGACGGGGCGTTGTACCGCGTCGTCTTGTAGATGTCGTAGGTGCCGCCGTCGGTGGTGACGGTGCCCTTGAACGTGCCCGTGGGCCGGTAGGTGCCCCAGTTGTCGACGATGTAGTACTCGACGAGCGGGTTCGACGTCCAGCCGTAGAGGGCGAGGTAGGCGTTGCCGGACGGGTTGAAGGAGCCCGAGTACGTGACGGACTTGCGCCCGCCGTTGGCCCAGCCCTTGCCGGCGACGAAGTTTCCGGTGTTGCTCCAGGAGGTGCTGTAGTTGCCGCCGGAGGCCAGCTTCATGGAGACCGACCCGGGTGAGTCGGTCCAGAACGAGTAGTAGTGCCCATTGTCGGTGCCGGTCTGGTTCGTGGTGACGACCGTGTCGGCGTGGGCGGTGCCGGGCAGTGCCATCGCGGCCACGGCGACCAGCAAGGTGGCGCAGACGCTGCTGATGAACAGCCTGAAGCGGCTGAGCGACCCGGAGCGGTCACCTCTGCGGGGCGTGCGATGTACGGGCGCGGATGCGGATATGGGTGCGGGTGCGGGTGCGTCATTCATGTGCGTGCTTCCTCCTCGTCCTCGGCCGACGGGTCGTGCGACCCGGGTGCGACAGGGGTTGAGCGCAACTGACGGCGACAGCTTTGATCTGCCCCTGCCAACTGTCAAGAGTTTCGGTAATGATCCCGAAACATTCGTCGAAGCTGGAATCTTGCGCGGGTCAGCATTTGCGCTGGTCAGCCGCCACATGGCAGCAAACTCGGAGAAGTGGAGGGCAGAGGTGTCAGAGACGCGTGACCGTTACCTCGACGTCATTTCTCGAAACTTTCGATGATCTCGTTCACCTGTCGCCGTGGCACGCGCATCCCGCGACGCTCGGGACGATCCCGTTCACCGGCCGGGTCGCCGCACGCAGCACCTGGGCAGGGGGCAGGCCGGCCAGCACCAGCAGCGCCGGCTCGTCGCCTACGTCCCGGCGGGCTGACGGCCGGTCACCTCGCGGTCACCGCCCCATCACGTCGCAGAGGCCCGCGAAGCTGTTCTTGGCGGCCAGGGCCGTCCGCAGCTCCGTGGAGAGGTCGCCGCAGGGGGACGCCGCCACACCGGACGACGCGTCGGACGGACTGCTTGCGGCACCCGCCGCCGTGGCGGGCGCCGCCAGGAGCAGCACGAAGAAGAGGCTGGACAGGGCCGTGGTCGTGGTCATGGGCTTCATACCGCATCAACGTTGATCGACAGTAAAAGTCACCTCGTCCGGTCAGTGGAAGGCCGGGGACGCACCCCCGCTGTGCGCTGTGCGCTGTCGCCACCGCGCTCCCGCGTCATTTCCGCCAGAACAGGTGGTGTGTCACACCGCTCGGGCTGGGCACGACCTCCAGGTGGAAGCGGTCGCGCAGTTCGTCCGGCGACTCCCAAAGACGCAGTCCTGACCCGAACTTCACGGGCGAGACCGCCACATGCAGGGTGTCGACGAGGTCGGCATCGAGGAACTGCCGGATCGTGGTGACCCCGCCGCCCAGCCGGACGTCCCGGCCCGACGCCGCCTCCCGCGCCCGTTCGAGCACCGCGGCCGGACTGCCGTCGACGAAGTGGAACTCGGTGTCGGAGAGGGTGATCGAGGGACGCTTGTGGTGGGTCATGACGAACACCGGCGTGTGGAACGGGGGCTCGTCACCCCACCAGCCGCGCCAGTCGTGGTCCTGCCAGGGCCCGCGCTGGGGGCCGAACTTGTTGCGGCCCATGATCTCGGCACCGATGTCACGGCTGAAGTCCCGGGTGAAGTAGTCGTCGAGGCCACGGCTGCCTCCGGCGTCGGTACGCATCGGCCAGCTCGCCGTGGCACCGCACCAGGCGAACAGCCTCTCGGCGCCGTCGAGGCCGAACGGGTTCTCCAGGCTCTGGTGCTCCCCGGCCCCGATCCCGTCACTCGAGACGTTGAAGTTCATGACTCTGAGCAGCTGGTTCACGTGTATCCCCATCCGGTCCTGGTTCCGATCTCGTGCGGCGAAGTACCGCACACCAGGACGTCGAACGGGACGTGCCCGGATCGACAGTGGGCGCCGCCGGTCCATGGACGGGTTACGCCGGTTCGGTCCTGCCTCCGACGAGATCGGGCAGCCCCACGCTCCGGTTCGGCCCTGATTCCAGGTCGAGGCGGTTGCACGCCTCGGCGAAGCGCAGGTAGGTGTCGACACTCGCGATGACGATCCGTATGTCGATCTTCAGGATCTCGATGCCGACCAGGGAGACACGGATGAACGCGTCGATGACCAGACCCCGGTCGAGGATCAGCTCCAGGACGTCGTACAGACCGCTCGTGCCACCCGATCCGCCGCTCCGTTGTGCGGGAACAGACATGAGCCGCTCCTTTCTTGTCGCTGCTGGATGAGCCGAGCCCGTGTTCTCCGTATACGGGCGCCTGCCCCTCCTCTTCCCCCACACACCCGGCGAGGGTCAGCGAGTCGGCCCGGAGCACTCGTTCAGGGCGACTCCCCCGCCCGCTTCGCCCGGGTCCACTCCAGCAGTCTGTCCACGGGCCAGGTCGTGACCACCCGCTCGGCCGGCACCCCGCACTCCTCTGCCCGCGCGCAGCCGATCACCTGCCAGTCCAGCTGGCCCGGCGCGTGCGCGTCGGTGTCCACCGAGAACAGGGTCCCCGCCGCCACGGCCCGGCGCAGCAGACGGCGCGGCGGATCGAGGCGCTCCGGGCGGCTGTTGATCTCCACCGCCGTGCCCGCGGCCGCGCACGCCGCGAACACCGCGTCGGCGTCGAACTGCGACTCGGGCCTGCCGCGCCCGGTGACCAGCCGACCGGTGCAGTGGCCGAGCACATCGGCGCGCGGATCACTGACCGCAGCGATCATCCGCCGGGTCATCGCGTCGGCGTCCATCCGCAGTTTGGAGTGGACCGAGACGACCACGACGTCGAGCTGGTCGAGCAGCTCGGGTTCCTGGTCCAGGGAACCGTCGTCGAGGATGTCGCACTCGATGCCGGTGAGCAGCCGGAAGGGTGCCCAGCGCGCGTTCAGTTCGGCCACCGCCGCCAGTTGCTCGCGCAGCCGCTGCGGGGAGAGGCCGCGGGCCACCGTCAGGCGTGGGGAGTGGTCCGTCAGGACGGCCCACTCGTGCCCGACCTCCTGGGCCGCCCGGCCCATCTCCTCGATCGGGCTGCCGCCGTCCGACCAGTCGGAGTGCAGGTGGCAGTCGCCACGCAGCAGCGCCCGCAGCCCGGCGCCCGCCTCGTCGGCCACCAGCGGCGTCGTGCGTGCCTCGGCCTCCAGGCGTTCCAGGTACGCGGGTACGTCACCTGCCCACGCCTCGCGGATCACCGCGGCGGTCTTGGGGCCGATCCCCTTGAGCGATTCCAGGGAACCGGTGGTCACCCGCTCGGTCATCTCGGACTCCGTCAGCCCGGTGATCACGGCGGCGGCGGTCCGAAAGGCGCGCACCCGATAGGTCGGCGCGCGACCACGCTCCAGCAGGAACGCGATCCGCTCCAAGGCCCGCACCGGCTCCCTCGCCGGCTCGCTGTGCGCTCTGGACGCCGTCATCAGTCGTGCTCCCACAGGGTCACCCCGCGGCGGCGGCTGCGCGCGCGGGTCGGCTCGACGAACGCGACCGGCCCGTCCACAACAGGATGGGCCGGGGGACCTCGTTCGGCACCCGGGGGCGACCCACCTCGGAGGTGGTGGACCGATCGGGCGGACGGCTCCGGAGGCAGGATGACCTAGCTGCCGAGGGGCGACGACAACTGCCCGGCATGGGGGCGGTGGTTCGTTACACATGTGTCAGGTGTGACAGGTGTGGGTGAGGCGGACCGGGGCAGTCGGGGTCTCGTACCGCCCCACCGTGTGCACGAAGGAGTCCACAACATGCTGATGGCTCACCCCGCGGTCCTGAACGACCTGGTCCAGCAGTACGAGACACTGCGCGCCCTCAACGCCGCCGAGGGACCGGCCGAGGTGCAGCAGCGCATGGACGACGTGGCCTACACCCTGTGCATCGCGACCGGTACGGCCGACATCGACGCCGCGCTGATCGCCGCCCGGCACCAACTCCCCGGTGCCCGCCCCGAGGACGACTCCCTCCTGGCCGCCTGACACCGCACGGCGGTACACCCGGCCGACCCCCCCCCCACTGTGACGGGCCACCGAACCTCGGTGGCCCGTCACAGTGCTGGGAGCTCCACGGTCGGCGTGGCCCGGTCGACCGCGAACGGCCGCGGTCAGCGCCTCTGTGCCCCTGCGGCGTCCTCGCAGCCGACCGCGCTTCAGCGGGTGGCGCAGGTCTTCCCGTCGAGGGTGAAGCCGGCCGGTGCGGCGTTGGTGCCCGCGGTGGAGGACCCGTTGAGGCCGAAGCTCACCGAACCCCCGGCAGGGACGGACCGGGTCCAGGGCTCGGACGTGACGTGCACGGTGGCGCCGTTCTGGGCCGCCTTGGCGTTCCAGACCGAGTTGATCCGCTGCTGGGCGGGGAAGGCGAAGTCCAGGCTCCAGCCGTCGAGCTGTCGCGCGGAGTCGTTGCGCAGGGTGATGTCGGCGTTGAAGGAACTGCCCCAGTCGCTGAGCCGGTAGGTGACGGTGCACGCGCCGCTCCCGCCGCCCTGGCCCGGGTCGGTGCCCCCGCCGCCGCCGGTGAAGACCCCGGCTTCCTTGGCGGTGGCCTTGATGCCGTCGGCGCCGTCGAAGAGGCGCCTGCCCCAGTCGGAGAGCTGGTTCGGGTCGAAGTTCCGGGCCAGGTCGAGGTATTCGACACCGCCGCCGTTACCGCTCCAGGACCAGCCGAGGTAGCCGATGTCCAGGCTTCGGGTGGTGGACATGATGGCGTCCTCGTCGGGGTTGCCGTCCGAGTGCATGTCACCGAACTCGCCGACGATCACCGGGAGTCCGGCCGCCACGAATCGGCCGAGGTACTCCTTGACCTCCGCGGGCGTGTCGTAGACGCCGTACATGTGGATGTCGAAGACGGTGTTGCGGTCGGGGTCCGCGGCGAAGACACCGGCCGCGTTGTCACGCATGGTGAAGGACCAGTCCTGGCCCCAATTGAGGGCGTCGACCACCAGGGTGTGGTCGAGACCGGCGTTCCTGAGCCGCCCGATGGCGGTCTTGGTGGCATCGGTCCAGGCGGCGTGACCGGCGTTGCCGAACGGCTCGTTGCCGATGTTGACCAGGACGTACTTCTCCTGTCCGACGAGCGCGTCCTTGACGTCCAGCCAGTAGTCCACGGCCTTGGAGAGCGGGACCGCCGCGCCCGACTCGCCGTACCCGGTGGTGTCGTGGGCCTCCAGGACGCAGACGAGCCGGTTGCGCTTGCACTCGTCCACGACGTGGGCGACGTCGGCGGTGTCGTTCTTCGTCCATTGGTCGCCCGTGGCGAGCACCACGCGTACGGAGTTGGCGCCCTTGGCCTTGATGTCCTTGAGCGCCTGGTCGGTCTTGTCGGGGTACCAGGCGTGGGCGTGATTGACGCCACGCAGAACGAAGTCCTGGTCGGTGGCGTCCAGCAGACGCCCGTCCTTGACGTGAAAGCCCGGCGTCTCGACGGCCCGGGCGGAGGGGGCGGCGGTCAGGAGGGAGGCACAGACGGCGAAAAGGAGGCCCGTCGCGGCGGCGGCTCGTGTTCTTCTCATCAACTGCTCCTGGCTCGGTCGGGGCGCGCCGGATCCCGGGCAGGGCGGTGGGCTCGGGAACGGCTCGGCTTGTCATCAGGGGCTGGTCGTCGGGACTTCGCGTCAGGGCCGGCGTCAGGACTCGTTCACGAGGGCGTACGGGCACGGGCTCGCACGCCGCCCGGCCCGCCGTGGCCCGGTCGGTACGGCTCGTGTTCCGGGCGACATGGTGCGGTGCCGGCGACCCGGGCCCCCGGCGCTTCCGCCCGGCGACGGCCACGACATTAAGGGCCGGGATACCGGAAGACAATGGTTCTAGCGGAACCGGTTAAGTTTCCGTATCGACGCGCTCCCCGCCGGGGAGACTGGTAATCCGCCGGGATTTGAGCCGTCACCAGTGGAGCGCCTGGGGGATCATCAGACTTCGTCGCCGCTTGATACGCCCTGCGACTAAACCGGGCTAGTGAGGTCGATCCGCTGACCGCGGAGCCACCGGTCAGCGACTTCCATCAGGGGCGAACAGCCGAGCCGCCTGCGCGCGGTAGGGACCGCCCCGGGAGCGGAGCGGCAGAGCGCCCGGCCACCCGAAGAGGACCAAAGGAGGGCCCGAGGAGGAGCAGCCGGAGGGCGGTCGTCGGGCCCCTCGCGGCGGGCCCGTGGACCGGGACGAGCAGACCGGATGCCCCGTCCGGCCCGTGTCCGCTCGCCAGGGCGCGGCCCGATCGGCTAACTTCCCTCCCAGTAGTCGTGGTTCGGACGTCTTCGCGCCCGCGGTACCCGCCGCGGGCGCCGTGGCATGCAGCAGTACCCAAGGACCAGGGCGATCACCTCACCCATGGGGAACTGACAAGACGTTCCCCCTGACCCTGGACAAGGGGATTCTTATGGCCACCGGAACAGTGAAGTGGTTCAACGCCGAAAAGGGCTTCGGCTTCATCCAGCAGGACGGCGGCGGTCCGGACGTGTTCGTCCACTACTCCGCCATCAACGCCTCCGGCTTCCGTGAGCTGCAGGAGAACCAGCAGGTCACCTACGACGTCACGCAGGGCCCGAAGGGCCCGCAGGCCGAGAACGTCGTCCCGGCCTGACCTCATGCCGTGATGGTGCGCCGCGCCGTTGGTGCGGCGCACCGTCGCGTCCCGGGCACGGCGCCCGGCGGCCGGCGGGGCTGATGGAGTCGGTCCTCCCCGGTACGCCCTGACGCCGGTGGGCCCGCACGATTTTTTCAGGCCGCCTGTACGACCTCGTCCGCCCGCACGTGCCGGGCGGAGACCGCGAGGTCGGCCTGGCCGAACAACAGGGCGTAGCCGCTGGGCAGTTGGGCCAGGACCCGGTTGAGCAGCTGCTTGTCCAGCGTACGGGCGAGGGCACCGAGGACGGATCCGACGTGCCAGCGCGTGATGGCGTAGGGCGCGCCGGTGGTTTCGGCGAGGGCCTTGACGAAGGCGTGGGCGGTCAGGGGACGGCGCCCCGGCAGGGCGTGGGCGAAGTGCCGGGCGGCCTGTGGCGGCAGTTGGTGTGCGAGGTCGCCACGTTCGTCGCCGGTGATCTGTTGCCCCAGCGCGTTCAGCACGGTGGCGGTGACACGCTCGGCCTGTTCCACGGTGGCGTAGGCGCCGTGGTAGCGGATCCGGTCCAGCAGTGCCGCGTAGGCGTCGGAGCGGTTCGGGCTCGGGGTGTGCATGGGAGCGGTGGCCTTTCACGCATCGCAGGTGCTGCCGAGGCGGGCGACTCTTCGCGCGTGCCGTCGCGAGCCGCCCTCTGCGGTCAGCGTGGTGGGGGTGTGTGGGGTGTGGGATGTGCGGTGGGGTCAGGTAGCGAGCTGCTGGGGTTCGCCGGTGGCGGTGCGGCCGCGGACGCTGATCTTCCGCGGCTCGGCGTGTTCGGCGATCGGGATGCGCAGGCTCAGCACGCCGCTCTCGTAGGTGGCTTCGATGCGCTCGGTGTCGAGCGAGTCGGCCAGGAGGAGTCGGCGGGAGAAGACCCCCATGGGGCGCTCGGCGAGCTGCGTCCGGATGCCCTCGCCCGCCGCTGCGGGGCGCCGCTCGGCCCGCACGGTCAGCATGTTGCGCTCCACGCCGATGTCGAGAGCGTCGGGATCGACCCCGGGCAGATCCAGGGCGATGACATAGGTGTCGCCGTCGCGGTAGGCGTCCATCGGGATCCGTGCAGGCTTCGACCATGTCCCGGTGGGTCCGGTGGACAACTGCTGGGCGAGGCGGTCGATCTCGCGGAAGGGGTCAGTGCGCATCAGCATCGTGTTACACCTCCAGGGTCAGGGCCTTGTGTGCCATGCGCTGCACCTGCCAAGGTTGTACCATGTCATCGTAACGATGACAAGCAATAGCGTCAGCGCGCTGATGACACGAGGAGGAGAACCGTGCCCCAGCCCCCTCACCCGGACCCCCACGCCCCCGATTCCTTCCATGCCGCCTATGCGGCGTTGCAGGACATGACCCGCTCCGCCCAGGCCGCCCACGACGACCGGCCCGGCGTCCCCGCCCCCGAGGTCGACACCGCCCTGGACGCGCTGCTCCTGCTGCGCGAGCTCCGCGGGCGGATCGCCGGCTGGGAAGCCTCCCTGATCGAGACGGCGCGCGAGGCGGGGGCCAGCTGGGCCAGCCTGGCCCAGCCCATGGGTGTCAACAGCCGGCAGGCCGCCGAACGCCGTTACCTGCGCCTGCGGCCCGGTGCCCCCGGCACCACCGGCGACCAGCGCGCACAGGCCGTCCGCGACGAACGCGCCGCAGAACGCAACGTCACCTCCTGGGCCCGGTCCCACGCCGGAGAACTGCGCCAGCTCGCGGGGCAGGTCGCCGCCGCACTCGCCGATCTCCCCGGAACCGCCCAGCCCCCGCTCGACCGGGTCCGCCGGGCGCTCGACGACAGTGACGCGGCCCAGCTCCTCAGCCCCCTCGCCGATGTGCGGACCCATCTCTCCGCGCACCCCGCGCTCGCCCGGCAGGTCACGCACACGTTGGAACACGCGGACGCCCAACGCACCTCCGCCGCCCCGCACAGCGCCGACAAGCCGGCTGACAGCTGACGGCAGACCGCTGACGGCAGACCGCTGACGGCAGACGACAGACAGCTGACGGCCGACAGCTGACGGCCGACGCGGCGGAGCCGAGCCCCGGCGGCCGGGCCGACAGGTGTCCGGCCGTCAGCTCGAACCCTCGACGAGCGTACGCAGCAGCCCCAGGCCCGTCTCCCAGTCCCCGAGCCCGCTGTCGGCATTGAGGTGCCCGTGGCCCTCGACGAGGTGCCGGCGCGCCCGCCACTCGTGCGCGAACGCGGCGGACACCCGCGGATCGCAGTACGGGTCGTCGTCGCCGGCCACCACCAGGGCCGGGCACGGCAGAGGGCGAGCGGCCAGGTCCAGGAAGGTCGGAGCCTCCTCCCGCGGGAACACGGGCCCCCGGGGATCGGGGGGCGCGACCAGCAGCGCGGCGACCCCGGTCGGCCGCGCCCGGTCCAGCCACTGCGCGGCGGCCCAGCAGCCCAGGCTGTGCGCCACCAGGACCACCCGGGGCGCACGCCGGGAAGCTCTCTCGTAGGCCGCCTGGACGGCGGTGACCCAGTCCGCCAGCTCCGGCCTGTCCCAGGAGGCGGGCGCTATCCGCACCGCCGCCGCTCGCCAGCGCCTCTCCCAACGGCTCTGCCAGTGCCTCTCGTCCGAGCCGCCGATCCCGGGGATGATGATGTACGCGACCATCGGATACCACCGTTCCACTCGTAGCCCGCGCCGGAGCGGGCTCGTCAGGGAGCGATTCTCGGTGGATCAGCGGCGCCGGAGGGGCTCAGCAAGTGGTTCCGAAGAATGTGGGGGCGACAACGATGGATTCACTCGACGAGATCGACCGTGCCATCCTCGAACTGCTCCAGGCCGACGGCCGGCTCACCGGAGCCGAGGTCGGACGCCGCGTCGGCCTGTCCCAGCCGGCCGCGAGCGCCCGCATCCAACGCCTGGAGAAGGCCGGGGTCATCACGGGCTACCGCGCGGTCGTCGCCCCCGCCGCGGTGGGCCTGAACATCCACGCCGTCGTCCGGCTCCGCACCACGCACGCACAGCTGGCCCAGGCGCTCACCCTCGGCGCCCGGACACCCGAGATCGTCTCGACCCTCCGTGTCACCGGAGAGGACTGCCTGCTGTTCGACGTGCACTGTACGCACGCCGAGCGCCTCGAACAGGTCGTGGACTCCCTCGCCCGATACGGACCGGTCACCACCTCTCTGGTCCTGCGCGGTTACCCGCCCAAGCCGCTGCCCACGGCCCCGGCGTCCACGACATGAGGGCGCCACGGAGCGCGCCGAGGATCGCCGGTGAGATGTGTCCCAGTTCACCCTCGTATCAGGCGCGGATCCGGAACATCCTTGTACAGCCCATCGTTCTTCTCTATGTGGCTGCGGAGGGGACAGTGTCCCCGGGCCTCACCTATAGCCCATGGGGACGATCGTTCGGCTGAAGCCCCATGGAGCCTTTCGCCGCGAGGCGACCGCCCTCCGCACGCCACACCTGTACGGCCCTGGCTGGTCCCCCCCGTCCAGCCAGGGCCTCTTTGTCTCTTCCGACGTGCCGCCGGGCGGCCCCGCCGCGACCAGGACGCCACGCGTCGGCCGCCGTCGCACCGCTCTCTTCGACCCCGGCGGATAATTCCGTGCCCTGCTCCCCGGGGACGTGCAGACTCACCCCATGGCGGACATGAGGGCGTTCCAGGAGGCGGTCACCACCTGGGCGGCGGGCGGCCCCGAACGACCGGCGCGTGCTCTCGCGGGGAGTCTGGGGGTGCGGACCGCGGTACTGCTGGAAGGGCTGAGCGACCTCGCGGCGGTGGAGGCGCTGGCCGCCCGGCGCGGCCGGGACCTGGCAGCCGAGGGAGTAGGGGTCGTGCCGATGGGCGGGGCGATGAGCGTCGGACGCTACGCCCACCTCCTCGGCCCCGCGGGACTCGGTCTGCGCCTGACAGGGCTCTGCGACGAGGGCGAGAAAGGCTTCTACGAGCGCGCCCTGACGCGGGCTCAGGCGTCGCTCGCGGACATCCGCGTGTGCGCGGCGGACCTGGAGGACGAACTCATCCGCGCGCTCGGCACAGCAAGGGTCGAGGAGATCCTCCGCGCCGAGGGCGACGTGCGTGCCTGGCAGACCTTCCAGCGCCAGCCCGCCCAGCACGGCCGACCGTGCCATCAGCAGTTGCGGCGCTTCCTCGGTACGAAGAAGGGCCGCAAGATCCACTACGCCCGCCTGCTCGTCGAGGCGCTCGCCCCGGACCGGACCCCTCCCCCGCTCGACAGCCTTCTCACCGCTCTGTGACGTGTGGACCACCCCGTGCGTCGGCTGCGCGGATCGGCCCGCGCACCCCTTCCCGCCGGATTGATCTGTCGGTATATTCCTGCGCGAGACCGACCAGTCGGTATGGGGGCGGAGCCGGGTACTCGTATGGAGGGCGCCCGGTCCGAGGAGGCCGGAGGTGCCATGGCCGAGCAGGCGACGCCGCAGGTGAACGGGGTGTGCGACCCGCGTTTCGAGGGGGTCCGCACCGCGTTCGAGGAGAACTTCCGCGAGCGCGGCGAACTGGGCGCCGCCGTGACCGTGCTGCTCCACGGGGAACCGGTCGTCGACCTGTGGGGCGGCTGGGCCGACGCCGCGCGCAGCCGCCCGTGGGAGCGGGAGACCCTCGTCAACGTGTGGTCGACGACCAAGGGAGCCACGGCACTGTGCGCGCATCTGCTGGCCGAGCGGGGGTTGCTCGACCTGGACGCGCCGGTCGCCGCCTACTGGCCCGAGTTCGCCGCGGCGGGCAAGGCGGACATCCGCGTACACCATCTGCTCTCGCACCGCGCGGGGCTGGCCGGGCTGCGCGAGACGCACACGTTGGCGGACCTCTACGACTGGGAGTCGACCACCGCGCGCCTCGCCGCCACCGAACCCTGGTGGGAGCCCGGCACCCGCTCCGGGTACCACGCGCTGACCTACGGATTCCTGGTCGGCGAGGTCGTACGGCGCATCAGCGGGCAGCTGCCGTCCGCGTTCCTGCGGCAGGAGGTCACCGAGCCGCTCGGCATCGACTTCGCCATCCGCCTGCCGGAGAAGGAGGCCGGGCGCGCGGCCGAGCTGGTACACCGGGCGCCCGCCCCGGGCAGTGAACAGGCCGCCGCCCGTGCCCAATTGCCGCCGGTCGCGCTGGCCTCCCTGGCCAACCCGGTCACCGGGGCGGCCGACGCGAACACCCCGGAGTGGCGCGCCGCCGAGCTTCCCGCCGCGGGTGGCCACGGGACCGCCCGCGGAGTCGCCGCACTGTACGGAGTGTTCCTCGGCAAGGCGCGTGCGCCCGGGCCACAGCTGCTGTCGGCGCAGACCGCGGAACGCGTGCGCGAGGGTCAGGGAAGCTGCCGGGACCTGGTCCTGGGCGCCGGTTTCGCACACGACACGGAGACCGGTCTCGGCGTCTGGCTGAGCGGCCGGAACGGCTCGTACGGCCCCAACCCGCGCGCCTTCGGCCATGACGGTTTCGGCGGCTCGTTCGGGCTGGCCGACCCCGAGGCGGGGATCAGCGTCGGCTACGTCATGAACCGGATGGGTACGCACATCGCGGACGACCCCCGCAAGATGACCCTGATCGACGCCGTGTACCGGGCGGGCGCGCCTTCTGCCCCGTAGCCGCAAAAGCACTCGCTCCCGACGGCCCCGGGCGCGGACGATGCCGTGCTGCCGTTGCACCGGCGAACCCGGGACCGGCCGGGGCATCAGTCTCACCGGCGACCTCGGCGCCCCACGCATCTCGTGGACTTCCTCCGCTCACCCCGAGGTCAGTGGATCAACGGACAGCTGCTGAGGAGCAACGGCGGTCTCGCGTAGGGCTCTTGGCGGATCCCGGCGTGCTCTCCAGCCGTCCCAACGGGTGCGAACCCGCCGCCAGGGCGGTCCGGACGGCTGCCCAGTCGGTGTCGTCGACGCCGGTGACGTGGCGCAGGTGGGCGAGGGTGACCCGCTGGATCAGGGCCACTCGTGCGGGGTTCTCGTCAGTGGTCTCCGCCGCCTCGTAGCCGGAGATGCCGCCGAGGGAGTGCCGGCCGCCGAAGAGGGTGAGCAGGCTCCTGTCGCCGGAGCTCAGGGTGTACGGGTCGGTGGTCCAGGCCGGACCCCTGGTGGAGAGCGGAAGTTCGTCCTCGTCCCCGGCGACCACCAGGGTCGGCGAGGTGATGCGGGAGAAGTCCTGCTCCCGCAGCCAGGGGAGGTTGTCGTGGGCGAACGGCGACAGATGGTCGCCGCCGCTGCCCGCGGTGGCCAGCAGGATGCTCCCCAGCACCCGGGGGTCGGAGAGGTCTTCCGCGATCCCGGTCCGCGGGTCGGTGACCCGCAGACCTGTCAGGACGGCCGCCGTCTGCCCGCCGAAGGAGTGCCCGGCCGCGACGATCCGGCGTCGGTCCACCCGTCCGGCCAGGCCGGGAACGGCCGCCTCCAGCGTGTCTAGATCATCGAGCATGCGCTTCATGTCCCGCACTCGGTGGCGCCACAGGTCGGGCCTGCGGGGGTCGTCCGCGGCGAGGTGCGACCTCCTGGAGTCGAGGTGGGTCGCCTGGATCACCACGAAGCCGTGGGCCGCCCAGTGGTCGACCAGCGGCGCGTAGCCGTCCAGGTCCGAGCCGAATCCGTGCGCGAGGAGAACGATCGGCAGGCCGTACCCGGTGGCGGGGGCGGACACGCGTACGTGCAGGTCCGCGCCGCGTTCCGGGGCGGGCAGCGCGATCGGCTTCACCGAGACGATCGGAGCGGGGGCGAGGGCGAGGGCGTCCGGGACGCCGGTCCTCGCGGGTGCGGGCTGGCTCATGAGGCTGCGCTTCCACGTAGTACGGGGCGGTACGGGCCGAGGTGGGGCCCGAGTTACGCTAAAACCTGACGTCGACGTCAGAGGCAAGCGGGCCCGTCGCCCGGCGTGCCTCGCCGAGGAGAGACGATGCGCATCGGAGAGCTCGCCGCCCGCACCGGCGTCAGTGTCAGGGCCCTGCGGTACTACGAGGAACAGCACCTGCTGACCTCCGAGCGCAGCCCGAGCGGTCAGCGCCGCTATGCCGGCTCCGCGGTCGACCGGGTCCTGCTGGTGCAGCGGTTGTACGCCGCGGGGCTCTCCAGCAAGACGATCGTCGAACTGCTTCCGCGCGTCGTCGACGGTCAGGCCACCCCGGAGCTGCTGGAGGGGCTGGCCGCCGAGCGCGACAGTGCCGACCGGCGCATCGCCGAGCTGACGCACGCCCGGGACCGGCTCGATTCCGTCGTCTCCGCCGCGACCGACAATCTGCTCACCGGGCGCTCCTGCCGACCGGGTCCCCCTGCCTGAGGAAACCCGTGATGCCGTCTCCGGGCGGGTTACTGGCGAAGCACTGGAAGTAAAAACGTGTGACCACCGCCGGATGTCGTCGGCGACGGTGCGGGCCTCAGTCGGCGGGGAGTTCGGCGGCGCGCCGGTTGTTGCGGTCGATCTCCGGCATATGTGTCTCGGCCCAGACGCGCAGCGCGGCCAGCGGTCGTTCGAGGGACAGGCCGAGTTCGGTGAGCCGGTAGTGGACGGCGGGCGGGACGGTGGGCTCCACGCGGCGTGCGACCAGGCCGTCGCGGGCCAGGCTCTGCAAGGTGACGGAGAGCATCTTCTGCGAGATGCCCGGGATCCGGCGCCGCAGTTCCGCGAAGCGGAGCTCGTCCGGGTCCTCCTCGGCCAGCACCTTGACCGTCATCGACGTCCACTTGGTGCCGACGCGGTCGAGCAACTGGCGGGTCGGGCAGCGCGGATCCAGCACGTCACCGCGCTCACCGGTCTTTCGGTCCCGGCCGGGAGACCTCGACGTGGTCACCTGCGGCTCACCTCCTGAAGGAAAAGTGCCGTCTTGGGCGGACCAGGCTAGTTCCCTACGGTGACCACGTCACCTTTCGTCACCGAACCGCCCCGCCCCGCACACCTGGAGAGTGCTCCATGCCCGAGCTGCGCCGCGTCCCCGTCAACGGGGTCGAACTGAACGTCGCCCTGGCCGGATCCGGCCCGGCCGTCCTGCTGTTGCACGGCTTCCCGCACACCTGGGAAGTGTGGACGGACGTGATGGCCGACCTGTCCGGCCGCTACCGCGTCATCGCGCCGGACCTGCGCGGGTTCGGCGCGAGCGGCCAAGCCGCCACGGGGTACGACGCGGGCACCCTGGCCGAGGACGCGGCGGGGCTCCTCGCCGCGCTCGGGGTCTCCTCGACGGCGGTGGTGGGCATCGACGCGGGTGCCGCGCCCGCCTTCCTCCTCGGGCTGCGCCGCCCCGGCCTCGTGCGCCGCCTGGTCGTCATGGAGTCCTTGCTGGGCAGGCTGCCCGGTGCCGAGGAGTTCCTCGCCGACGGGCCGCCGTGGTGGTTCGGCTTCCACTCCGCCGCGCCCGGCCTCGCCGAGACCGTACTGGAGGGGCACGAGGCCGACTACGTCGACTGGTTCCTGCGCACCGGCACGCTCGGCGACGGGGTGCGCCCCGCCCTCCGGGACGCCTTCGTGCGGGCGTACACCGGCCGCCAGGCGTTGCGCCGCGCGTTCTCGTACTACCGGGCGCTGCCGGAGAGCGCGGCGCTGATCGAACGGGAAGTCGCCGGGGCCCGCCTCACGGTGCCGACGCTGGCGCTGGGCGCCCGGCCTGTCGGCGCGGCGCTGGAACGCCAGCTCCGCCCGGTCAGCGACGATCTCACCGGACACGTCATGGAGGACTGCGGCCACATCATCCCGCTGCACCGGCCGCGCGCGCTGCTCACGCTGCTGCATCCGTTCCTGGCCGCGGAGAGGGGGACAAGGACGGCGTGACCCGGCCGCCGCCGCCCCGAACCGGGTTGCGGGGACCGCCCGGGCGTCGCCGGACAGGAACCTCGGTCACCGTCCCGGTCGGCGCATCGAACCCCGCCGGGCCTCGTCAGCCTCCGGCCCGCCCGGGCAAGGGATCGCCGGTGTCCGTCCCGCCCGTCCCGGGGAGCGGGGCGGCGCCGTACCTGCGCTGGTGCATCAGCAACCCGAGGAACCCGGCGAGGAACCCGCTGATCAGCCCCGAGACGGCATGGTTGGCGGCGTTCGCCCCGGCGCCGGCGGGCACTCCGACGAACAGGTAGTTGACCAGCCCGCTCATTCCCGCGCCGACGGCTCCCCCGGTCGCGCCGCTGACGAGTGACGCGCGGACCGCTGACGGCGGCACGGCGTCCGAGGAGCGGCGGGCTGTCGGTGCGGGCGGGGCCTCGATGCCGAGAGCGCGGTCGAGCGCGAGCGGCCCGGGCCCGGCCAGCAGGACGGCGAGCAGTGCCGCCACCATCATCAGCGGGAACTCCGCCCCCGCTCCGCTCGCCGGACCCTGCTGCGGCGTCATGAACCCGGTATCCGCGTTGACCAGCGCGGTCGCCACACACAGATGGGCGATGAGCACCAGGGCCGTCAACCGCGACAGCAGCCCGACGGCGAGCAGCAACCCGCCGAGGGTCTCCCCGCCCGCCACCGCCCACCCCACGAAGGTCGGCGCGGGAACGCTCATGCTGTCCAGGAACGCCCCGAACCGGGCGGGCCCGTCGATCATTTTGTCGATGCCGTGGACCGCCATGACGGCCCCGCCGACGATGCGTACCACCGTCGGGGCGACGGGCCGGAAGCGGTGGACCGGAGCAATGCCGAGAGTGCGCCGCAGCGTGGCTGACCAGGGTCCGGACATGGAGGGGTCCTCTCGCACAGGTGACAGGGCGGGCGTCGCCGCCCCGTCAGGTGCCGGGCGCCGTGGGCACGGCGGCGCCCTGGCGGACCACGGCTGCGTGCCGTCACGGTGTACCGGCCGATGACGTACGCGACACTGTGCGGTCGACTCGGCCCCCGGCGGAATCCCCCGGCCCATCGCGAGTACTGATGCCGCTGATCCACGCCGCGGATACCGGGCGCGGCCGACCTCTGTGTATGCGCCCTCCATCGGTCCCGGCCGAGCGCGAGGTGGTACTCCTGGGAAGAAGCAGGAGGCCGATTACCGCGAAGACGACGTCCGAGAAGCCGCCGGCCGTGCGAAGGAACGCTGATGAGCGCCGATGACGCGTACGACAGCAGCCACATCACCCAGTGGCTGCTGGAAACCGACTCACTCGAAGACTTTCTCCAGACGCTGGCCGACGCCGCGCTCGAGCTGTCCCACGCCCAGGGCGCGGGTCTCACGCTGGAGCGCGACGGCCGCCCGCTGACCGTGGTGAGCTCCGGGACCTCGGCGTCGAAGCTCGACGAGAAGCAGTACGGCCAGGACGACGGCCCTTGTCTCCAGTCCTTGCGCAGCGGCGAAGAACTCGGCGTCCCCGACATGCTGGCGGAGACGAGGTGGGGCGACTATCCCGTCTACGCCGCCGCCTGCGGAATCCGTTCCTCCTACTCCCTGCCGATCGCCGCCCACACCCACACCGCCGGCGCGCTCAACCTGTACGCCGCCCCGCCCGACGCGTTCGCCCGAGCCGATCTCACCGCCTTGCGCGCGCTGGCCGCCCAGGCCACCGGTGCGATCGCCCTGGCCAAGCGCCTCACCGACGCGCAGGAATTCGCCGATCAGTTGCAGGAGGCCATGAAGTACCGCAGCGTCATCGACCAGGCCCTCGGCGTCGTCATGGACCGGCGCCGGTGCACCGCCGACGAGGCCTTCGGCATCCTGCGGTCCGCCTCCCAGCACCGCAACATCAAACTCCGCGATCTGTGCACCGAACTGCTCACCAACCTGACCGGGCAGCCCCCCTCCGCGCCCACCCTGCGGCCCCGCCCCTGACCCGAGGGCCGCACCTCGCCACCGGCCCCGGACGTCGTGGCGGGGATCACAGGGCGGTTCGCCGGGGGCGACGGAATGCCGTGGCAGGTGAGTCGGTTGGCGCAGGTGATTACTTTCCTGTGCACATACCGACCGGTACCTACTAGGAGCATTCTGTGACTGCCGCTGTGCCGCCCGTCTCCCGCGCCGCCGAGATCCTGTCCCGGCCCGTCGCCCTGAACGGCCTGACCGTTCCGAACCGCATCGCGATGGCGCCCATGACGCGTATGTTCTCGCCGGACGGCATCCCCGGCGAGGACGTTCGCTCGTACTACTCCCGGCGTGCCGCCGGGGGTGTGGGCCTGATCGTCACCGAGGGCACGTACGTCGGTCACGCGTCGGCGGGCGACAGCGACCGGGTGCCGCGCTTCCACGGTGCGGAGCAGCTGGCCGGGTGGGCGAAGGTCGCCGAGGACGTGCACGCGGCGGGCGGCACGATCGTGCCGCAGCTGTGGCACATCGGCATGGTGCGCAAGCCGGGGCAGCCGCCCTTCGCCGACGCCTCGCCCGTCGGCCCCTCCGGGCTCCGCATCGACGGCACCGAGGGCACGGGCAGGGCGATGACCCGGACCGACCTGGACGACGTCATCGGTGCCTTCGCGCAGGCCGCCGAGGACGCCGAGCGCATCGGCTTCGACGGCGTCGAGGTGCACGGCGCCCACGGTTACCTGCTCGACCAGTTCTTCTGGGCCGGGACGAACCGGCGCGGCGACGCCTACGGCGGCGACCCCGTGGCACGTGCGAAGTTCGCCGTCGAGATCGTCGCCGCGATCCGCGCGAAGGTCTCCCCCGGTTTCCCGGTGATCTTCCGCTACTCGCAGTGGAAGCAGGAGGCCTATGACGCGCGGCTCGCGGAGACCCCGGAGGAGCTGGAGGCGATCCTGAACCCGCTCGCGGCGGCCGGCGTCGACGCCTTCCACGCCTCGACCCGTCGTTACTGGAACCCGGAGTTCGACGGTTCGGACCTCAACCTCGCGGGCTGGACCAAGAAGCTCACCGGCAAGCCCACCATCACGGTCGGCTCCGTCGGTCTCGACGGCGACTTCATCAGTGCGTTCATGGGCGAGGGGTCGCAGACCAAGGGCATCGACGACCTGCTCGACCGTCTGGAGCGCGACGAGTTCGACATGGTCGCCGTCGGACGCGCCCTGCTCCAGGACCCGCAGTGGGCGGCGAAGGTGCTCCAGGGCCGCTTCGACGAGCTGAAGCCGTACGACACCGCGGCGCTCAAGACCCTGAGCTAGCCGGTGCCGGTGGCCGGTGGGCGAACACGTCGCCCACCGGCCGGTCCGCCGAGGTCAGAAGCGGATCGCGTACGACAGGCGCCGCCGCAGGGACTTGACCCGCTGGGCCTCGTGGAAGCGGGCGTCCTGCTCCAGCACCCGGGTGGCCTGGACCACCTTCGTGCCGGCCCGCTCGATCGCCTCGTCGAGCGGCATGACCAGGGGCAGGTCGAAGAGGTCCACGATCCGCTCCACGCGTTCGCGGACGCTGCCGCGGACCACGTGGTACGGGATCTCCAGCTCCTCCAGTGTCTCGATCAGCAGTTCGTCGGACATCTTGCGGAACGGTTCGGAGACGGGCCGGTGGCCGTCGGCCTTCATCTCGAACTCGACCGGCAGATGCACGTAGGCGTCGTAGATCCGCTTGGCGCGGGCCTTGGTGACGGCGCCGTACGCGTCCATGTACTGGCGGTAGAACCGCTTCACCGGCAGCCCGGCGACGTTCTTCACCGTCCGCAGCAGCAGGTTCGCCCCGGGGTTGATCCCGACCCGCATGCGGGCCTCGCCGTAGATCCACTCGTGGATCACGGAGCCGTCCGAGATGAACGGTCCGTCGCCCGCCTCGTTGTGGATGCGCTCCTCGAGCCGGCGCAGCCCGAGCATCGTGAGCTCCATCGCGCTGAGTTCCTGGACCTGCTTGCCCGGGACGAGGTCGAGGAGTATCTCCCGGGAGGTCATCGCGTGGGTGCGGGGGATGCCCGTCGCCATCGACAGCGTCTCCGTCGTGGTGCTCTTGCCGCTGGAGTACGTGCCCGAGATCGCCAGGTGCAGACCGCGCTGCGGGGCGGGGGTGCTCGTGTTCCCCATGGTGGGTTCTCTTCCCGTCGTGGATGGCCCGGCCGCGGCCGGGGTGTGAAGGAGCGGGGCGCTCAGCCGCCGAGTCCGAGGCCGCCGCTGACCGGGAGGACCGCTCCGGTGACGAAGCGGCCCGACTCACCGGTGAGGTAGCGCACGGCGGCGGCGACGTCGGCCGGTTCACCGACGCGCCCCAACGGGGTGATGGACAGCAGGTGTTCGCGTCGGCGATCGGTGATCTCGCGGCTCATGGCGGTGTCGATCAGGCCCGGTGCGACGACGTTGACCGTGATGTTGCGCGGGCCCAGCTCCCAGGCGAGGGAGCGGGCCATGCCGAGCATCCCGGCCTTGGCCGCCGCGTAGTTGACCTGCCCGGGCGCCCCGTACGCGTAGGTCATGGAGGACATCAGCACGATCCGTCCCCAGCGCGCCCGCATCATCCCGCGTACCGCGCGGCGCACGGTACGGAAGGCGCCGTGCAGATTGACGTCGACGACGTCCGTGAAGTCCTTCTCGTCCATGCGCAGGAGCAGGCCGTCCCGGGTGATGCCCGCGTTGACGACGAGCACTTCGATCGGCCCGTGAGCGACCTCCGCCTTCGCGAAGGCCGCGTCGATGCTCGCCGGATCGGTCATCTCCGCGTGCACGCCGAGCAGTCCGTCGGGCGGGGGGCTGTCGCGGTGGGTGACGGCGACGCGGTCGCCGTCGGCTGCCAGGGTGGTGGCCACGGCGAGTCCGATGCCCCGGTTTCCTCCGGTGACCATGACCGAGCGTCCCATCAATGGCTCCTCGGGGCAGTGGTGCCGGGCGCGTACGGGCGTCGTCCGGTGCGGGCCAGGTTCCGTGCGGCGGTCTCGGCGAGCAGCCGGCCGATCTCGCGCTGGCTGAGGAAGAGCTGGAGCGGTTCGTCGTGGGGCGGTGTCTGCTTCATCGGGCCGCCTCGCAGACTGTCGCTCCCGCTGTCGATGCCGCCGAGGCCGTGCACGGGCGCGTGGCGTCGGCGAACAGATGCCGCACGGCGGCCTCGAACCGGTCGGCCGTCAGCGCGTTCGGCAGCAGCCGCCGGGCGAAGCGCGGACTCGGTGGTACTCCTGGCCGCCGTTCCTCGATCAGGAGCGGCGGCAGGAGCGCCGTCGGTGTGCGGGACAGCGCCGCGTCGCTCTCTGCCAGGAAACGTTCGGCACGCCCCCGGTGCGCCTCCGGCAGCCAGTCGAGGAAGGGCAGTTGGACCTCGACGAGCTCGTCCGTGTCCTCCATGTGCTCTCCACGGCGGGCCCCCATCAGCTCGCGGACCAGCCGATAGGGCGCGGCCTGCCACTCCTCCCGCAGCAGGGGCACGCGGCGGCGGGCGTCGTCCAGAAGGACGAGCAACGGCCGCTGCCCGGCCAGGTGCTCGCGCACCAGGGCGCGCTGTGCCTCGTCGGGCCACAGCCCCGTCGGTGTCCAGTTCCTCCTTCCGGGCCCGGCGCCGGAATCATCCCAGAGCATTCGGGCCGGTCCTTCCAATATGACGAGCACGTCTCCTAATCGGAGCGTGGGTGTAAAGCGCATGACGTGTTTCCCCCGTTGGTGTTACTGACGTGAAACGTGCGCGTAAAGGCATCGCTCCGCACATACCGGCCCGACACATGAATTCGGTCGGTAAAAGGAATCGAGGTGACGAATTCCGGTTTCCGCCGCGCGGTTCTACGCGGCGGCGGGCAGGCGGTGGGCCAGCCAGCAGCGGCCGCCGATGCCCGCGAAGTCGTCGACGGCCAGTTCCGCGGTGCGCCAGCGCGCGTCGTCCATGGACAGCACCCTGCTGCTCGCGGTGCTCACGGTCGGGACGAAGCTGCGCCCCAGGGGCCGTACCGGTGTGCGCGCGCTGATGACGAAGCGCCGCATCCAGAGGGTGTCGCTGTTGCCGCGGGACAGGCCGTCCTGCGCGTAGAGCAGGATCTGGGCCAGCTGGGCCACGCCGACGAGCGCGTCGACCAGGGAGACCGACGGGCTGTAGGCCGCTTCTGCCCCGCAGGTGAGCGGTTCCGCGTCCGCGGCGACGACGTGCTGGAGCACCCGGACCTCCTGCCGCTCCAGGTCGACGCGGACCTGCTCGGCGTGCTGGTCGTGCTGCTTGTAGCCGGTGCCGTAGTGACGCGTCCGCGCCGGCCCGAGGGCCTGCTTCTCGTCCGCGTACGTGGCGGGCTTCCCCGCGCCGTCGCCCTGTTCGTGCACGAGCGTGCAGCGCACCTTCAGCCGCCCGACCCGGCACTCGAACGTACTGGCCAGCGTGGGGACTCCCCCGGTCGACCCGTCGGCTTCGGCTTCGGCTTCGGCGGCTTCGTCGTGGACGCCCGCGTCGACGACGTCGAGGAGCCTGCCCCGTACGGGGAAGTCCGCGAGCTCCTCGTGCGGACTGCTGCCGGCCCGCACGTCCGCGTGGCGCAGCCAGACCCGGCGCCGCTGCGCCGGACCGAGGCCGAACGCCTGGGCGATGTGCACCTCGGCCAGGCTGGCGGCGAGCACCAGCGCGTCGATGCTGCTCAGGTGCGGCCGCAGGTCACCGGTGCCCGTCTTGCGGGACCAGTCCTGCGGATACGTGAGCGCCCCGCGTGCGGTGACGCGTGCGCCCGGCCGGTCACTGCCGTCGGTCGCGATGTCCCTGAGGGTTTGAGTGACGCGCTTGTACCCGCTCCCGAAGAAACGGGTGCTGCCCGGTCCGACACAGCTGTCCAGAGATCCGTAGAATAGAGCTTTGCCGTTCTTTTCACTCTCTTTGCAGTTCATTCCCCGTTAAACCTTCCCCCGTGTCAGGGTCGCGCGACCCTGACAGAAAAAAGACTAACACGACAAGCTACGGAGAAAGCGCTTCATAAGGGAGGTGTGACGCCCTCCACAGATCCACCCAAAGGCTTTTCCATAAAGGGATTCAGGAATTCCATTCATTCGCAGGCGATCACGCGCGGCCAGCGGTCGGCGAGCAGATTACCGAGGAGTGTCCGCAGCCGTTCGCGGTCCTCCGCGGGCACGGCCGCGAGGAAGTCCCGCTCCACCGCGTCGACGGCGCCGCCCGCGCGCGCGAGTGCCGCACGGCCTTCGTCGGTCAGGCGCAGGATGTACCGCCGGCGGTCCGAGGGGTTGCGCCGCCGCTCCACATGGCCGGCCTGCTCCATCTCGTCGATGAGGGCCACCATGGTCGTGGGGTCGAGGTGGAGCAGCCTGCTGAGGTCCTGCTGGGAGAGGCTCAGGTCACTCTCCAGCGCGGCGAGTACGTAGAAGTAGCGCAGGCGCATGCCCTGCTCGGCCAGCGCGCGCTCCGCGTCCTCCATCAGGATCGACCCGGCCTTGTTCAGCAGGTAGCCGGTTCTGCGGACGAGGGGGAAGTCGAGCCCGGCGGGGTGCGCCGGGGTGGGCGTCGCGTGTGTCATACGGGCTGTTCCCCCTTGTTGCTCGCTACTGCTCGCTGCCGCTCGCGCCGGGCACGGTGCTCGGCACGCGGTGCTTGATGTTCGGCACTGCCGAACATTCCTGGCGCCGATCGTCGGTGCCACAAAGCGTACTGGCGGTGGCATCGGCCTCCAAGGCCGGTGCCACCGCCAGGACATCGGGTCCGGCCGCCTACCGCTCTCCTCCGGCGCGCGCGGGCTCCACCACGGTCAGCCGGCCGGCGCTCTCCCCGTCCGGGGCCCCTTGTGCCACGTCCACGGTGGGCACGGCCTCGCCCCTGGCGCTCTCGTGCAGGTCCCGGGTGCGGATGAAGAGGAATCCCACGAGCGAACCGACCAGGGCGACGGCCGCGCACACCCACATCACGTCGGTCAGACCGTCCACGAAGGCGGTGCGGGCCGCCGCGTCCAGCGCGGGGGCGAGCCCCGAGGGCGCCCGGCCGACGGCTTCCGCGCCGCCGCCCGCCGCTACCGCCTCACCGAACTCATGGGCGGACGAGCCGAGTTGACGTCCCGCGTCGGACTGGGCGAACAGGTCGGTCACCCGGCTCTGGAACGCGGCGCCGAAACCGGCGATCCCGATGGCGACACCGACCTGCTGGAACGTCTCGTTGATCCCGGAGGCCATGCCCGCCTTGGACGGTTCCGCCACGGCGATGGAGAGCGACGCACGCGGCGGGTTGAACAGCCCCATCCCCAGGCCGATGCCGAACATGCTCGGCAGCAGCGCGGTCCAGGAGGTGTCCGGGCCGGTCAGCGCGACGAGGGCGAGACCGCCCGCGATGAGGGCCAGGGCCGACCCCATCAGCAGTCGCTGCGGCACCCGCGTGGTCAGCGACCCCGCGATCGCGGCCGCGACGAACAGCGTGCCGGTCAGCGGCAGGAACCGCAGTCCTGTCTCCCACGGCGAGTACGCCAGCACGTTCTGCACGTACGACACCAGGAGGAAGATCGCCGACATCGTCGCGGCGGCACAGAGGAGCGTCACCACGGACACCCCGTTGAACGTCCTGTTCCTGAACAACGACAACTGGAACATGGCCCGTTCGCCGAGGCGCCGCTCCACGACGCCGAACGCCCCGAGCAGTACGGCGGAGCCCACGAACATGCCGACGATGGGCGCGCTCCCCCAGCCCTCGGCCTCTCCTCGCAGCAGCGCGAGGACGAGCAGGGTCAGCGCACCGGTGAAGAGCACCTGACCCCACCAGTCGACGGCCGGGGCCGACCCGTCGCGGGACTCGCGCATCCGCAGCCCGCTAACGGCCATGGCGACCAGTCCGACCGGGACGTTCACCAGGAAGATCCAGCGCCAGCTCAGCCCGTCGGTGAGCGCGCCCCCGATGAGCGGCCCGAAGGCGATGGAGAGCCCGACCACACCGCCGAAGATCCCGAACGCCTTGCCCCGGTCCTTGCCCTGGAACTCCTGTCCGATCAGGGCGGGGCCGACGGCGAACAGCACCGCTCCGCCGAGCCCTTGGATCCCCCGGGACACGGACAGTACGGCGACGTCGTTCGCGAGGCCGCAGGCGAGCGACGCGAGGACGAAGACGACGAAGCCCACGTTGAAGACGCGTTTGCGCCCCAGGCGGTCCGCCAGGGACCCGGCCGTCAGAAGGACCGCGGCGAGCCCCAGGGCGTACGCGTCGAGCACCCACTGCAGCGACGTGAAGCTCGCGTCGAAGGCGTCCCTGATGTCGGGCAGGGCCACATTCACCACAGTGAGGTCGAGCAGCAGCATGAACGTGGCCACGCACACCACGGCCAGGGTCCACCCCCGCCCGCCGGTCGCTGTCGTTCGTCCGGACATCGTTCCCCCGAAA
The DNA here is from genome assembly GCF_055571235.1 of Streptomyces sp. NPDC030991. Lineage (NCBI taxonomy): Bacteria > Bacillati > Actinomycetota > Actinomycetes > Kitasatosporales > Streptomycetaceae > Streptomyces > Streptomyces sp. NPDC030991. The sequence goes on from NZ_JBVIFR010000005.1 coordinate 356,406, forward strand.
TCTAAATGATCTAGAAATTAAATCATCGGAATTACCGATGATTCGAGAAGCTACGAAGTGTCCGGAAGCCTGTCAATGGAGGGTTCACATCTCGGCCATGATCCGACCGGAAACCATCCAAATCAGGCCCGATCCGCGGGAACGACGCGAATCGGACTCATCGCCTCCGGTCGCTCACGGCAGCGGCGACCGTCACGGCGCTGCCGACGAGGATCGGCGCGATCATCGCCACGAAGAACCACTCGGGCACACGCGGATCCGGTGTGGCACGCCAGAGCATTCCGCAGCCGGCGAGGAACGAGACGCCGATGCAGGCGCTGCACACCAGCAGCGAGCGCGCGACCCGGCGTGCCGAGGCCCGGGTGGCGGGCCTGTTCGTCAGGGACGACATGGCGGCGAACGGCGCGGAGCCGGTCTGCGCCAGCTCATCGCGCGGTGTCACCCGGAGCGTCCACTCCGCGCAGCAGGCCATCAGGACCGTCACCCCCGCGTAGACGAAGACGAGTACGAACGCGCTGCCGACCGACCTGTCCGTCCAGGCGTCCACTCCGTCGACCCCGATGTGCTTCGGTATCCGGGCCGGGAGGCGGGGGTAGCGGAGCACACCCCAGACCGCCAGCACGACGAGGAGAAGAGCGTTGGGGATCAGCCACGGCCGGAGAGGAGGAGAGAGGAATGCCATGAGACCGATCATGCGAGGGCAGCGCGGGTTTGAGAAGGACGGTGGGCGCGGGCACGGCAGCGGGCGGAGGCGGCCGGGCGCGGGCGAACGGCCCGCCCGCGCCCAGGAGCGTGCGGGTCAGCGGTGCTTGATCTCGGCCTGGGCGCCGGGCGCGAGGGTGGGTTCGGTGACGGGGGCCGTGCCGAGGGCCTCGTCGACGGCCGCCAGCAGGTCGTCCGGGAGCTCGACGCCGGAGGCGGCGGCGTTGGCGTGCACCTGCTCGGGGCGGGAGGCGCCGGTGATCGCGGAGGCGACCTCGCCGCGGCGCAGGATCCAGGCCAACGCCAGCGTGGGCAGGCTGAGTCCGGCCTCCTCGGCGATCGGCCCGAGGCGCTGGACGGCCTCCAGGGTGGCGTCGTTGTAGACGAGGTCCTTCGAGACCGCCATGTCCGCGGAGGCGAACCGGCTGCCCTCCGGGACGGGCCGGCCTGGCTTGTACTTGCCGGTCAGGACGCCTTGGGCCAGGGGGGACCAGACGATCTGCGAGATGCCGTTGGCGGCGCACAGCCCGAAGACCTCGGCCTCGGGGGCCTGCCACAGCATGGAGTACTGCGGCTGGGAGGAGACGAACAGGTCGGGCCCGGCGATGTCGATGCCGGCCTGGATCTGCTCGGGGGTCCACTCACTGAAGCCGAGATAGCGGGCCTTGCCCTGCTCGACGACCTTCTGGAACGCCTCGATGGTCTCCTCGACCGGCACGGACGGGTCGAAGCGGTGCGCCTGGTAGAGGTCGACGTAGTCGGTCTTCAGGCGGCTGAGGGAAGCGTCGATCTGCCGGGCGATCTGCGCCGGGGACAGCCCGCGGTCGGCCGGGTCGTCCGACATCGGGAAGAAGACCTTCGTGGCCAGGACGTAGGAGTCGCGCGGCCGGGCCGAGAGGATCTCGCCCCACGCCGTCTCGGCCGCTCCCTGGCCGTAGACGTTGGCGGTGTCGAAGAAGTTGATGCCCTCCTCGAACGCCGCCTCGGTGCAGGCACGGGTCTTGTCCGCTTCCACGCCGCCGGAGTAGGTGAGCCAGGATCCCAGCGAGATCTCCGAGACCTGAAGGTCCGAGCTGCCGAGGGTGCGGTAGCGCATGAATGCTCCTTGTTTTCGTCGAAGGTTGACCAGGGGATGGGTACCCGCCGATGCCGGAGTGCCACAGGGCGCCGGGCAGGAAGGCGCCTGCCGCACGGGGGGGGCGGTTCGTGCGGGGTTGCGTCCGCCCTCAGATCCGCGGGCCACTCGGATCGCCGGTCTCGCTCTCCCCGTCCCTCGCGTGCTTGCCGCTCACGCCGGGCGGGTTCTCCCCCGCGGTGAGGTGGTCGAGGACCTCCGCGAGTTCGTCGCAGGCCCGCTGCACGGAACGGCGGGTGGCGCGCTGCTCGGTGACCAGGGAGGACAGCAGCAGGGCGGTCAGGGCGGCGGCGCCGTTGAAGGCCTGGAGCTTGGCCATGATCTCGACGTCGCTCATGTGCAGGAACGCGCCGTTGCCGGTGTTCGCCTCGAAGGTGGTCAGGACGGACGCGAACAGCGCGCACACCATGCTGCCGAGCAGCTGGAAGCGCAGCGCGGCCCAGATCAGCAGGGGAAAGACGAGAAAGAGCAGGCTCATGGCGCTGAGGGCGGCCAGCGGGACGAGGACGGCGGCCGCCAGGAGCAGGCAGGCGCCCTCCACCCAGCGCCGGACCCGGAGCGGGCCCGCCGCGCCCAGGAGGACGAGGAGCAGCGGGGTGACGAGCAGGACCCCCATCGCGTCGCCGACCCACCAGGCCAGCCACAGGGACCAGAAGTCCTCCGTGTCCAGCGCCCCGGTCAGCACCTGTGCCCCGACGCCGATCGTCGAACTGATCAGCATGGCGCAGAGTCCGCCCAGGAAGACCAGGGCGAGGCCGTCCCGCAGGCGCGAGATGTCGAGCCGGAACCCGACCCGGCGCAGCAGGAGGAAGGCGCACAGCGGCGCGAGGGTGTTGCCCGCCACGTTGACCAGCGTGATGGGCTGTGGAGTGGTCAAGGAGGCGATGACCAGGAGGGAACCGACCGCGATACCCGGCCAGACCCGTACGCCGTACACGAGCAGTGCGGCGACGGCCACACCGGTCGGCGGCCAGATGGGTGTCACCACCACGCCTCCGATGCCGAGCCGGCCCAGCAGGCCGAGGCGCCCGGCCACGTAGTAGAGCGCGGCCACGGCCAGCGTCTCCAGGGCCGCCTTCGCGGGCTGTCGCAACCCTCCACCGTCCGCCACAGCAGCTATGAGACACCGCTCCGGCCGCCTCGGCCATACGAAGCCCCCGGGCGGGCACGGTCGCACAGGCGTGCGGCGGACGGCCCGAGCCGCCTCGGGGGGCGGGTCCCTGGCCCGGCGGGGACAGGCGGGCCCGCGTGTCTCAGGTGTCCGGCAGGAGTCTTCCCCGGGTGCCGCCGTCGTGGCCGACGACGAGGACGGCGGCATCGTCCTCGTGTCCCACGGTGTCCGCCATCCTCATGACCGCGGCGGCGAGGGCGTCGATGCCCAGACCCGCGACGACGGCGATCTCGGCGAGCCGCGCGACCTGTCCGAGCCCGTCGTCCAGAGCGAGCGAAGGGCCCTCCACCACGCCGTCGGTGAGCAGCACGAAGACGCCTCCGACGGTCAGCTGGTGGCGTGTGACGGGGTACTCCGCGCCTTCGAGCACGCCGAGCGGGGGGCCGCCCTCCCCGTCGTCGATGCCGGAGCGGCCGTCGGCGGTCGCCCAGATGTGGGGGACGTGACCGGCCCGCGCGCACTCCAGGACGCCGGTGACCGGATCGAGCCGCAGGAACGTGCAGGTGGCGAAGAGGTCCGCGCCCAGAGAGGTGAGGAGGTCGTTCGTCCGGCGGAGCAGCTCCCCGGGGTCCGCGGTGACGGAGGCCAGCGCGCGCAGTCCGACGCGGACCTGTCCCATGAAGGCGGCCGCCTTGATGTTGTGGCCCTGGACGTCGCCGATGGACATGCCGACGCGGCCGTCCGGCAGGGTGAAGGCGTCGTACCAGTCACCCCCGACGTTGAGCCCGTGCGTGGCGGGCGTGTACCCCACGGCCACGCGGACGCCGGGCGGGTGAGGGAGGTCCCGGGGCAGCATGCCGCGCTGCAGCTCGACGGCGAACTCGACCCGGGACCGCTGGCTCTCCGCCAGCTCCCGCGCCCGGGCCGTCATCGTCCCGAGCCTGTCGAGCAGCTCCTCGCCGTCGCCGGACGAGCCGCCACGGACCATTGATCACTCCGGTTCAGCGAGCGGCCCCCGCATGCGTTCTTCCATGTCGCCCGCGAGCCGCACGGAAATGTTTCCCCTCTTACCCTGCCCGGGGCCGGCGCCGACCGCACCAGGAGAGGGCCCCGCCGGCTGTGGCGGGGCCCGCCCGTCGCCTCGTGCGCGCCCTCAGAGCCTGTCTTTGAACCCCCGTCTGCTCTCAGATTCCGCAGGAGGACGCCGACCAGTAGCGCCCGCTCTGGCTGCCGAGGTGGGCGTGGGTGCTGTGGCCGGGGTAGCCCGGGCCGAGGATCTCGTTGAAGCCGTGGTTCCGGGCCTGCTTGACGATCTCGCAGTAGGACGGTGTGCCGACGAGATCGATGCCGCGGCCGTAGAGGTGGTTGCTGTTCGCGGCCCCGCCGACGGCGTTGTTGCAGGCGGTGGAGCGGAAGCCGCTGCTGGTGGTCAGGGCGCGGTCGCCGAGGGCGTGCCGCAGGGCCTCCAGCTTCCACATCTGTTGCAGCGCGTTCGCCCTGGCGGCGGCCGCGGAGACGGCGCCGCCGGACCAGTCGGAGTTGCAGCGGTTCATCTCGGCATAGGTGAAGTGGGCCGGGGTGCAGTCGCTGTCCTGGAGGGCGTAGAGCTTGTTGAAGGTCTGGGCGCCCGCGATGCCGTCCGCCGACAGGCCGTACGCCTTCTGGAAACGGGTGACCGCGGCTTTGGTCGCCGGGCCGAACGCGCCGTCCACGCCGAGGACAGCTCCTTGGCCGGGGTATCCGGCGACCCGGATCTGCAGCTGCCGGACGTCCTCGCCACTGGCGCCCTGACCGAGGGTCCGATTCCACGTGTAGCAGTCGTCGGCGTGCGCGGTGCCGGTGGTGACCGCGGTCCCGAGCACCGTTAAAGACGCGAGCATGACAAATGAGAGCAGGGCGCGAAAGTGCCGTCCGAGCACAGTGCCTCCTGGGGCGAAGGGGGGAGGAGATGCAAGAGACCCCGACACTGCCCGGATCCGGCTACGCGCGTCAATAGGGCCGGTGCGTAAGCGACTTGAGTGCGGGGCGGGGCCGCGCACGCCCCGCCGAGGCGTCCGTGCGGCCGTCTCGGTCCACGTCACACGCGGCCGGTGCGAGAGCCAGCACCCGCCGCGCGGGCCATGATCGGCGCCGCGGCCTCCGCGGCCTCCGCGGCCTCCGCGGTCGTGTCCGAGGGGCGGCGAGCAGGTCCCGGCGCGCCCGGCCGACGACGTCGGCGCCCGCCGGGAAGGGCGCCTTGCCGCCGCGGTCGGGCACCGGCATACGCATGTCCTCGGCCCCTCACCGTACTTCCGCCGACGCGGAATGGGCCGGGCCGTACGCTGGGAGTGCCGGGTGCTCCTCGCACGCCGACTTGGCTCGACGTCGCTTCCGGCGCACCACGACTCCGGGCTCCGCCGTCACGGCGACCCCTGGAAGGACGTGCGTCTTGAACGCACCGACGCCTCAACGCCGTTCGAGCATCCCCGAGCGCCTCGCCCCGCACCCGCCCGCCCGGCTCGCCCTGCGTCCGCCGACCTTTCCGGCGGGCCCGGTGTGCGGAGCGTGGTGGCCCCGCAGCGACGACCTGACCGTCGAACTGGCGTCCCTCACCGACGCGTTCGACGCGGCGCGCGGACGCGTGACGCGCGTGTCGTCCCACCGCGGAAGCTGGCCGACGCAGCCGCACACCCTCGCCGTGACGGGCCGCACGGTCGCCATCACCTGGCTCACCTCTGGCCTCGACCCGCACACGATCCGTCTCTTCTCCTACGGTGCCGGACGCTGGGACCTGCTCGTCGTGCCGCCGCACAGCGCGGCCGACGTGGCCGCCCGGTTGATGGCCGCGGCCGCCGACCCCGCCCTGCGCCTCGACGGCACCGCCCTGATGGCGACGGAAAGCCCGCCCGGGCAGTGACGTTCGGCGCCGGACGCGTCACCGATTCCTTCCGCGGGAGTAGCATGGGAGCACCCAGGGCCCTTCGTATTCCGGCATCCGCGCAGGTCTCGTCCTCGGTGAGTCATGGCCTCGGGGACGACCGTCATGTCGCTCCGAAGACAGGTTCGCATCATGACCGCGACCACCACGCCCACCTCCGCCACCCCCGCGCATCCCGCCGCCCGGGTCTCGCTGAAAACCCCGACGGGTCACGGTCTGCTGGACGGCGCCTGGTGGCCCCGTTCACGCGATCTGGCCGCCGAACTCCCCGCGCTGGCCGACGTACTCGACCCGCTGTGGGGCCGCATCACCCGCGTCGCCGTCAATCCGATGCTCTGGCCCGTCGTCCCGCGCCGGGCGACCGTCCACGGCAGGGTCCTCAAGATCGGTTGGTTCACCCCTGAACTCGACCCGCACAAGCTCCTGTTGCTCTCCTACGGGACCGGCCGCTGGGATCTGTTGATCATCCCGCCCGAGACGGATGCCGCGAGCGCCGCCCACCTCATGGCCGCCGCCTGCGACCCCGACGGGCCCCCGCTGACCGCCACCGATCTCGTCGCGGCGGAGACCGCGGGGCAGCACGACGCGCCCGTGGACGACCGCGTCCCGGGCGCCCGGGAAGAGTGGGAGGACGAGGGCGGCGCGCCCCCCGTCCGGGCCACCCGCGCCGTCCCCACCGCCACCGGGCGGTGAGGGCCGTGGCCGCAGCACTCACCATGGCCGGCGTCCTGACGCTGTTTGCCATCGCCGCGCACGTGACCCAGCGCCGCGCCACCCGGCACGCCGGGAGACCCGCGTCGCGCTCCCGCGTCCGCGTCCTGCCCGGCCGACGGGCTCACGCCGACCCGGGCAACAGCGGTACGCTCCCCCGACAGCCCGTCCCTACGGCTGCCTCCGCCGACCGGCACGACCACCGTGACGGGGGCCGCGGCCCGGTTCTCGTCGCACCGTCGCCGCGCCCGCACCAGCCGTAGGAGGACCCGCTGAGCCGGGCTGTACCGAGGGGACAGCGAAGGGAGTCCGGATGGCCGAGGTATACCTGCGCCGACTCACCCGGTGGCAGGCCGAGCAGCAGCGTGAGGCCGTCGCCGATCTGTACGTCATGGCGTACCGCGCCGCCGCCGCCGGCGCCGAGTACCGGGACCGGACGGGGTTCCTGCGCCGCTTCGAGCAGGACGTGCGGCACGAGGGCTTCGACATGTCCGTCGCCGACGCCACCGGCCTCGTCGGCTGCGCGTACGGGCACCGTGTCGATCGCGACGGGGCATGGTGGGCCGACTATCCCGTGGAGGTGTCGCCGGAGACGGAGGAACTCACCGCGTCCGGGCGGGTGTTCGTGTTCACCGAACTGATGGTGCTGCCCACGCACCGCCGCGGCGGCGTCGCGACCCGCCTCGGTGAGCTGCTGCTCTCCCGCCTCGCCCATGACCTGGTGGTGATCGGTGTCGACCGGGACCGGGCGGCGGCCGGGGTCAGGGAGCTGGTCCGCGCCTGGGGCTGGAAGGAACTGACCGCCTCGGGGCCGGGCGCGGAGGAATCGGGGCGCGAGGTGTGGGCCCGCAGGCCGGTGCGGTGACCGGGCAAGCCCGGGGGCGGAGACAGTTGGGGGTTCGGTGACTCGGCGAACCCGGGTGCCTGAGGCTGGCGTTGGAGGGTCGGCGACCGGTGGCCTGGTGGACCTCGGCGATGCGAACCGAGGGCACACAGATGGGCGGTCATGACCGGATGCGTCACCGTGGCCGCCCCCTTCCGGACGTGATGTGGAAGCGGATGACCGCCCGCCCCCGGCGGTGCGGGGCCACCTCACCGATCGGGACGGCGGAGCAGCGCGGGATCGGTCGTGCCCAACAGCACCTGCCGGGCGAGTTAGGTGAGCCGTACGCGACGGTGGCGTGCGTGGCCGCGCAGGATGGCGAAGGCGTCCTCGACGTCGGTGCCGAGCCGGTGTGCCAGGTAGCCCTTGGCCTGTTCGATGATGATGCGGGAGTCCAGGGCCGCCTGGAGTTGCGCGTTCACCGTCATCTGTTCGCTCACCGCCCGCTGGTGCAGGACGCCGATGGTGGCGGTGTCGGCCAGGGCCTGCCCCAGCCGCAACTCCGAGGCGCTCAGGGGGCCGGGCCGGTCCCGGAAGAGGTTCAGGGCTCCGATCACCTGGTCGTGCAGGCGCAGGGGGCAGGCCACGACCGAGGTGAAGCCGAGTCCCGCGGCCCGCGGCGCGAACCGGGGCCACCGCATCCGCGCGGCAGGTGAATCCAACGCGACGTCAGGGACCTGCGCCTCGGTACGACAGCAGTCCCGGCACGGGCCCTCGTCCCACTCGATGCTCTCCGTCACCAGCTTGCGGGTGCGCTCGTCGGACGCGGCCGCGTCCACCAAGTCGCCACCGGGGGTGACGAGCAGGACGCCCGCGGCGCGTACGTCCAACAGGTGCACGCAGTGCTCGGCCAGCGTGTGCAGGAAGTCGATGACGTCGAAGTCCCGTACCGACGTGTCGGCAAGGTCGACGAAAGCCGCCGCCAACTGTTCCTCGTGCGGCAGTTCGGCCATGGCCCCGCCCACCTCCAAGGTGAATCGCCCTCACCCTCCCACAGGCCGCCCTCCCGTGTTCTGCCCTCTCCCCCGCTCCGTGCGGGCGCCGTGACGATCACGGCATGCGGGAGCGGCGCAGTGACAGAAAGGTGACAAGTGGTGACAGAATGCTGACCGGTGGGACCACAACCGAACTCCGGATCTCCTGGTCCCGCCCACTGTGGGGCGGACGGCGATCGACCGGCCGGACGCTCCCTCCGACCCGAAGCACCATCACATCTCAGGGGCACAGCCATGCAGCTCGTCCGTCACGCAGCCGCCGTCGCCGTCATCGTCACCGGAGGCGCTCTCACCCTCGCGGCGCCCGCTTCCGCCGCCGCACCCACGAGGGCCGGGGCGGTCGCGGTCGCGGCAGCGCCCGAGGCCCCGGTCGCCCGGTACAACGGCGCCTGCGGAGCCGGTCACCAGGTCATCGACTCCGCCAACATGGAGAACCTCGGCACGACCTTCCTCACCTACAACGCGACGACCGGCGAGAACTGCGTGGTCACCGTACGCACCAAGCCCGGGGCCCCGGTGAGCATGTTCGCCCGGCTCAGCTCCGAGAAGGGCGGTACGGCCACCGACCGCGGCAAGTTCACCACGTACGCCGGGCCCGTCTACCTCCAGGCCCGCAGCGAGTGCGTCACGTGGGAAGGCGGCATCAGCACCTATTCCACGAAGGCCACCGGTCACTGCGGCGCGCTCAAGACCGGCCACCGGGCCCGCTGACGTACCACCGGCCGACGCACGCACCGGACGCCGCGGGGCCCCCTTCGGGCGACGGCGGCCGTCGTCAGAGCCCCGGCAGCTCTCCGGCGCCGCCCCGAGCTCCTTGTGCGAAGAGACATTTCCTGGCATCTCTCACGGGCTACTACGGTCGGGATCATGGACTGGAATCTGCGAACGGCCGGACAACTCGCGACTGCCTTACGTGCCGGTGACGTGACCTCGGCGGAGCTGACCGACGAGGCGATCGCCGGTATCGAGCGGGACGACAAAGCGATCAACGCGGTCTGTGTGCGGGACTTCGACCGCGCGCGGTCCGCCGCACGCGACGCCGACCGGGCGCGCGCCCGCGGCGAGGACCGGCCGCTGCTCGGCATCCCGGTGACCGTCAAGGAGTCCTATGACGTCGCCGGGCTGCCCACGACCTGGGGCATGCCGCAGCACCGTGACCACGTACCGGCCGAGGATGCGGTGCAGGTGTCACGGATCAAGGCCGCGGGCGCGGTGGTGCTCGGAAAGACCAATGTGCCGCTGGGGCTGCAGGACGTGCAGAGCTTCAACGACCTGTACGGCACCACCAACAACCCGTGGGACCACGGCCGCACGGCGGGGGGCTCGTCCGGTGGGTCGGCGGCGGCTCTGGCGGCCGGCTTCGGCGCGCTGTCCATCGGCTCCGACATCGGCGGTTCGCTGCGCACCCCCGCACATTTCTGCGGCGTCTACGCGCACAAGCCGACGCTCGGCCTCGCGGCGACCCGGGGGATGGTCCCGCCGTCCGAACCGGTCCTGCCGACCGAACCCGACCTCGCCGTCGTCGGTCCGATGGCCCGCACGGCCCGCGACCTCTCGCTCCTGCTCGACGTGATGGCCGGTCCTGACCCGCTGACGTCCGGGACGGCGTACGACCTGAGGCTGCCGGCCGCGCGCCACGAACTGCTCGGTGACTTCCGGGTCCTGGTCCTCGACGAGCATCCGTCCGTTCCGACCGGGGCGGCGGTACGCGCGGGTGTCGACCGGGTGGCGGACGCGCTGGTCGACGCCGGGGCCCGCGTACGACGGCACAGCGCGCTGCTGCCGGACCTGGCCGAAGCCGCGTCGCTCTACACGCAGTTGCTGTTCTCGGGGTCCGTCGCGCGCTTTCCCGTCGATGCGTACGAGCAGCTTCGCGCCCGCGCCGCGGAGTTGAGCCCGGACGACCAGGGTCTCGCCGCCGCACGACTGCGCGGCATGGTGTTCAGCCACCGCGACTGGGTCGAGGCGCACGGCCGGCGCGAACTCCACCGGCACGTCTGGCGGCGGTTCTTCACCGAGTTCGACGCCGTGGTCTGTCCCGTCACGCCCACTCCCGCCTTCCCGCACGACCACGATCCCGCTCTGCTGGAACGCCTCATCGACATCGACGGGGTCCGCCGCCCGTACTTCGACCAGCTCGTCTGGGCCGGCCTGGCCACCATGCCCGGCCTGCCCGCCACCGCCATTCCGACGGGCCTGTCCCCCGAGGGTCTCCCGGTGGGGGTGCAGCTCATCGGCCCGATGTACGAGGACCGCACGCCGCTGCGGCTGGCCGAGCTGCTGGAGCGGGAGATCGGCGGCTTCCGGGCGCCGCGGTAGAGCGGCCTCCGGGTCCTCACCCGTAGAGCTGTCCCGGGGAACCGTCGCTGAGAACATCGCGCGATGTCGGCTACCGCCCGGGCCCGTCGATGTCGCCGCGCCGGCCAGGGGCGCGTACCGCCAGGTGTACGACGGCCGCGCCACGACCGCGCACATCGCGTCCGGGCGCCGCCCGCCCTTCAGGCGGCCCGCTCGGCCAGGAACTCCTCCCAGGTCCGGTCGCCGTGGACCGCGTGGGACGCGGGGGCGAGGTTCGCGCCCTCGCGGTACGCGCGGCCCGCCTTGCCGGGCATCCGCATCCCGAGGACCGGGCGGCGGCGCTTGGTGGCGCCCAGGTAGGAGCGCACCACATCGTCCATCGTGTACACCTTCGGGCCGGCCAGCTCCGCCACCAGGCCGGCCGGTTCACCGAGGGCCAGTTCGACCAGGCGCTGGGCGACATCGCGGACGTCGACCGGCTCAAGTCGCATCCCGGGCGCCGGGACGAGCGGCATCTTGGCCATCTTGGAGACCATCATGTGCACCAGGTCGTGGAACTGGGCGGCCCGCAGCAGGGTCCACGGGATCCCGGAGCCCGTGATCGCTTCCTCGGCGGCGCGCTGCGTCGCGAACCAGGCCATCGGCATCCGGTCCGCGCCGATCACCGAGATGTGCACGATGTGCCGCACCCCCGCCTCGCGGGCCGCGGCGACGAGGTTGGCCGCCACCACGTCGTCGCCCTTGGCCCCGCCCGCCAGGTGCAGCACCGTGCCCACACCGGTCAGCGCCGCCGCTACGCCGTCGCCGCTCTTCAGGTCACCGGTGACGTAGGTGATTCCTTCGGTGTCCGGCCGCTCGCTCCGGCTGAGGACGCGCACCGGGCGCCCGGGGGCGGCCTGCCGGAGCAGCGGGAGGACGTGGCGGCCGAGCGTTCCCGTGCCACCGGTGACCAGGATCGTCGTGTCAACAGTCATGATGTACCCCTCAGTTACTTGTTCGCGTGGTGTGTGGGCCTCGGTTCTGCTGCTCTGACACGCCACGGAGGGGGGATGTGACAGATGCTCGGAAAAAATCTTGAGAAGAGTCTTCGGGCCGAGGATTTCGAGGCCCACCGCTCACACCTGCGGGCGGTCGCCTACCGCATGCTGGGCTCCCTCGCGGAGGCCGAGGACGCGGTGCAGGAGACGTGGCTGCGAGCGTCCGCCGCCGATACGAGCGAGGTGGTGAACACGGGCGGCTGGCTCACCACCATCGCGACCCGGACCTGCCTCAACGCTCTCCGGTCGCGTGCCACGCGCCGCGAGGAGGAGTGGGAGACGGCCGCGCCCGGCCGCCCGGACGGCCGCCCCGGCCCCGAGGAGGAGGTGGAGGCAGCCGACGCGGTGGGCATCGCCCTCCTCGTCGTACTGGACACGCTCACTCCCGACGAGCGGCTCGCGTTCGTCCTGCACGACCTGTTCGCGGTCCCCTTCGACGAGATCGCGGCGATCCTGGAGCGCAGCCCCGCCTCCGCCCGCCAGCTCGCCAGCCGCGCCCGGCGCAGGGTCCGGGGCACCGCTCCGAGCGCACCCGACACCACCCGCAGGCGTCAGGCCGTGGACGCGTTCCTCGCGGCGACCCGCGCCGGTGACTTCGAGTCCTTGGTCGCCCTCCTCCACCCGGACGTGGTCCTCACCGCGGATCCGGCGGTGATCCCGTCCGCGGAGCCGGTCGTCGTCCTCGGCGCGCACACGGTCGCCAAGGGCGCGATGGCAGCCACCGGGCGCGCGCAGTTCACCGGCCCGGCGTTCCTGGACGGGGCGGTCGGTCTGGTCATGGCTCCGCAGGGGAGGCTGCGCCTGGTCCTCGCGTTCACCGTCGACCCCGAGGACGGGCTGATCACGGCCGTCGACGTGATCGCCGAACCGGAGCGGCTGGCCGCCCTGGAGCTGACGGTCGCCTGATCGGGCCTGGACACCGCGGTCCGCCGGGTCCGTCGCCGCTGTCTCCCCCACCGGGAGGCACCCCTCCCGCGACCTACCATGGCGACGATCACAGCGGGCGGGCCGCGGCCCATTGCCGAGAGGACCGGAACCGATGAGCCTTCGCCAGTACGAGTACGCCCTGGCCGTCGCCGAGCAGGGCTCGGTGACCGCGGCGGCGGAGCTGCTGCACGTCGCTCAGCCGTCGGTGTCCCAGCAGATCCGCGGCCTGGAGCGGGAGCTCGGCGTGAAGTTGTTCGCCCGCACGCCGACCGGGCTGGTGCCCACCACGGTCGGCCGCGCGTTCCTGCGGGAGGCCGCCGTCGCGGTGAGCGCGTCCCGGCGGGCGACGGCGACGGCGCGGGCCGGCGCCGACGAGCTGGTGGGCGAGCTGGTGGTCTCGGCGCAGCTGGGCTTCGGTTCGCGGCAGCTGCCCAGTGCGCTCGGTGCGCTGCGGCGCCGCTTCCCGCGGCTGGAGGTGACCGTCTTCGAGGAGCCGAGCCCCGCCGAGCTGGAGCGGCTGTGCCGCCGGGGCGTCCTCGACCTCGCCCTGATGGCGGCGTGCGAGCGGAGTCCGGCCGACGCCCATCACCTGGGCGACGAGGAGTTCGTCGTGGTGCTGGGCGCCGGGCACCGGCTCCTCGGCGCGGACCGGGTCGAACTGCGTGAGCTGGAGGGCGAGCCCTGGGTGAGGTTCGACCGCGACGGCGCGCTCGACGGCATCCTGCTGAACGTCCTGCGGGGCAACGGTCTGACTCCGACCACGGCTGCCCGCGTGTCCCAGACCGCGACGGCCGTGCGCTGGGCCGCCCAGGGGCTGGGGGTCACGCTGGTCCCGGCCTCCGCGGTGCCCCCCGGTCACGAGCACCTCGTGCGCCCGGTCTCCCCGCTCGTGTCCCAGCCGGTCATCGGGGTGCTCCGGCACGACGCGGGCCCGGCGGAGACGGCCCTGCTCGGGCTCCTGCGGGAAGAGACCTGGTCCCAACCCGTTCTCCTGCCGCCGCCGGCGGTGGCGTCCGAGAAATAGTTCAGGGAAGCAGAACGGGCCATTGAGCGAGCGCCCTGCGCCCCCCTGTTTCTCTTTTTCCGGGTTTCCCTTTTCCCGGGTTTCTCTTTTCCCGGTCGTATTCTGCGGGTCAACCGCGGGGGAATTCGCCGCCGTCCACAACGATATTGCTTCCGGTCAGCCAGTTCGCCCGTTCGGAGACGAGAAACAGCACCGCGTGGGCGATGTCGTCGGGTCGGCCGTCGCGCCCCAGCGGCACGGGGGCGCCCGGACCCTGCGTCGGGTCGAGGCGAGCCCACTGTTCCCGCGTCGCTTCGCCGCCGGGCGTGGCGACCCTGCCGGGTGTCACGGTGTTGACGCGGATCCCGGACGGGGCCAGCTCGGCGGCCAGTCCCCGGCTGTAGTTCTCCAGCGCCGCCTTCGCCGCCGTGTAGTGCAGGAACGGGGGCGGCACGAGAGGGACCGCGGCCGAGGAGACATGCACGATCACCCCGGAACCCCGCTCCCGCATCCCCGGTACCAGCAGCGAGTCGAGCCGCACCGACGCCAGGAAGTTCAGGTCCAGCGCGTCCTGCCACTCCTCGTCGGGGATGGCCGTGCCGCTCTCGTGCGGTCGCGCCCCGCCCGCGTTGTGGACCACGACGTCCACCCCGCCGAGGGCTTCCCGCGCGGCCGCGGCGAGCGCTTCCGCGCCGGCCCGGGTCCGCACGTCGGCCTGCACGAAGGTGGCCCCGTCCGGCACCGTGTCCGTCGCCGACCGCGCGGTCGTGAGCACGTCGGCGCCCGCGTCCAGGAGTTGCCGCACGACAGCCGCTCCGATTCCGCGGGAACCGCCCGTGACGAGGGCGCGCTTGCCCGCGAGTTCTCCCGGCGTCGATACATTCTCGCTCGTGGTCATTCCATCGGTCCTCTCGCGTTCCGGTCCCGTCCGGAACCGGCCGCTTCACGGTAGACCCGGAAAAGAACGAGAGGCAAAGACGAAATCGCAGCAGGTGCTATAGGAGACTCCTATGACGCCCCGCTAGGCCGCTTGTTGGGCAAGTGAGTGGTTGCCTATGCTGCGGTTGCTGCGGTCCCCCCTGAGGAGAGCACCCATGAGAATTCACCTGACCAGCGTGTTCGTCGACGACCAGGCCAAGGCGCTCCGCTTCTACACCGAGGTCCTCGGGTTCGTGAAGAAGCACGACGTGCCCTTGGGCGAGAAGGATCGGTGGCTGACCGTGGTCTCCCCCGACGAGCCCGGCGGCACCGAACTCCTCCTGGAGCCCGCCGCCCACCCGGCCGCCAGGACCTACCGCGACACGCTCGTCGAGGACGGCATCCCGCTCGCCCAGTTCGAGGTCGACGACGTGCGAGCCGAGTTCACGCGTCTGACCGGTCTCGGCGTGCGCTTCACGCAGGAGCCCGTGGAGACGGGCCCCGCCACCACCGCCGTCCTCGACGACACCTGCGGCAACCTGCTGCAGATCACGACCGCACCGCGGTAGGTCACCGGCGGGTCCGCGGCGCCGCAGCCTCCTCGTCCGTCACTCGTCGGAGACGTGAATGAGGATCTTGCCGTGCACATGCCCCGTCTGGCTGAGTTCGAAGGCGTCCGCGACGCGCTCCAGCGGGAAGGTCTCGGCCACCGGCACCCGCAACTGCCCCTTGTCCGCGAGCTCCGCCAGGGCGCGCAGGCCCGCGGCGTCGGGGCGCGCCCACATCCACTGGCCGCCCGCCCCGGTGACGTCCGGGTCGGCGATCGAGGCGTGCCTGCCGCCCTCGCGGAGCACCGCTCGCGTGACGTCCAGCACCCCTCCGACGTAGTCGACGACCACGTCCACGCCCTCGGGCGCGAGTGCCTTGACCCGGTCGACCACCCCGTCCCCGTAGCTGACCGGCTCCGCGCCCAGCTCCCGCAGCCGGTCGTGGTTCTTCTCGGACGCCGTGGCGATGACGCGGGCGCCCAGCGCCTTGGCGATCTGCACGCCGAACGTGCCGACGCCGCCGGCGCCGCCGTGGATCAGCACCGTGTCGCCGCTGCCCGTGTCGAGCCGCGTCAGGGTCTGGTACGCGGTCAGCCCCGCCAGCGGCACGCCCGCCGCCTCGCCCCAGCTCAGCGAGCGCGGCTTGGCGACCAGGCTGCGCACCGGGACCGTCACGAACTCCGCGAACGTCCCGCCGTGCACGAAGTCCTTGCGGGCGTAGGAGAAGACCTCGTCCCCCGCCGTGAACTCCGGGGCGTCGATGCCCACGCGCTCCACCACTCCGGAGACGTCCCAGCCCGGGACCACCGGGAAAACGGTCTCCATCATGGCGTCCAGGCCACCGGACATCACTTTCCAGTCGACCGGGTTCACCGCCGCGTACCGCACCCGTACGAGGACCTCACCGGGGCCCACCTTCGGGACGGGCTGATCGGTCAGCGACAGAACACCGCTGTCCCCGTACTTGTCGTAGGTGATGGCCTTCATCGTGGCCGTCTCGCTCTGCTCGTTGCCCATGTCTCACTCCGGCCGGACGCGTCGTGCGGTTCAGTGCGGAACTCCCGGTACCCATGTTTGCCGCAGACAGTCGACACGGCCACCCGTGCCGACGGCGCCCGGCCGCGCGTTCACACGGTCGCCTGGTCGCTGTCCCGGTGCGCGCCCCAGCCATGCCAGCGGTCGATCTCGATCAGTGCGCTGACCCGGGTGCGGACGCGGTCCGGGTAGGGCGCGCCGGTGTAGTGGGTGGAGATGCGGTCGATGTCGGTGCGGCCCTCGTCCTCGTACACCTCGACGACCCGGCCGATGAGGGTGACGTGGGTGTACCAGTCGTCGCCGTCGAGGACGGTCAGGGTCACGCGCGGGTCCCGCCGGACGTGCTTCAGGCGGACCCGGCCCTCGTCGAAGTTGATCAGCACGCGGCCGTCCGCCCACAGGTACCAGGTGGGGGTGGAGACCGGTGTGCCGTCGGAGCGCAGCGTGGCCATCACGGCCGGGTTGGGGCGGCGCAGCAGCTCTACGGCCTCGGGTGTCAGCGGCGGCTTGGACATACGTGTGCTCCTCGCGTTCTCGGGTGAGCGGCTTGTGCGGGGGCCGCGCCCCGTCCGACGTGATCAGCTCCGAGCTTGCCAGAGGCGGCGCACCCCGGCCGGTCGGCCGTCGGCCCTCGCAGCGGTCCGCCTGCCCGCCATATACGCATCCAACGCGTCCCGCAAGCGTGACGCTCCGGCGAACGCTCTCCCTGCCGCGGCGGCCAGGACGCCGGTCGGCCGCGCGAGCGTCCTGCGGGGCGGCGCCTCCGGGAGGAGCGCGTGACGAGCCGCGAGTCGTCCCGGATCCGGGCGAATGACCAGGTGAGCGGCGTGACCGAAGACGCGGGCGCTCTTACGGGAAGCAGGTTTTCGGAACGGTCCTGAGGGGCCGAAGACGCCCCGGGACGGCCGTGCCCGGTCGCTTTCGCGTCTCTGGAACCGTTCCGCGCATCGGCCGTATGGAACACACAGACGGGTGGGGTTGCCGCAGGTCCGCGTAGGTCGCGAGCAATGCGGTTAAGCCTTGGTTTGCATTTTCCACCCACGAAGCAAAGGACTGCCTCATGCGCTTGCGTACAGCTGTCACCGCCACGGTTCTGGCCGCCATCGCCGTCCTCGGTGGCGCGGGATTCGCGTCCGCCGACGGTGTCTCCGACGGGTTCGACGACAACGACGTCCACGTCATCCACGACACCACGCTGGTGACCGGGTTCGGCGACATGGTGCTTGACTGATCAGCACGATAGGCACCGGCCCGTCCGGTGCCGCGCCATCCGCCCCGCGGGTGCCGTGGCACCGGACGGGCCTCCGTCGGAACTGATCGTTCGCCCCGACGGCCCGCTTGCGCACGCAGCCGCACACCCGGCCGACCATGCGGGTACCGTCTAGGGGATAAGCCGGTGGCTCGTTCAGGCGCCGGTCAGCAGGCGAGAGCAGCGGGGGCCGTGCATGCCGGAAGAACCTGACTCGGGTGCGGACGCCGCGGCGGCGGACGCGGGACCGCTCGAGGTGGCGGTCGCCCTGGACGGGGACACCACCTGTATAGCCCAGGCCCGCAAGGCCGCTGCCCGCTTCCTCACCGAGGCGCGCGAGCGGCACCGGATCGAGGTGGCCTCCCGGACGGTCGAGGACACCCAGGTGATAGTCAGTGAGCTGGTCACCAATGTCGTCAAGTACGCGCCCGGGCCCGCCCTGCTGCAGTTGCGGGTCAGCGACGGGTCGGTCCACGTAGAGGTGTGGGACAGCGACCCGACGCTTCCCGAGGCGCGCTCCGCCGACCCGCAGCGCGTCGGCCAGCACGGGCTGGAGATCGTCACGATCCTCGCCCGGACCCTCACCATCCGGGCCACCGCCGTCGGCAAGTGCATCACCGCCACCCTCGACCTCGACCCGAGCGCGAACGGTCTCGCCGCCTGACCCGGCCGCGGCGCGTGACGCGCCGCGGCTCACCTGTCCGACGGTGTCCGCAGGCGCGCCAGAGCCTCCGGCCGGGTGGCGGCGAGCGGCAGGATCGTATCGGTGCCCGTGATCTCCAGCAGTCGGCCCAGGGTCGGCGTCAGCGGCCCGCACAGGACGAGCGGCCTGTGCTTCAGGCCGTGGCCGGAGTAGGTGACCAGGAGCTGGTTGAGGAAGGCGCTGTCGGCGAAGGTGACCCCCGACAGGTCGATCAAGGTCGCCTCGGTCGACCCGTCGGACAGGGCCTGGGTGAACGCGTCCACGACCTCCGGAACATCGTTGAGGTCCAACGCCCCGCACACGGTGACCACCGTCACACGTTCTTGCTGGTCAACGCGTATTTTTTCGTTGTCAGACGTCATGAGGGGCACCCTCGCACACGTCCCGCTCCCCATGCACTCCGCTGTCGCTGTTCTGCCCGATGGTTTCAGTCGTTGGCCATGAGGCCCGTACGGAGCGTCTTCACCACGCGGGTGATCAGGCGGGAGACGTGCATCTGCGAGCAGCCGAGCTCCTCACCGATCTCCTGCTGGGTGCGCTCCTCCACGAAGCGGAGGTGGATCAGGCGGCGGTCACGCTCGTCGAGGCCGGCGACGAGGGGCGCGAGGGAGTGAAAGTTCTCCACAAGTTCGAAGCGGTCCTCGTCGATGCCGATGAAGTCGGCGAGCATCGTGTCGGACTCGTCGTCCTTGCCGTTGACGGCCGCGTCCAGGGAGACACTGTTGTAGCCGTTGGAAGCCCGCTGCGCCTCGGCGACCTCGGCCGGCTCCAGCTGCATCAGCTCCGCCAGCTCGGCGGTGGAGGGGGAACGGCCAAGGCGCGTACGGAGTTCTTCAGTGGCCTTGGACAGCTCGATCCGCGCCTCCTGAAGGCGGCGCGGCACGTGCACGGCCCAGGACGTGTCACGGAAGAACCGCTTGATCTCGCCCGTGATGTAGGGGACGGCGAAGGAGGTGAACTCGACCTCGCGGGTCAGCTCGAACCGGTCGATCGCCTTGATCAGACCGATCGTGCCCACCTGGACGATGTCCTCCATCTCCTGCGGCCCGCGGTGCTTGAACCGGGAAGCCGCGTACTGCACCAGGGAGAGGTTCATCTCGATCAGCACGTTGCGCACGTAGCTGTACTCGCGCGTGCCCTCTTCGAGCTGGGTGAGCCGGTCGAAGAAGTGCCGGCCGACCTCACGCGCATCCTTCGGCGCGATGGAAGAAGGATCCGTGTAAGCGCGCTGGATCAGACTCTCCTCGGCCGCGGCGGCCGTCTCCCGGGTCTGCTCGCGAACTGCCACGCTGTTCATGTATCCCGCCCTACCTATGTCGGTTCGACCTTCTCTCCCCGTGGGCGTGCCAGTACCCCGCCTTCGGCGACGTATGCATGGCAGACAGGCGACTTTTTCCGGGATCGCGCCGGCGGCCGGTTCGGGCAGGGCAGTGCTTGGTCAGGGAGTGCTCGGTCAGGGCAGTGCGAGGGCGGCGGTGATCGTCTTTCCGCCGGGTTCGAGCTCGACGCCGAGGCGGGAGCTGAGACGCTGGATGACCATCCAGCCGTACCCACCGGGGCGGCCGCGCGCCGTCGGTGCCTGCTCCGGTACCTCGCGGCTGCGGTCGCTCACCCGCAACTCCAGCGCGTCGGCGCGCAGGCAGGCGCTGAAGCGGGTCACCCCGCCGCCGTGGAGGAGGGCGTTGGCCGTCAGCTCGCTCGCCACCAGCAGCGCATCGTCACGCAACCGCCGTGCCGCGGCCCCCGGCAGCCCGCAACAGGCCTCCATCAGCACCGACCGGACAACGGACCGAGCCCCGGCACAGCTGGCGTCCTCCCCCTCGACTGCCTCGGGAAAGCTCGTCTCACGTGTCTCGGGAACGCTCATCACGGCGTGATCCTTTCTCTGCACGCGTGCAAATCCTGCTCTCTTGCCGTCCCTGTTCTTCCGCGTGCCCAACGCTCCAGCCCCCACACTCCACGGCCCCCCAATGCCGCAATATTTCTCACAGAGCGTTCACAGCAGCGAAAACAGGCCGCGACCTGCTGCTTCGGCACCGTCCGTGGACGGAGCCGCCTGCCATGGCGGGTCGCGGATGTGGGAGGGTCACAGGATGGTTCCCGACAGCCAGAGCATCGAACTCACCCACCAGGACAGGGTGGCCGTCGTCTCGTTCCGCAACACCATCGAACTGGAGGAGCAGGACGAGGCCACCTCCGTACTCGCCCGAGCGCGGACCGACACGAGCACCGCGGCCACCGTGCTCGACCTGGCCGGACTCACCTTCGCCGACAGCACGCTGCTCAACGTGATCCTGCGTGCGCACACCGAGCATCAGCAGACGGCGCGGCCCTTCGTCCTGGCCGGTCCGTACCACAGCGGCGTCCAGCGGCTCTTCGAGATCACCGGCGTCACCGGGGTCCTGCACCTGGCCGCCGACCGCGGCGAAAGCCTGCGGCGCGCCCACGGACTCCTCGACGCCGACAGCGCCGCGCCCGACGAACCCGCGCCCTGAACCGGTGGCGATCCGCCGGTCCCCCGGCAGCAGGCGGCGGGCGGCGGAGGTCCTGAAGGACCTCCGCCCCGCGCACCTCTCCCCTGTGTCTCCCTGATGTCCTGCCGCTTCTACTTCTTCTTGCGGCGCAGCACGACGTAGGCGGTCAGCAGGACCGCGCCCGCGGCAACCAGCGCGGCGCGGTTGTCCCGTACCTGCTCGGGCGCCTTGTCCTGCCACACCCGCTGCGCCTGCGCCGCCTTGGCCTTCACCTGCTCGGCGGTCACGGCTGCCTTGTCCTTGGCCTCGTCGGGCAGCTGGTCCTGCAGCGCGTGCACCGCCTCGGACGCCTTCGCCTTGGCCTGCGCCGTCAGCTCGGAGGCCTTCGTCGCCGTCTGCTCCTTCAGGGCGGCGGCCTTCTGCTGCGTACGGGCCTTCACGTCTGTCTTGTCGGCCAGCGCCTGCACCGTGTCGCCGAGTTCGTGCCGGGTCTGCTCGACCTGTTCGCGCAGTTCCTCGGTGCTGGTGGCGGTGGGCTCGTCGTGGGGCGGCTGCGTCATCGTTTGGCACTCTCCTTGATCTCGGCCACATCGGCCTTCACGCTGTCGATGGTCTGCTCAGGGGTGGGCGGCGCGGCCTGGCTGACCTCCTTCTTCCCGGTCAGCGCCAGTACCGCGGTGACCGCTGCGAGGACGCCGGTCACGATCAACGCCGCGGCCCATACGGGCAACGGCACCGCGAGAGCGGCGATCGCGGTGGCGACCAGCGCCTGGAGCGTCAGGAAGCCGACCAGTCCCGCCCCGCCGAAGAGGCCGCCGCCCTTGCCGTACCGCTTGCCCTTCTCCTTCATCTCCGCCTGCGCCAGCCGCATCTCGCCGCGTACCAGCTCTGTCAGCTGTTGCGAGGCGCGCTGGACCAGCTCGCCGACCGGTTCCTCGGCCTCGCCGGGGCGGCCGGGCGCGTGGACGGTTGTTCGCCTGGCTGTCTCATCCATCCTGGGCCTCCTTTCCGTGGCCACCGCGTACCCCCGATTGCGCCGGAGTGACACTCACACCGAGTCACCATTCACAGGATCTTCAGCGGTGACCCGGTGGGCAGTCCGCCGGGCCGGGTCACTACGCCCCGGGTGGAGTCCGTACGTGCCGGCGCGCACGGTCGTGTTGTCCGTGATCCGGAGCCGGCCGGTGGGCGGCTCGGCGCCGAAGCGTGAGCCGACGTGGATGGCGCTGCCCTCACGGGCGTGGTCCGGAGCGCGCGGAGCGTCACGACGCGGCACGAGCCCGGAACCCACTGCTCGGTGTCCGCCGGGCAGACGACAGGCGCCGCGGCTTGACCTAGCCTGGACCGGGTACTCAATGTTGTCTCGAAGCAGCGTCGCAGCCATCAACGAGGACACGCATGGACGTCGCCGACGACGGCACGGAAGGGTCTACCGGGAGCAGGTATCGACGGCTCCCCGGCGCCCTGCGGGGGACCTATCTGGAGGATCTGGCGGCGGCCGCTCTCGTCATAGACGACGACGGGCTGATCGTCGCGGTCAACGACGCGGTCCAGACCCTGCTGGGTACCCCGCTCGACGGGTTGGTGGGGCAGGACGCCCACGACCTGCTGCACCGGGACGACCACGGGCAGGCCGTGCCGCGCACCCGCTGCCGCCTGCGCAAGGCGCTCCTCGCCGGAAGCACGGAGCACGGCGACGGTGAATGGTTCGCCTGCAAGGACGGCACCGTCCTGCAGTTGTCCTGGGTGGTCACACCGTTCACGCTCGGCGCGGAGACGGCGGGCGCGCTGGTGCTGCTCCACGGGCCGCGGCAGGGGGACCCCGTCCACGGCGGGAAGGACGACGCCCCGGCGCCGCTGACCGAGCTGGACCGGCTGGCCCTGCTGGCGGAGACGACCACGCAGCTCACCTCCACCCTGGACGTGGGCGACGCCCTGCACCGGCTTGCCGCTCTGACCGTGCCGCGCCTCGCCGACTGGGCGGTGATCGACCTGGTCACCGATCGCGGCGAAGTGCGGCGGGCCCTGGTGATCGAGCACGCGGGCAGTGGCCTGGTCGAACGCGACGACCTGCAAGGCCCCATGCCCCCCGTGCCCGAGGAGTCCCCGATGCCCCTCTCGCGGGCTCTGCGCGGTGCCGCCTCGTCCCTGGCCACCCCCGCCACCTATCAGGGCCCGCCCGATTCGGGCATCGCGGTCGAGCAGCGCCGCCTGTTCATCACGACCGGCATGCACAGCGCCGCCATAGCCCCCATCCGCGGCCTGCGCGACATCCTCGGCGCCCTGACCCTGGGCCGCTCACGGCGCCCCGGCGCCTTCACCGGCGCCGACCTGCCGCTGCTGGAGGACATCACCCGCCGGGCCGGTCTCGCGCTGGACAACGCCCGCCTCTACGAGCGCCAGCGCAAGGTCGCCGAGACCATGCAGCGCCACCTGCTGCCCCAGCTGCCCACCGTGCCCGGGGTGGAGATGCGGGCGCGCTACGTGCCCGCGCCCGACGCCTCCGCCGTCGGCGGTGACTGGTACGACGCGTTCACCCTGGCCGACGGGGCGCACGCGCTGGCCATCGGCGACGTCGTGGGCCACGATCTGGACGCCGCGGCCGGCATGGCACAGGTCCGCAACATGCTGCGCGCCTTCGCGTGGTCCCGGGCGCAGGCCTCGCCCAGCGCCATCGTCACCCAGCTCGACGAGGCCATCAGGCACATCGCCGAGGCGTCCATGGCGACCATGGTCCTGGGCCGACTCGTACGCGGCGACGACCACGTGTGGCGCCTGCACTGGACGAACGCCGGTCACCCGCCCCCGCTCCTCGTCCACCGGGACGGACAGGCCCACTTCCTCAACGACGCGCACGGCCTCCTGCTCGGCACCGGGGTCACCCGGGTCCGCCCCGACGCCGTCACCGTCCTGCCGCCCGGTTCCACGCTCCTCCTCTACACCGACGGCCTGGTCGAGAGCCCGCACCGCTCCATCGACCAGGGGCTGGACAGGTTGCGCCGGCACGCGGCGTCCCTCGCCCGTCGCCCCCTGGACTCCTTCTGCGACTCCCTGCTCGAGCAGGTCCGTCCCGGCGACAACGACGACGACGTCGCCATGCTCGCGCTGCGCACACCGACGTCCCAGGGCTGACGCCGTCACCTCGTCCCGCCGCCCCACCCGGGACGACGGAAAGGACGCTCCCCTACGATCGACCGGCGGTCCCGCACTCGACGACCCCGCCCGGGAGACGACCCAGCATGAAGACGCCACCTTCCCCGACCGATGCCGTACGGGGCGACGGGGCATCCGTGCGGATCGGCGCTCTCGCTCCGCTGACCCGGCCCGGCTGGGTGGAGGCGGGTCACCACCTGCTCGCCGGGCTCGAGTTGGCCGTCCACGACGTCAACGAGGCGGGCGGGATCGACGGAAGACGCCTCGAACTGCTGGTCCGGGACACCGCGGCCGATCCGCGGAAGGCCGAGGCAGCCGTCGACGAACTGGCCGGCCTGGGCGTCGCCGCCCTGGCCGGCGAGTACCACAGCGTCGTCGCCCGCGCGGCCGCCACCCGGGCCGACGCGATCGGCCTGCCGTTCCTCTGTTCGTCAGCGGTGCTCGACGCGCTCACCGACGGGCCGACGGAGTGGGTCGCGCGCCTCTGCCCGCCGCAGTCGCGTGGCTGGCGGGTCTACGCGGACTTCCTCCTCGCGGCGGGCCACAGCCACATCGCCGTGGCCGCCCAGCCGAGCCTCTACTGGGCGACCGGCACCCGCGTGCTGCGGGACTGCCTCGCTCCTCACGGCGGCACCGTCACCGAACTCGACACGACGGCGCTCACCCCTGACGCCGTGTGCGACGCGCTCGTGGAGCAGGGCGCGACAGCGCTGCTCCTTCTGGTCGGTCATCCGGAACCGGCCGTGTCGATCGTCAGGGCCGCCCGCCGCGACCGGCGCCTCGGCAGGCTCCTGATCGGCGCCCCGGCCGGGCAACCGGAGTCCGCGGAGTGGGCGACGGCGCTGGACAAGGACGGTGCCGGGGTCCCGTTCCTGCGCTATCTGCCCGAACGCTTCAGCCCCCTCGGCGCGCGAGTCGAGGCGGCCCTGCGCGCACGGCTGGCCGCAGCGCCGTCGTTCGTCGCCTTCGAGGGCTACGACACGATCGCCGTCCTCGCCGACGTGCTGCGTTCACACGGCACGGACCGGGCGCGCGTCGCCGGGGCGTGGGGAGAGGTCGCGGTCGACGGGACGCGCGGGCGGATCGAGTTCTCCCGCGTGCCCGGCCTCGGTGTGTGGCAGTGGGCCCGTACGCCCGTCCAGGTCGTCGACCGGGACCCGGCGGGACCCGGCCGCTTCCGGGTCCTGCGCACCGGTCCTAGTCACTGAGGGGCAGGGCGGCGAGGTGCTGCCAGCCGGTGGAGGTGAGGGCGACCGCGTGCAGGGTGCTGATCTCGGTGGTGATCGGCAGGAGGGCGGCGGCACGGCGGGCGATGCCGGCGGCGGTCTCCGGCTCGCTGTCCAGGGCCACGGTGACGTGCACCGGCGGGTCCTGGCCGAACCGGCCTCCGTACGGGGCCTGCGCCGGGAACGCGCCGCGCACGGCCGTGGCCAGGGCGCGTAGCTCGGGCACAGGGACGGAGACGAACCCGAAGGTGCGCTCGGTCGCGGCCAGCCGGATCGGGACGCGGCCGACGGGCAGCGCGGCCCGTAGCCGCTCCAGCTCCGCCCCGCCGACCTGGTCGGCCGGCAGCCACGGGTAGAGCAGCGCGGCGTGCGCGGGCACCCCCGGCCGCACCGATCGCGGGTCCAGCCCCGCCGCCAGTTCCAGCAGGGGTTCCGCGGCCGGCACCATCGCGAGCAGCGCCGTCGTTCCTGGTCGAGCCATCGGCCCTCCTTCCGCCGGAAGCATGCCATGCGTCGCGTCCGGCGCGGGCCCGGTCCTCTCCGGTTGCCGGTGCGCGGGGTGTGAGCGAGTTTGTTAGTGATCGAGGGGGTTCGAAAAGGTGCCACCCGCTCACTGCCAGCTGTTCGTTTCTCAGGAGGAACCATGACCAACCCCGAGCAGGGTTCGAACCAGCACGAGGGTCCCGCGGACGGTGGCGCGGCCGGTACGCCGGGCGTGCACGACGGCGGCGCGGACGGCGGAGCCGAAGGCCCCGCGGACGGCGGAGCAGCCGGCACCCCCGGCGTCCACGACGGCGGCGCGGACGGCGGAGCCGAAGGCCCCGCGGACGGAGGCGCGGCCGGCACCCCCGGCGTCCACGACGGCGGCGCGGACGGCGGCGCCGACGGATCCGGCAGCGGCCGTTGAGCACTCCCCCCATCGCCCTTCGGGACGCCGGTGCCCGCCCAGGCGCCGGCGTCCTGGAATCGCGCCTGACCGGCCCGGTGAGCCGCGAGGAGTTCGCCCGCGACGTATGGGGGCGCGCACCGCTGCTCACGCGCGGGGCGAGTGATTTCTCCGACCTCTTCTCCGCGGCGGCCGTGGACGAGCTGATCTCGCGGCGCGGACTGCGTACGCCCTTCCTGCGCGTCGCCAAGGACGGCTCCACGCTTTCCGAGTCGTCGTACACAGCGCCCGGCGGCGTCGGCGCCACCGTCTCCGATCAACTCGACGACACGGCTCTGTGGCGCAGCTTCGCCGACGGCGCCACGCTGGTCCTGCAGGCGCTGCAGCGCACGTGGGAACCGATCGCCGAGTTCGGTGAGCGGCTCGGCACGGAGCTGGGGCATCCGGTACAGGCCAACGCGTACGTCACTCCCCCGCAGAACCGTGGTTTCGACGACCACTACGACGTCCATGACGTGTTCGTCCTGCAGATCGCCGGCACCAAGCGCTGGAGCGTCCACGAACCCGTCCACGCCGACCCGCTGCGCGACCAGCCCTGGACCGGCCACCGCGCCGCGGTGGCCGAGGCCGCGAGGGGCACGGCCCGCATCGACACCGTTCTCGAGCCGGGTGACGTCCTCTACCTGCCGCGGGGCTGGCTGCACGCCGCCCAAGCGCAGGGGGCCGTCTCGATCCACCTGACGCTCGGGGTCCACGTCTGGACGCGCCACGCGCTGGCCGAGCAGCTCGCCCGATCGGCGCTGGCGCTGCTGCGTGACGACCCGCGGATGCGCGCCTCCTTGCCGCTCGGCGTCGACGAGCCGGCCGACGAGCTCGGGTTCGTCCGCGAACGTCTCGTCGCCGCGCTCACGGAGGCCGACCCCGCGCCGCTGTTCCACCGCGCCCGGCGGGGCCAGTCCCGCCCGGCGCCGCTGGGACCGCTGGCTCAGCTCGCGGCCGTCGACGCCCTCGCCCCCGGCTCACCGGTGCGGCTGCGCGAGGCCCTGGCGGCGCGGCTGGACGGCCGGCGCCTGACCACGCGCGTGGGCTGGCTCGACTTCGCGGAGGCCGACCTGCCCTCGGTGGCCAGCCTGCTCGACGGTGGGACCCACAGCGCCGGCCGACTCGGCCTCGACCTGGTCGACAGGCTCCTGCGGGCGGGTGTCCTGGTCCCCGCCGAACGATGATGTGGCCTCGGTGACCGCGGCAGCACGCTTCTTCTGCGCCGAGTCCGCCCGCGCGCGCGGCGACGCGCTCGCGGGCACCGCGCCGTACGGCTCCATCTGGGTCCTCATCGAGTACCAGGGCGGCTGGCCGCCCAACGGCTTCGACGGCCTGCCTCTGCCACCGGAGATCAAGGGACTCGTGTTCGACGCGGCTCGGGCGGTGCGGGCCCGCGTGCTTCTGATCAGGCGCCACGGACGCCGCGGGCCCGGTGCGCCCAGGCGCTGGGCCGTCCTGCGGCACGAGAGCGACGGCACCGCCCGCCAGAGCTGGGGCACGTGGGACCGCGCGGAGGATCTGGCCCGGATCGTCGACGCACTCGGCGCCCCGGGTGAACCGGACCGTCCGCCCGTCGTCCTCGTCTGCGCCCACGGCATGCACGACGCGTGCTGCGCGGTGCGCGGCCGGCCCGTGGGGCGGGCCCTGAGCGAGCGTTGGCCGGATCTGGTCTGGGAGTGCACGCATGTCGGTGGTGACCGGTTCGCCGCCAATGTCGTGGTCGTGCCGGACGGCGTCTACTACGGAAATCTCGACGCCCGGTCGTCGGTCGCCGTCGTCGAGGAGCACCTGGCCGACCGTGTCCACGCGGAGCACCTACGCGGTTACACGGATCTCTTCCCGCCCCAGCAGGCCGCCGTGGCAGCCGTGCTCCGGCGGTTCGGCCCGGCCGGGCGGCACGCGTACGCGGTCGAGGCGACGTCCCGCTCCGAGGACCGCTGGCGGATCCGCCTCACGGGCCGGCCGCCCGGTTCCGCGGCGTTCGACGTCGACGTACGGTCTCGTCGCACACCGCTCAGGCAGCTGACCTGCCGGGGCCTGTCGATGAGTTCGGCGGCCGTCTACGAGGTGGAACGGTGTGCCAGGGTTCAGCCGCCGGGAGGCCCTTCGTAGGCGGCTCAACGCCGCATACGGGGGGATGCGGCGTTGAGCCTGCGTCCACCGTATCCGGGGCGGGGCCCGCTTTCGCCGCAACTCCCTTACAGACGGCGGGAAATAATCGCTGGGCCGGAAACCGGTGCGCCCCGCGGCCGCCCCGGCCCGTCGGCTCGTCCTCGCGCGTCGGCTCCCCCGGGTCATTCCTCGTCGGCGGGGCGGGCGTTGTGTCCGGGGCGCCCCTTCGTCCGGCGGGCCTCCTTCATCTCCGCCTCGTAGAGGTGATCGCGCCCCCGGGCGAGGTCGTCGCGCACCTGCCGCTCCAGGTCTTTGTATGGCTCATAAAAGGCGGCGTTGTACTCCTCCACGACCTGGAACGTCCACCGCCCCTCCAGCACGTTGCGGCCGACGAGCTCCCGGTCGATCCGCTCCGCCCACTCCTCGTGCCCCGCGGCTCGCAACAGGTCGACCGCGCGGCCCAGTTCGAGGTCTGCGGTGCCGGTCAGCCGGTGGAAGGCGTAGAGGTGGCCGCGTGCCTGCTCCACCGTCTCCAGCGCCTTCGACACCGAGCCCAGCGCCTCCACCGTCGCGTCACTGACACCGTCGGGCCGCCGGTGCGCGCGGTCGGGCCCATCGAGGTTCTCGCTCATGGCTCGTAGCTGCCCTCCGGTCTCCGTGGCGTACCGCGGCGGCGCCCGGATCACACCGAACGTGTGAGGGCCACCGAGGCGCCCCGGCGCGGCGCCGACGTCTCTCGTTGTGGACAGCACCGCGGCTCCTCGGCGCGAGCGGACTACGGTAGGCGTCTCACTACCCGATCAGGCCGGTCCCCGGCTGGAAGGTGTCTGACAGTGACGACGGTCGCTTACCAGGGCGAATTCGGCTCCAACTCGGCGGCCGCCACCCAGCATCTGTTCCCCGGCAGCGCCGAGCTGCCTTGCGCGAACTTCGAACAGGCGCTGGACGCGGTGACGCTCGGCGCCGCCGACCTGGCGGTCATCCCCGTGGACAACTCCGCGGCCGGACGCGTGGCGGACGTCCACCACCTCCTGCCGGAGTCAGGCCTGTTCGTCATCGGGGAGTACTTCCTCGCCATCCACTTCGACCTGGTGGGCGTCCCCGGCACGGCCCTGGACCAGGTGGAGTGCGTACGCAGCCATGTGCACGCGCTGGGACAGTGCCGCAAGATCCTGCGTGAGGGCGGCTGGCGCACGCTGGTCAGCGACGACACCGCCGGAGCCGCCCGCGAGGTGGCCGAACTGGGCGACCCGCGCCACGCCGCTCTCGCCCCGCCGGCCGCGGCCTCGCACTACGGCCTCGACGTGCTCAGGGCCGGGGTCGAGGACGACCCGGACAACACCACCCGGTTCGTGGTCCTGTCCAGGGACGCCACGTTCGCGCCGCTCGACGCCGGGCCGACGATGACGAGCCTCTTCTTCGCCGTGCGGAACATCCCGAGCGCCCTGTACAAGGCGCTCGGCGGCTTCGCCAGCAACGCGGTGAACCTCACCAAGATCGAGAGTTACCAGATGGGCGCCGGTCTCAACCCGAGCTGCTTCTACGTCGAGGTCGAGGGCCACCCCGACGAGCCGGGCGTCGCACTCGCCCTGCAAGAGCTGCGGTTCTTCTCCTCCGAGGTCCGCGTCCTGGGCGTCTATCCGGCCCACGCGCACCGCCTGGAGGGGCGCGCCGTCTGAGGACCGAGGTGACGCCCCCCACCCCTCGTCCCGGCGCCGCCCGATCGGCCGGGCGGGTCAGCGGACCCGGGTGACCGTGACCATGGCGGGCCGCGCCGCCCCCGCCACGACCTCCACCATCAGCCCCTGCCCGGTGGTGGTGTACTCCTCGCCGCCGTCCGTCCGTGCCCGCCGGCCCGGCCCCGCCTCGGTGATGTGGCGGGCCATCTCGGTGGCGACCGGAGCGATCAGCGTCTGCGACAGCACGTGCCGTCCGTCCGGCAGCCGCACCGCGACCCGCCGCGGCTGGACCCCGGGCCCGACGTAGCCGACGACCTCCGCGTCCACGGTCTCGCTGTACCTGGCCGTCTTCCAGACCCGGGCCGACCGGTACGGCGACGTGGCGCGCTTGGCGACGACGCCCCCGATCCCCTGCGCCTGGAGCTGTTCGAACCAGACGCGGGCCACCTCCGCGTCCTCCGTCGCCGGAACCGGCTGAATGGGTGGCCCCACATCGGCGAGGACGTCGAGAAGGGCCGCGCGCCGTTCGACGTACGGTCGGCCGCGCAGGTCCACGCCGTCGACCGCGAGACAGTCCCACACGGCGTAGTACCCGGGGTACTCCGCCGCCAGCGCGGACGCCCGGCGGGGGGTGCAGTTGCCCCGGGCCTGCGCCGCCGCGAAGTCGAGACGGCCCTCGACCCAGACGACGGCCTCGCCGTCGAGGACCGTGCCGGGGCGCAGCGCGGCCTGCGCGGCGACGGCGAGGTCCTTCCACGCGGCGGTGACCGTGCGGCCCGAGCGGGCCAGGCACTTCACCGTCTCCTCGGTTCGGTACATGACGAGCCGGTGGCCATCGAACTTTGGCTCGTACCACCAGCCCGGGCCGGTGGGCAGCGTGGACACGGACTCGGCGAGCGCGACAGCGACGGGAAACTCCACGTCCTAAGGCTTGCCGAGGACGGCGGAACCCGCAGGCCCGACTAGGCCGTTCGTCGAGATCACGCACCTCCGCGCCGTGGCGCGGAGGACCACCCTCCGTTGTTTAAGTTTCACGCATCGACTACGCTCGTCGACGCACTTGAAAGTTCAAGTTCCTATGTCTCCCTCGGAAGGACCCGCGCCCCATGACTCCCGTGCTGACCAGCCCGGCCGCTTCCACCACCTCCGCCGCCCGCGACAGCACGTCGCCCCACGCCTACGACGTCGGGCTGCTGATCCTGCGGATCGCGCTCGGGCTGACGGTCGCCGCACACGGCACCCAGAAGCTGTTCGGCTGGTTCGGGGGCGGCGGCATCGACGGCACCGGCCAGTTCTTCGCGCAGAGCGGATACCCCTCCGGGAAGACGATGGCGGTGATCGCCGGACTCAGCGAGACCTTCGGCGGCCTGGGCCTCGTGCTCGGCCTCCTGACGCCGCTCGCCGGCGCGGCCGTGCTCGGCACGATGATCAACGCGCTGGCCGTCAAATGGGGCGGCGGCTTCTTCGCCCCGGCGGGCGTCGAGTACGAACTCCTCCTCCTCGCCGGCGCCGCCGGCCTCGCCCTCACAGGACCGGGCAGGCTCGCCGTGGACCGCTTCCTGCCCGGCCTGCGCGCCCATCGCCTCAGCTACGGCGCCGCCGCCGTACTGCTCGCCGTCGTCATCGCCGCTCTGGTCCTGCTCATCCGCGACTGACGCCACCCATGGGGTGAGACGGCTGTCGGACGAACGGCTGAACGGATGACGTGCGGGGCGCGGCGCCGACGCGGCGCGCCGGACGTTCATAGCCTGCGCGGAGTCCGTATGGGGTCGGCCGAGGAGCCGCGCGTATGTCCGTCACATCCACCTGGCGCCGTCCACCACCGCAGGGGACGCCCTCCGCCCGGCTCGCGCCCGCGGCGCTCCTGTGGTGGCGGCACTGGTGGCCGTCGATCGCCCTGTGCGCACCGCTCGTCGCGTACGTCTGGAGGGTCGGCCAGGTCGAGCCCTGGATCTGGGACTACGGGCAGCACGCCTCGGTGATCGACCGTCTGCAGCACTCACTGCTCCACCCGGGCAACCCGCTTCTCGACCTCCCCGGCGGCTCCAGCCCCTACTACACGCCCTACACCGTGGCGGCCGCGTGCGCGGGACGGCTCCTGGGGCTGTCGGCGTTCGCGACGCTCGACCTCTGCGCCCTCTTCAACCTGGTGCTGCTGTTGAGCGGCGTCTGCCGGGTGACCCGCGTCCTCGACACCGGCCGGTGGACGCCGCCGGTGGCCATCGTGTCCGCGCTCTTCCTGTGGGGGCCCGTGGGCCAACTGGGGGCGGGTTACCACTCGGCGTTCGCCGTGGCGCTCAGCAGCGGTTTCCCCAGCTACTTCGCCCTCGGGGCGGCTCTGCACCTGTGGGCGGCGACAGCCCGGTGGGCCCGTGATCCGCGCCCCGTCCCGCTGTTCCTCATCAGCCTGGCCGCCGCGGTGACGCTCATCAGCCACACGATCGCCGGTGCGGGCGCCCTCCTGGGCTGCGCGGCGTTCCTCGCCCGCCCTCTCCTGCGCCTGACCGTCGCGCAACGCCTTCACGTCGTCGCCGCGGCGGGCCTCCTGCTGACGGTCGTGGCCCTGTGGCCCTACTACAACGTCCTCACTCTGGCCGGCTCCCACCAGCTCGACTCCGTCCACGTCCGCGCCTACGAGGACGTGTGGGGCGTCTGCGGCTTCGGCGCCCTGGGTCTGTTCGCGGCCCTGACGCGGCTGCGCCGCGACCGGCTCGACCCCCTGGCCCTGCTCGCCGCTGTCTCCCTGGCCGTGGTGGCGTACGGATGGTTCAGCGGCGCCTACACCCTCAGCCGCCTGCTCGTCTTCGCGATGATCGCCCTCCAGCTGTCGCTCGCCGTCGAGCTGATGACGGGGTGGCGCCGGTCCGCCGGCACCCGACTGCTCGCCGCGGCGACGGCTCTGGCCTGCGCGGTCGGCATCTGGGCCCAGTCCTCGCCCCTCGTCTGGCTGGTGCCCGGGGAGCACAGGGCGACAGCCCAGAAGTTGCTGCCCCGCCCCTACGAACTCTGGCCCCACCTGCGCTGGGCCGCCGTCCACATGCGCCGCGGGGATGTCGTCGCGGCCACCGCGAAACCCCTCGACCACCTCATCCCCGCCTACGGCATGTCCCTCGTCAGCCCGGCATGGCCGGATCCGGCGCTCGACCCCCGGGACGGCGCCGCCCGATGGCAGGCGCAGCGCACGCTGTTCACGGCGGGCACCACACCGGCGGCCCGGAGGACGATCCTGGCGCGGTACCGGGTCCGCTGGATCCTCGCCACGGCCGGGCAGGCGCCCCTGTTCGCCCGGGACCGGGGGGTGAGCGAGGTGCGCCGAGGGCCGCACGGCACGGTCCTCTTCAAGGTCGGGCCTGCGCGTTCCGGCTGACGGGTACGGCGAGGCGGCGTACCTTCAACGCATGGACGGCGAGACGTGGTTGGCGTCCTGCCACCCTGATCCGGAGGAAGCGCAGCGGCAGTGGGAGCGGCCGCCGTATCTGGCGTGCCTGCCGACCGGACGCTGCTTCGACGCGCTGCGCCTGGCCCAGCCGCTCGGTCTGACGGTGCTGTGGGAGCTCGGCGGCCTGGCCGAGAAGGTGCCGGTGCTCGAACAGCATGTCGAACGGCGCCCCGTCTTCTACATCCTGGCCCGGCCCGACGCCCTGTCCGGCTGGCCCGACCAGCCGGACACCTCCACCGTCCTGACGGGCGGCACAGGGCTGAGCGTGCCGTCCCCGCACGCCGATCCCCTCACGGGCGTACAGCGCCACTCCCTCCTGTGGCGCACCGCGCCGGACGGCAGCGGGCTGCTGGCCGATCCGGACGTCCTGCGCTCGGCGCTCGCCCTGGCCCGCGACACCGACCGGCAGAACGCCCGGGTCCGGGCAGCCCGTTCGGCCTTCTACGGTGCCAAACACCGACGCAAGTGATCCGCACGCGCGTCGCTCTCCTGGGCGACGGCTGAGCCGTACGGAACGGGTCGCGGATGCCGGTGCGGCCGGGAGGTTTGCTACTTGGACTCGACGCGGCCCACCGGTCCGGGACCGGCCGCCAGCTCCTCGCACGCGCTCTGCCAGGCGTGGTCGCCGGGCAGCAGCTGAGTGCGCAGGTACGCCGCGGTGAGCCCGGCCAGGGCGGTGACCCGCTCGGGGTTCTCGTCGGTGGTCTCGGCGGCGTCGTACCCGGAGATCCCGCCGAGTCCGTGCTCCGCGTCGAAGAGGGTGAGCAGCGTCTTCGGGCCGGGGGCCAGGGTGTACGGGTCGGCGTGCCACTCCGGCCCCATGTCCGTGAAGTGCCGGGAGTCGTCCTTGTCGCCGGCGACGACCAGGGCGGGGGTGGTCATCGCGGAGAAGTCGATGGTCCGGAAGGCCGGCAGCTGTTCGGCCATGGGCCCGTTGAGCACGCCTCCCCTGCCGGGTGCGGCGAGGAGCACGCCCGCCTTGATCCGGGGTTCGACGAGGCGCACGTCCTCCCCGCTGTCGGGGTCGGTGAGACGGGCACCCAGCAGGAGGCTCGCGGTGAATCCGCCGAGCGAGTGTCCGGCGACGGCGACCCGGGTGCGGTCGACGCGCCCGGCGAGCTGCGGCACGGCGTTCTCGACCTCGTCGAACCGGTCGAGGATGTGTGTCATGTCCTCGGCGCGGGAGTTCAGGAAGAACGGCGCGCCGGGGGCGTCGGCGACCAGCCGGGCCAGTGTCCTTGAGGTCAGGTGGGTGGGCTGGACGACGACGAATCCGTGGGACGCCCAGAAGTGGGCGAGCGGCCCGTAGCCGTTCAGCGAGGAGAGGTTGTTGGAGGGGCCGTGGCCGTGGGAGAGAAGGATGACGGGAAGGCCGCTCCCGGTCGCGGGTGCGGAGACCCGTACCTGGAGGTCCACCGGGCGTCCCGGTACGGACAGCACCACCGGGCTGTAGGACAGGACGGGGGCGGGCGCGCCGAGAATGCGGTCGGCGGTGGCGGAGGCGTTCATGAGGTGCGGTTCTCCTTCTGCGGTCCCCACCCCGCCCGCCGGGCATGCCGCGCCTGCGGGCGGGGTGGGGAGATCGGAAGCGTCCGCCTCGGCTAACCTGAAGCGGAGCGCTGCTCCACTAATATCCGGAACACTGCTCCGCTTTGTCAAGCGGCTCAGGAAGGACATGGCATGACCACCGACAGCCCCACGGGGGAGACGTCGCCCCGAAGCAAGCGGGTCGACGCCCAGCGCAACCGGGAGACGGTGCTCACGGCAGCCGCCGAGGTCTTCGTGACCTCCGGCGTCGACGCGCCCATCCGGCAGATCGCGACCCGCGCGGGCGTCGGCATGGGCACGATCTACCGCCACTTCCCGACCCGGGCCGAGCTCGTCACCGCCGTCTACCGGCACCAGATCGAGGCGTGCGCCGAAGCCGGCCCGACGCTGCTGACCGAGGCCGCGACTCCGTTCGACGCCCTGCGGCAGTGGATCGACCTCTTCGTCGACTTCCTCGTCACCAAGCACGGCCTCGCCGACGCCCTGCAGTCCGACAGCGACCGCTTCGCCGCACTGCACACCTACTTCCTCGACCGCCTGATGCCGGTCTGCGCCCAACTGCTGGACGCCGCGGTCGACTCCGGCGAGATCCAGCCGGGCACACGGCCCTACGAGCTGATGCGCGGGATCGGCAATCTCTGCGTCGGTCGTGACAAGGACCCCCGCTACGACCCCCGCCGCCTGATCGCCCTGCTCCTCCAGGGTCTGCGGGGCCCCGGGCCGGCCACGCCACACCCGTAGCCGCGCGGAGGTTCCGCGCCGTCGCCCGTGCACCCGGTCGGGTGACCCCCGCTCCCCCGGAATGCGCTTGGCGGGCGGCCACCGCACCGTGGGTTCTGTCCGACACAACCCCACGACCGACGGAGTCGACATGGCTGACCGGAGCAACTACCAGGACCCCACCTCGGACCCGTTCGACCCGCAGGACGAGCGGGGCCGCCAGGAGCCCGAGCGCGAGCGGCAGGAGCCGGGGCGCGAGAGGCGCCGCGAGGACGACGACACCCAGCCGCTCCTCCCCGAGGAGGACCGCACGGGCTACGAGCGTCCGCGGGGCGGCGAGGAGTACCGGTAGACCCCGGCCGGTACACGGCCCCGCCCGACGCCACGCCGCACGCTGCCCCCGATTGCCCGACGCATTCGGGGGCAGTGGTGTGCGCGGAACGCACACGGGTGCGTTCCGCGCTGACGTGGGGAGCAGACTGTGCCATCAGCCGTCGCGTACGGGGCGTCGCCGGCCCGTGGTCTCACCGGCCGGGTCCGCCCGGTACGGCAGGACAGGTAGATGGGGACCGCGACGAAGGTCCCCGAGACACGGGACATGCGGGGCGACGAACTCTCCGGCGACGAGGCGTACGAGGCACTGCGCCGCTACGGCGGCCGCGAACTGCTCCACGACGCCTTCGTCCGCTTCCGTTACGCGGACGGGTTCAGCCATGCCCGGGCCCTTGCGCTGCAGACCGTGCTGGCGCTGATCCCGCTCGCCATCGTCTTCGTCGGCCTGTCGACGACTCTGCACACCGAGAGCATCGGACGCTTCGCGGAGGTGGCCATCCACCGGATCGCCCGGGGCCCGAGCGCCGCGGTGGTCGACGACGCGCTCGCCAGGAGCCGCCGCACGGCGGACGGGGGCACACAGGTCGCCCTCTGGTTCGCCCTCGTGTTCTCGCTCTCCAACATCACCACCGCCATGTGCCAGGTGGAACGCGGCGCCAACCGCATCTACGGCAACGAGCGCGACCGTCCCTTCCTCAGGAAGTACGCGCGCGGGCTCGTCATGGCGGTCAGTGCCGGGCTCCCGCTGGGCCTCGGCTTCATCATGCTGGTCGCGGGCCGCGACCTGGGGGCGGCGGCGGTCTCCGTCTACGGTCTCGGTGACGGAGCCGACGCCGCCTGGGAGATCCTGCGCCGGCCGCTCGGCCTCGCGCTCGCCCTGCTCTCGGCGAGCGTCATCTTCAGACGCTCACCGCGCCGCCGCCAACCCGGCTACACGTGGCTGGCGTTCGGCGCGGCCGTCTATCTGGTGCTGTGGTCCCTGCTGACCTGGGGGCTGAGTCTGTACCTCTCGGTCAGCGGTTCCTTCGACACCGTCTACGGGCCGCTCAGCGCCTTCATGTCGCTGCTCCTGTGGGCCTACCTCACCTCCATCGCGCTGTTTCTCGGCCTGTCGTTCGCAGCCCAGCTCGAAGCCGCCCGCGCCCTGCGCCCGGGCCCCGCCGACCCCGATCCAGGCGTGTGAACCTCACTGCCTCTCCAGCGCCTCGCGGAAGGGCAGCGGGCTGTGCAGGGCCTGCTCGATGCTCTCCAGGCTCCTGCCCTTCGTCTCCGGCACCTTGCGGACGACGAAGACGATGCAGGCGACGTTCATCAGCGCGTAGAACAGGAAGGTGCCGGAGCGGCCGACGGCGTTGATCGCCGTCAGCGCGGTCATGGCGATGAGGAGATCGAAGCCCCACACGGACAGCGTGGCCAGGCTGGTGGCCGGGCCGCGCACACTCAGCGGCAGGACCTCGGGGCCGATCAGCCAGACGACGGCCTGCATCCCCACGCCGTTGAACAGGATGTACGCGAACAGCGAGACGACCACGGTCCAGCGCTGCGCCGCGGAGTCCGTCGGGGTGGCGAAGGCGAGCGCGAGCACCCCCATGGCGAGCGCGGAGCCGGGCAGGAACCACAGCATCGTGCGGCGTCGGCCCGCCTTGTCGACCGCGATGGCGCCCACGACCCCCGCGACGACGAGCATCGCGCCGATCCCGATGCCGGTGAGCAGGGCCACCGAGTCGCCGAAGCCCGCGTCGTCCAGGATCGTCGGCGCGTAGTAGACGATGGCGTTGACCCCGGTGAGCTGGGAGAAGGCGGCGATGCCCACGGCGATCAGCAGGGCGGGGCGCAGCCACCGCTGGCGCAGCTGTCCCCAACTGCCCCCTCCGGCCGGGGCGTCGGACGTCACCGCGGTGATCTCGGCGATCTCGGCCGCCACGTCCGCTCCGGCGGGCCGGAGCCGCCGCAGGGTGCGCGCGGCGTCCTCCCCGCGGTGCTGCTCGATCAGCCAGCGCGGGCTCTCCGGCAGGAACAGCATGCCGACGGCGAGGGCCGCGGCGGGGATGACGGCGAGGGCGAACATGACGCGCCAGCCGCCGCTGCCGGACAGCGCCCAACCGCACAGATAGGCGATGAGCTGCCCGATGGCGACCATCAGCTGGAAGAGCACCATGAGCCGGCCGCGCACCGCCGCGGGCGCCAGCTCCGCGATGTAGACGGGCACCATGTTGGAGGCGCCGCCCACCGCGAGGCCGAGCACGAAGCGGGCGGCGACCAGCGTCGTCACGCCGGGGGCGAGCGCGGCCGCCACCGCGCCGACGGCGAAGATCACCGCGACCGCCGCCACCACTCTGCGCCGACCGTGCCGTACGGCGGCGCGTCCCGAGAGCAGGGCGCCCGCCATCGCGCCGAGCAGGATGACGCTGACGACGATCTCCTGTTCGCGTGAGGACAGGTCGAGGTCGTCGCGCAGGTGGAGCAGGGCGCCGGAGATGATGCCGGTGTCGTAGCCGAAGAGCAGCCCGCCGAGCGCCGAGACGGCGGCGACCGCGTAGACGAGCAGCGGCGGCCGCCCCGCGCCCGGCAGGTGGACCGGCGGGCGACCGGTCACCGTGGCCGCCTCAGGCATCGCCCATGACCAGGCCCTCGATGGTGTGCTTCTGCGTGATGGGCGTCAGCCGGTCGACGACCGGGCAGTCCAGGTGGCGGCGGACCCGCTCCGGCAGCGCCTCCCAGAACGCCCGGGTGACGGCGGTGTCGTGGCGGTCGGCGTTGTCCGCCTCGGGTCCGTCGAGGCCCAGCACGAGGACGGGCCGCGCCTTGGCCGACTCGTTCTTCGTGCCGCGGTGGATGGTGAGGGCGGTGCGGGCCGAGATGTCGCCGCGCTGCGGGTACTTGCGGACGGCGCGCTCCTCGTAGCGGCCGAAGCGCTCGCGCGGCGGGAACATGCCGTGTTCGAAGTCGGGTGCGTCGTCCCACTGGGTGCCGGGCGCGATCTCGAAGGGGCCCATGTCCTCGGCGGTGTCGACCGCGGTGACGTTGAAGGCCAGCGAGGTGAGGCGGCGGTCGGCGCGCGTCTCCTCGGGCAGCGGGAAGTCCCGGTGCCACGGCTGGTTCACCGCGCCTTCGAGCGGTACGTCGAAGGCGAGTTCGACGATGCGGTAGTCGGGGCCGAGGACGGCGGTGGCCACGGAGCGGACCCACGGGTGGTCGACGAGGTCGACGAAGCCCCGCAGTTGCTCCGGGTGGATCTCCACGTAGTAGCGGTGGGGGCCGCGGCCCACGGCGCCGTCAGGCCGGGAGCGGGCCTCCGCGAAAGCCGCCTCGATGTCCTCGCGCAGCCGGTCGGCCCACTCCTTGGTGAAGGCCCCCTTCCGCGCGGTGATGCCGTCCGTGTAGAGGTGCGCCACCTCCTGCGTCACGTCGACGTCCAGGTCGGCGGGGCTGACACCGGGGTATGCGGACACAGTCATCCTTGCCTCCTTGCAAGCAGTGCTTCCGCCCATAGATTGCATCGTTGCATGCAACGTTGCAATACCTCTGGCGCAGCTATTTTGGGCAGGGCGTCGCATGAAAGGATGACGCGGTGAGCAGTCGTCTGAAAGATGTGGCCGTCCGAGCCGGTGTCTCCGTGCGCACGGTGTCGAACGTCGTCAGCGGGTCCGCCTCGGTGGCTCCCGAGACCCGTCGGCGCGTCCAGGAGGCGATCGACGAACTCGGTTACCAACCCAACCTCGCCGCCCGCAGCCTGCGCGCCGGCCGCACCGGCATCATCGGTCTGGCCATCCCCGAACTGCACTCACCGTACTTCGGCGAACTCGCCGGGCTGCTGGTGGACGAGGCGCAGCGCCGCTCCTGGACGGTGATCATCGACCAGACCCGGGGCGACGCGGACGCCGAACGCCGGCTCCTCGCCCAGGGCGGGGGGCGCGTGGTCGACGGCCTCATCATCAGCCCCTGGGCGCTGGATCCGGCCGAACTGGCCGCCACGGCACCGGCCGTGCCCCTCGTCCTGCTCGGCGAGCGCAGTCCGCAGGGGGCAGCCGACCATGTCGCCGTCGACAACGTCGCCGCCGCCGACGAGGCGACGACCCGTCTGATCGGTCTCGGCCGGCGGCACATCGCCGCCATCGGCCTGCAACCCCATCTGCACAACGGCACCGCCCTGTTGCGGGCCGAGGGGTACCGCCGCGCGCTCGACCGGGCGGGACTGCCGCATCTCCCGGGCGCCCAGCGCCCGGTGGCCGCCCTGCACCGTGCGGACGGCGCCCGTGCGATGACCGAACTCCTCGACGGGCCCAACGTCCCCGACGCTGTGTTCGCCTTCAGCGACGAACTGGCCCTGGGCGCCCTGCACGTGGCGCACGAGCGGGGCCTGCGCGTGCCCGAGGATGTCGCGATCGTCGGGTTCGACGACATCGAGGACGGCCGTTACAGCCACCCTCCCCTGACCACCATCGCGCCCGACAAGCGGCAGATCGCCGAACGGTCCCTGCAGTGCCTGGCGGACCGCATATACAGCCCCGGCAACGCGGTCCCCCCGCAGGAGCTGATCGTCCCGCACCAGCTGGTCAGGCGTGGCACCGCCTGAGAGCCTGTCTTTGAACCCCCGTCGTCCGCGCGAAGCGCGGGCGCAGCGGCGGTCGGGGCGCAGACGGGGGTTCAAAGACAGGCTCTGAGCGCGCGCCGCTGTCACCGGGGGCCGCTTCCGCCCTGCCCGGCACGCCACCGGTCGGGGTCGATCCGGCCCGCGTACAGGGGGAGTTCGAGCGGCGCCTGTCCCTCCTCGAAGGGGTCCCACACGCGGCTGAGGCCGGCGGTGCCGTACGAGCGGACCCGGCGGGCCTCGGCGAGGTCGAGCACATCGGTGAGCACCAGCTCCGGTTCGGGCCCGGCCTCCGCGCGCACCCGCCCCTCGGGGTCGACCAGCACGCTGCGCCCGATCCCGTCCGGCGGCGCCGCGTTGACGCTGGCCATGAAGACCTGGTTGACGATGGCGTTGGCCCGCGCGAGCACCAGCTCCTGGGCCCGGTCCACGGTCGGGGTGCGTACGAGGTTCAGGACCAGGTCGGCTCCCTGCCAGGCCAGGTGGCGGGTGACCTCGGGGAACCAGGCGTCGTAGCAGATCGACAGACCGACGCGCCCGTACCCCTCCATGTCGAAGACCACGAAGCGGGTACCCGCCGCCGTGGTCTCGTGGGGCCGCCAGGGGAACATCTTGCGGTACGCCGCGACGCGCCTGCCCTGCGGTGAGTACACGACGGCCGTGTTGTAGATCCGCCCGTCCTCGCCCCGCTCGTAGACGCTGCCGGGGACGAGCCAGACGCCCAGCTCCCGTGCCAGGCGGGCCAGCGCCGCGCCGCGCGGCCCGTCCAACGGTTGCGCCGCCGCGGCCATGACCTCCTCGGGGTCCTCGTCCGGAGTGTGTCCGCACAGGTGCAGTTCCGGGTGGACGAGCAGTCGCACACCGGGGTACGTCCTGGTGAGGCGGCCGACCTCCGTCGCGAAGGAGTCCAGGTCGGGGGCGGCATGGTGACGAGCGGCCGCCTGCACGAGGCCGACCGACAGGGGCTGGGACATCGGGCGGGAGACACCTTCCGGGTGCGGGGCTACGAGAACGGCGAGCGGGAACACGGACGAGCCAATCAGCCGGGTCGTCCGGGGACAAGGCCCCTGTTCCCTGCGTGAGCCACAGGACGAACCTGTACCTTCGAGGCCGACGGACATCGCGGGAGAACGAGGACGCCGTCCGTCCCCGGCCGCGACCCCGGTCCCCCAAGTCCCCCAAGTCCCCCGGCACATCGAACGGCAAGGCGCAGAAACATATGACCCTCAATCAGCTGAGGGCCTTCGTCGAAGCGGAGCGGCGCGGGTCGTTCACCGCCGCGGCGCAGGCCATGGACATGGCGCAGGCATCGGCCTCCGAACTCGTACGCCGCCTGGAGAGCGAGCTGGACGCCGAGCTGTTCGTCCGGGGCAGCCGCACCCTGACCCTGACCTCGGCCGGGCAGGAGTTGCTGCCCTATGCCCAGCAGTCGGTGGCGGCGGCGGACCACGGGAGCCGGGCGGTGCGCTCCCTCGGCTCGCTCGGCGGCGGCACGGCCACGTTCGGGGTGCTCCGCAACGCCGACTACTACCTGCTCTCCAACCTGGTGCAGATGTTCCACGCCAGATATCCGGCGGTCCGGGTCCGGCTCGTCGGCCAGAACTCGGCCGAGACCGCCGCGGCCGTCGCCGCCGGACGTATCGAGGCGGGCCTGGTCGTCCTGCCCATCGACGACGAGGGACTCGCGGTGAGCCCGCTCCTGCGCGACGAGGTGTTCTATGTGAGCGCCGACGTGGAACGCACCCGCGCACCCGTGACCATCGACGCCTTCTCCCGGGCGCCGCTCGTGCTGTACGACGCCCATTACGGCTGGCAGGACCCGACGCGGCGGCAGATCGCGGAGCGCGCGCAGCTCGCCGGAGTCACCGTCGATCCGCTCATCGAGCTCGAACACGTCGAGGCCGCGCTGAAGCTGGTGGCCGCGGGCGTGGGCGACACGATCGCGAGCCGCGCGGTGGTCGCCGGCCCCACGTTCCCCGCCGGGCTGCACACCGCGCCGTTCGCGGAGCCGCTCTACGACACCATCGCGCTGGTCAGGCGCCGGGGCCACGCCCTCTCCCGCGCCACCCGGGAACTCGCCCGGATCGCCGAGGACACCCTCCGCGAGATCGGCATCGGCCTGAACCTCTGACCCCCTGAACAGCCTCTTCCGGCGGGTCCCCGCTCTGATGCACA
The DNA here is from genome assembly GCF_055571235.1 of Streptomyces sp. NPDC030991. Taxonomy (NCBI): domain Bacteria; kingdom Bacillati; phylum Actinomycetota; class Actinomycetes; order Kitasatosporales; family Streptomycetaceae; genus Streptomyces; species Streptomyces sp. NPDC030991. Next base: position 398,956 of record NZ_JBVIFR010000005.1, read on the forward strand.
GGTAAAGCCTGTGGATCGGACAGGAACCGCCCCTCTAGTCCTGTACCAGCGCGACGTCTAGCGTCCAGGCCATGCAGATCACGCACGACGAAGCCCAGGCCCTTCCCCCTCTCCAGTGGCTCAAGAAGCCGTCCGTCGACGGTCCCCCCGCGCAGCGCGACCCCAAGGTGGTCGAGCGGGTGTCGCAGATGCTGAAAGAGATCGAGCACAAGGGCATGGACGCGGTACGCGCCTACGCCCAGGAGCTGGACGGCTGGTCCGGCGAGCTGGAGATCGGGGCCGCCGAGCTCAAGAAGTCGGGGGACGCGCTGCCCCCTGACGTCCGTACCGCTCTGGAGATGGGGTACGAGCGCACCCACCGGTTCGCCGCCGCCCAGCGCGAGCACCTGACGGACTTCGAGATCGAACTCGCCCCCGGCGTGGCCGGTGGCCAGCGCTACGTGCCGGTCTCCCGGGTCGGCGCCTACCTGCCGGCCGGCCGCTTCCCGCTGCTCGCCAGCGCCTTCATGACCGTCAACGTCGCCAAGACCGCGGGCGTACCGACCGTCCTGGCGTGCACTCCCCCGTCGGGCGAGCACGGCGCCCACCCCGCCGTGCTGTACGGCGCCTACCTCTCCCGCGCCGACCGGGTCTTCGCCCTCGGCGGTGTCCAGGCCCTGGGCGCGATGGCCTTCGGCCTGCTCGGCGAGGCCCCCGTCGACATGCTGGTCGGCGCCGGGAACGCCTTCGTCACGGAGGCCAAGCGGCAGCTGTTCGGCCAGGTCGGTATCGACCTGCTGGCCGGCCCCTCCGAGGTCGCGGTCATCGCCGACGACAGCGCGGACCCGGTGTGGGTCGCGGCGGACCTGCTCGGCCAGGCCGAGCACGGCCCCAACTCCCCCGCGGCGCTGATCACCACGTCCGAGAAGCTGGGGCGCGCCGTCGTCACGGAGATCGAGCGCCAGCTCGCCTCCCTGGCCACCCGGGACATCGCGGGCCCGGCCTGGCGCGACTTCGGCTCGGTCATCGTCGTGGGCGACCGGGCCGACGCCGTCGCCGTCGCCGACGTGCTGGGCCCCGAGCACCTGGAGATCCACACCGAGGACGACGACTACTACCTCACCCACCTCACCTGCTACGGCTCCCTCTTCATCGGCCCCTGGTCCACGGTCGCCTACTCCGACAAGGGCATCGCCGGCACCAACCACGTGCTGCCGACCGGCAAGACCGCCCGCTACAACGCCGGGCTCTCCGTCTCCCGCTTCCTCAAGCCGCTGACCTACCAGCGCGCCGCGAAGGAGGGCACGGCGGCGCTGGCCCCGGCGGTCGAGCGGATCTCCGCCTTCGAAGGTCTGGCGGCGCACGGCGCGACCGCGACGCTGCGCATCGACCGGATCGGCCGCACGTCCGAGCTGTTCGACGCCGTCCCCACGGACCTGCGCGAGCAGCTCTGACCCCGTCCCCCGCCGCCGCGCCCCGCGGCGGCGGGGGCCACCCGGCCCACCCCCTGCCGTACACCCGACCCCTCTCCCTCCAGGTTGCCCGCGTCCCCACATCCATCCGAGGATCCCCGCATGCAGCACCACCCGCCCGAGCCGCCACCGGCCGCCCCCGCCGGCGCCGCTCTCACCCAGGGCCTCAAGGGCCGACAGATCACGATGATCTCCATCGGCGGCGTGATCGGCGCCGGTCTGTTCGTCGGCTCGTCCACCGCGGTGGCCACCGCCGGGCCGGCCGTCCTGATCTCGTTCCTGCTGGCCGCCGCCCTGGTGGTGCTCGTCATGCAGATGCTCGGCGAGATGGCCGTCGCCCACCCCGACACGGGCTCCTTCTCCACGTACGCGGACCGCGCCCTGGGCCGCTGGGCGGGCTTCTCCATCGGCTGGCTCTACTGGTGGTTCTACATCCTCGTCATCCCGATCGAGGCCATCGCGGCGGGTGAGGTCATCGCGAGCCTGACCTCGCTGCCCAGCTGGCTGCCCGCGCTGGCGATGATCGTGCTGCTGGCGGGCAGCAACCTCCTCGCGGTGCGCAACTACGGGGAGTTCGAGTACTGGTTCGCGTTGCTGAAGGTCGTCGCGATCGTCGCCTTCCTCGTCCTCGGGGTGCTCGCCGTCCTCGGCCTGCTGCCCGGATCGGACACGCACGGGGTATCGAACCTGTGGAGCCACGGCGGCTTCGCACCCAAGGGCGCCACAGCGGTCCTCGCCGGTCTGCTGACGGCGATGTTCAGCTTCCAGGGCAGCGAGATCGTCACCATCGCCGCCGCCGAGTCCGAGGAACCGAAGAAGAACATCAAGAAGGCCGTCCGCGCCGTCGTCTGGCGTCTCGGCCTCTTCTACATCGGCTCCATTCTCATCGTGGTCTGTCTCGTCCCCTGGAACGCGGCCGACCTGGCGTCGGCCGGTTCCTACCAGGCGGTCCTCGAACGGATGAACATTCCGGGCGCGGGCCGGATCATGGACGTCGTCCTGGTCATCGCCGTCAGCAGCTGTCTCAACTCGGCCGTCTACACCGCATCCCGCATGGTCTTCTCCCTGGCCGGACGCGGTGACGCCCCGGCCGCGTTCGCCCGTACCTCACGGCACGGCGTGCCCCGCAACGCCGTCGTGGCCTCCACCGTCATCGGGATCGCCGCGGTGATCGCCAACTACCTGCTGCCGAGCGTCTTCTCGTACCTCATCGCCTCCAGCGGCGCGATCGCCCTGATGATGTACCTGGTCATCGCGCTCACCCAGTACGCGACCCGGCGCAAGGAGGGGCCGCCGAGCGAGGTCCGCATGTGGGGGTTCCCCCACCTCACGCTCGCCACGATCGTCTTCATCGCCGGGGTGCTCGTCCTCATGGCCGTACTGCCCGGGCACCGGCTCGAACTGTGGCTCTCCCTCGGGCTCGCCGCGGTCCTGGTCACCGTGGGCATCACGCGCCGGCGGCCGGGTCAGGGCGCGGCGGGACCGGGCAGCGCCGGAACGGCCGGGGACGCGCCGGCCGAGCCGTCACCGCGTCCGGCCAGGGAGAAGACCATGCGAGGGCGGTGACGGTCAGGAGAGGCGCGCGTGCGTGGCCCGGGGCACGAACTCGGTGGGCAGGACCAGTCGTTCACCAGCGGGGTCGACGTCCCCGCCGATGCGCCGCACCAGCAGACGCGCGGCCTGCCGCGACAGCTCCCGCAGGTCGTGCCCGACGGTGGTCAGCCGGAACACCTCCCAGGCGGCCATCGGCAGGTCGTCGAAGCCGATCACCGTGAGATCGTCGGGCACCCTGACACCCGCCGCGAGGGCCGCGTTCAGCACGCCGATGGCGACCACGTCGTTGCCGCAGAACACGGCCGTCGGTGCCGCGGCCCCCGCCAGCAGCACGGGCAGCGCCCGGTACCCGGTGTCGTACTCGAAGGCGCCGCGCACCACGAGGTCCTCGGCGAGCCCGACACCCGCATCGGCCAGCGCCAGCCGGAAACCCAGCTCGCGATCGCGGCCGGTCGTGGTGTTGGCCGCGCCGAAGATGCCCGCGATCCGCCGGTGCCCCAGGGCGACGAGCTCGCGGGCCACGAGCCGGCCGCCGCCCTCGTTGTCGACGACCGAGGCGTAGTCGCCGGGGCCACCGGTGTCGCGGTTGAGGAAGACGTAGGGCATGCCCCGCCGCTCCAGCTGGGCGGGGAGCCGGGAGTCCGTGGTCGCCGTCGCGAGGACGACGCCGTCCAGCGACTGGTCCAGCAGCCGCTCCTCGGCCACCGCCTCGTCGGACCGCTCCGTGAGCAGCATCATCCGGTAGCCCAGGCTGCGCAGTTCGTCGTGGAGCGGGGCGATCACATGCGGGTAGAACGGGTTCGTCAGGTCGGTCACGATGACGCCGACGCGCCGTGTCGACCGCGTCGACAGGGTGCGCCCCGCCTCGCTCGGTACGTAGTTCAGGGCCTGGGCGGCGCGTCTGACCTTCTCCCTGGTCGCCTGCGACACCCGGGGGTCGTCGCGCAGCGCGCGGGAGACCGTGGGCTGCGAGACACCTGCAAGCCTGGCCACGTCGTGACTGGTGATCCCCATCGGCTCGCCCCTCGTCGCCGTTCCGCGCCACCGCCCCGGCGCACGTTCACAGCAGTATACGTATGTCTGATTCAGTCCAACCTCTTGACACAGTCTCCCTTTACCACCTGTCATGGGAATGCATACGTATTCCAAGCGGATGCCAAGCGAATTCCGGAGCAAGGAGCGGTCCGTCATGCCCGATGTCGTCGTCACCACCAGCGAACTAGCGGAGCGCACGGTGCGCCGCAGCGACTTCGTCTCCTGCAACCAGGCCTTCATCGACTGCCGCACGCCGGGCTCGGACCGGAAGGAGAACTACGCGATGATCGGGCCCGGTGTCTCCCAGGCCGCCGGTCAGCACGTCAATCTCCGGCTGCCGCACGGCTACAACATCGGCGCCGCGGCCATGCCCCACGGCATCACCAACAACCTGCACCTGCACTACACCGCCGAGGTGTTCGTCTGCACCGAGGGCGAGTACCTGCTGCGCTGGGGCGCCGACGGCACCGAGGGCGAACTCACGCTCCGGGCCGGCGACATCGCGTCCGTCCCCACCTGGATCTTCCGCGGCTTCACCAACACCGGCCCGGACCACGGCTGGCTCTTCACCGTGCTGGGCATGGACCACACCGGCGGCATCATCTGGGGGCCCTCGGTCCTGCGCGAGGCGGAGAGCCACGGCCTCTACCTCGACGCCGAGAACCGGCTGGTCGACACCGTCGCCGGCGACCCCCTCCCGCCCGAGGCCGAACGTGTCAGCCCCATGACGCAGGAGCAGATCGACCGGCTGCGCCACTACAGCCCAGAGGAGATGAAGCGCCGCGTCGCCGCCGCGGACGAACTCGGCTGGTCCGAGCACCCCTTCCTCGACAGCACGCTGCCCGGCGGCGGCGCCCGCCTGAGCTGCGTCATTGGGTACGGCATGACCGAGGACCCGCACCAGGAGCCCCGGATCTTCAACCCGCACGGGCACAACGCGGCCTGGCTGCGCGCCGACCCGGGCCAGGGCGTCTCGTTCCACCGCCAGCACGAGACGCAGACGCTGATCGTGAAGGAAGGCCAGTGGGAGGTCACCCTCAACCGCACCGACCCGGTGTCGGTGCGTCTCGGCCCCCGCGACATGCTCTCCGTCCCGCAGGACGCCTGGCGGACCCTGCGCAATACCGGCGACACCCGGGCGGACCTGCTGATCGTCAACTCCGGTGACGGAAGGGTCCGCCTCGACTGGGACGAGGAGGTCGCCAAGGCCGCCGCCGACGCGGGCCTGGGCATCGACCACAACGGCTACGTCGCCCCCTACGCGCTCCTGCCCCGCTCCGCGCGGCGCTGGTGACCGGCGTGCGCCGGGACGAGCCGCCGGACGCACTGCCGCTGGTGGTGGTCCCCGGGATGCTCTGCGACGCGAGTCTCTGGGCCGACGTGGACTTCCCCGCCGGTCACGCGGTCCACCACGTCCCGCTGACGAAGCCGGAGATCGGGGCGCTCGCCGAGGACGTGCTGGCCGCCACGACGGGCCCGTTCCTCCTCGTCGGGCTGAGCCTGGGAGCCATCGTCGGCTTCGAGGCGCTGCGCCGGGCACCGGAGCGGATCGCGGGCCTGTGCGTGATGTCGGCCAACGCGGCCGCGCCGCGCCCCGAGCAGTACGCGGCCTGGCGCGCGATGGACGAACTGATCGGTGCGGGGCGGTACGCGGACGTCGTCGAGCGGACCCTGCCCGACATGTTCCCGGGCCGCGCCCCCTCCCCCGCGGCGGCCCGGCGCTACCGCCGGATGGCCCGAGCCGTCGGCCCCGACACCGCCCGCGCCCAGCTCGCCGCACAGGCGACCCGCACCGACGCGGCCGACGCGCTGCGCTCCGCCCGGTGCCCCGCGCTCGTGCTGAGCGGGGCGCGGGACTCCCTGTGCCCGCCCGACTTCCACCGGACGATCGCGCGCGCCGTGCCCGGCGCCCGGCTCCGGGAACTGCCCGACGCCGGTCATCTGCTGCCCTGGCAGCGCCCCGACGCCGTCACCGACGCCGTCCGCGCGGTGCTCACCGCCGTCGAGCGCGGCGAACCGGTGGCCGCCCTCACCGCGGCGCCCTGAATCCCCCGAACACCGCACACCCCTTCCCCGTACACCGCACTCCTCTCCCCCGAACCCCGCACACCCCTCCCCCAGTGAAGAGAGCCGTCATGCCCCGATTCCTCAAATCCCCCGTGCCCGCCACCGAGGTGCGTGCCGCCCGCGCCGATGTCGCCGAGCGTGTCCACGCCATCCTGGACGACATCCGCGAGCGCGGTGACGACGCCGTCCGCCAGTACTCCGAGAAGTTCGACGGCTGGAGCCCCGAGTCCTTCCGGCTGGCGCCCGACGCGATCGAGCGCATCGTCGCCGGGGTGCCGGAGACCGTCCTGGACGACATCCGCTTCGTACAGCGGCAGGTACGCACCTTCGCCCAGGCCCAGCGCGACTCGATGCACGACGTGGAGATCGAGACGCTCCCCGGGGTCCGCCTCGGCCACCGCCACGTGCCCGTGGCCGGCGCGGGCGCGTACGTGCCCGGCGGGCGGTACCCGCTGACCGCGTCGGCGCACATGACGATCGTGACCGCCAAGGTGGCGGGCGTCCCCCGGGTCGCCGCGTGCACCCCGCCGATCCGGGGCGAGATCCCGGCCGCCACGGTCGCGGCGATGCACCTGGCGGGCGCCGACGAGATCCACCTCCTCGGCGGCGTCCAGGCCGTCGCGGCGCTGGCCCTGGGCACGGAGACGATCGGGCGGGTCCCGATGATCGCCGGCCCCGGCAACGCGTACGTCGCGGAGGCCAAGCGCCAGCTGTTCGGTGAGGTGGGTATCGACCTGTTCGCCGGACCGACCGAGATCCTGGTGATCGCCGACGAGCACGCGGACCCGTTCGTGGTCGCCGTCGACCTGCTCTCCCAGGCCGAGCACGGCCCCGACTCCCCCGCCGTGCTGGTGACCACGGGCGAGGAGCTGGGCCGGAAGGTCGCCCGGCACATCGAGCGCCTGCTGCCCGGCATGCCGACGAAGGACTTCGCCGCACCGGCCTGGCGCGACCACGGCGAGATCGTCGTGGCCGACACGCTCGACGAGGCGTTCGAGATCGCGGACTCCTACGCCGCCGAGCACGTACAGGTCCTGACCGAGGACCCGCGCCGGGCCCTGGACAAGATGCACGACTACGGCGCCCTCTTCCTCGGCGAGGGCACCTGCGTCTCCTACGGCGACAAGGTCATCGGCACCAATCACGTACTGCCCACCCGGGGCGCCGCGCGCTACACCGGCGGCCTCTGGGTCGGCAAGTACCTCAAGACGGTCACCTACCAGGAAGTCACCGACACGTCCTCGTCGGCTCTGCTCGGCGAGGTGTGCGGGCGGGCCGCGCGCGTCGAGCTGTTCGAGGGCCACGCCCGGTCCGGCGACGTACGGGCGGCCAAGTACGGCAAGGGCACCCTGCCGTGGAACGACGAGGCCCTCGCGTGAGCGGCCCCGCGGGACCGCTGGCCGGACGGACCGCGCTCGTCACCGGAGGCGGCAGCGGACTCGGCGCCGCCATCGCCCGCTCCCTGCTCTCCGACGGTGCCCGGGTCGTGATCACGGGACGCGACGAGAGCGCCCTCAAGAAGACGGCCTCGCGCCTCGGGCCCCGCGTCACCCATCGGGTGTGCGACGTCTCCCGGCCCGACGACGTGCGGGAGCTCGCGGCGAGCCTCGCGGCCGAGGAGGTGTCGATCCTCGTCAACAACGCCGGGATCGCCGGGCCCGTGGCGCCGCTGACCGAGATCACCCCCGACAGCTGGGACGAGGTCTTCGCCGTGAACGTACGCGGGGTCTTCCTCATGTGCCGGGCCTTCCTGCCCGCCATGACGCGGCGCGGCACCGGCGATGTCATCAACATCGCCTCGGTGTCGGGCAAACGGCCCCTGCTGCGGCGGACGCCCTACTGCGCCTCGAAGATGGCGGTCATCGGGCTCACGACGACCCTGGCGGGCGAGGTCGGACCGCTCGGGGTGACGGTGAACTCCCTTTCCCCCGGCCCCGTCTCGGGCCCGCGCATGGAGCGCAACTTCCGCCTGGAGGCACAGCGCACGGGCAGCAGCTACGCCGAGGCCGAGCAGGCGTTCGTGTCACGCTCCGCCCTCGGGCGCATGGTCACCGAGGACGAGGTCGGCGAGGCGGTGACCGCGATGCTGCGCATGCGCGGTCTGTGCGGAGCCGATATCGACCTGTCGGCGGGGATGGTGGCGCGGTGACGGGGCGAGGCGCGCGGCAGCCGCGCCGCAGCCTCAAGCAGCGGCTGGCGGCGGGCGAACGGCTCCGGGGCGCGCTGTTGCGGCTGCCCTCGGAGACGCTCGTGGAGATGGCGGGCGTGGCGGGCCTGGACTACGTGGTCATCGACTGCGAGCACGGACCGGCCGACACCGCACTGCTCCAGCATCATCTGACGGCAGCGGCGGCCCAGGGCATCGACGTCCTCGTCCGTGTGGGCACGGCGGAACCCTCGCTGGCGCTGCGCTGCCTCGATCTGGGGGCCGTGGGCCTGATCCACCCGCACGTCGACAGCGCCGAGGACGCGCGGCGTGCGGTGGCCGCGAGCCACTATCCGCCCCTCGGCGAACGGGGCTTCGCCACGTACAGCAGGGCGGGGCGGTTCGGCACGGTCACCGCCGCCGATCATGTGGCCGCCTCCCGGGAGACCCTGGTCGTGGCGATGATCGAGACGGAGCGGGCCTGTGCCGCGGCCGGCGAGATCGCCGGTACGCCGGGGGTGGACGCCGTCCTGGTCGGTCCGGCCGACCTCGCGGTGGACTGCGGTTTCCCGGGTGGCGCCACGGTCGACGCGCTGATCGCCCAGGCGCACCGGGCCGCCCGCGCCGAGGATCGCGCGGTCATGACGATCGTGCCCGACCTACAGGCGGCCGGCGCGGCCGAAGTGGCGGGCGCCCAGCTGATCCTCTTCAACATGGCACAGGTCCTGCTGGACACCTTGCGGACTCTCGCGGAGCCCGTAACCCAGGAGGTCACATGCCCCTCGGCGACCCCTTGACGCCCCTCACCACGCTCCTTAGTGTTCACCACGAGTTCATACGTATGCACGCAGGTTCGTGCCGTCGCACGCGGCGTCGTACGCACACCCCTCTCCCCGCGCGATCGGAGAAGCCATGTCCGCCGCAGCGCCTCCCAGTACAGCCGCCGGCCCACCCACGGTCGACCCGGACCGGCGGAACGCGATACGCCGGGCCATCGGCGCGGGCAGCATCGGTAACTTCGTAGAGCAGTTCGACTACGGCCTCTACGGCTACATGGCACCGATCATGGCCCCCGCGTTCTTCCCCGAGAGCGACCGGACCGTCGCCGTCCTCGGCACCTACGCGATCATCGCGGTGGCGTGCCTGTTCCGGCCGCTGGGCGGGACGCTGGTCGGTCGGTGGGGAGACCGCGTCGGCCGCAAGAAGACGCTGCTGTGGACCATCGTGTTCATGGGTGTGGCGACCGCACTCATCGGCGCCCTGCCCACGTACCACCAGGTCGGCATCCTCGCGCCGATCCTGTTGCTGCTGCTCCGCGTCGTCCAGGGCACGGTGTCGGGCGGCGAGTACGTGGGAGCGGTCGCCTTCATCGTCGAGTGGGCGGAGCCCAACCGGCGGGCGTACTACACCTCGTACGCCTCCAACAGCTGCTTCGTCGGCACTCTGGCAGGCGCCGGCACCGCCGCGCTGACCAGCTGGGTCTTCACCGGTCCCGCGCTGGACTCGTGGGGCTGGCGCATGCCGTTCCTGCTGGCGATCCCCCTCAGCCTGGTCGGCATCTGGCTGCGCCGGCACATCGAGGAGACCCCCGAGTTCGTCCGCGCCACGGCCGACGGGACGCAGGTCGTCAAGTCGCCGGTCCTGGAGGCGCTGCGCTCCCAGCGGCGCCCCATCCTGGTCTACTGCGGCATCTCGGTCATGTGCGCGATCCTCTCCTACACCTGGGTCACGTTCTATCCGCAGTACCTGACGGACACCCTCGGCCTGCCGCGCTGGATGGGCCTCGCCTCGAACGCCATCTCGATCGCGGTCCTCATCCCGCTGCTCCCGCTGGCCGGCATGCTCTCGGACCGGATCGGCCGCCGCCCGATGCTGATCGCGGGCGCCCTGGCCTGCATCTTCCTGGTCCCGCTCGCCTTCTGGGTCGGTGAACGAGGCACCTTCGGCGCCGCGGTCGCCAGCCAACTGATCTATCTGGTCCCGGAGTTCTTCCTGACCGGCATCGTCACGGTCTGCGCCGCGGAGCTCTTCGCCACCCGCACCCGGTTCAGCGCGAGCGCCATTGCCTACAACAGTTCGTTCTCCATCTTCATGGGCATCACGCCGTTCGTGGCGACGCTGCTGGTCAGCACCTTCGACACGATCTACGCCGTGTGGGTCTACCTGGCGGCGGCCGCCGTCATGGCCCTGGTGGTGGTGACCTCCTTCATGACGGAGACGTACCGGAGCCAGCTGGGCGCCGACAAGTTCGCCCGGTGACCCACCCCGCCCCTCGAACCCCTACATACGCATTCAGCTGCCCCGAACCCCACTGAGAACGGAGCCACCATGCCGCTCGATCCCGCCGCCTACCTGCCCTACAAGGACCCGGACGACTTCATCCGCGAGGTGACCGACCGCATCTGGGTCGGCCGGGACATCGCCTACATCGTGGACAACTACGAGCCCGACTCGATCGTCCACACCAGCCTCGGCACCGTCGTCGGCCGCGACGGGGTGATCGAGGGCACCACGATGCGGATCGGCAGCACCCCGGGCCACATCGGCCAGGCCGAGGACGTGGTGTGGGAGGCCCGCGGCGACGACGCCTTCCTCAGCTCGCACCTGGTCTTCTCCGCGGACGAGCACCTCGTGGACGGCCGTAACATCCGCGTCCGCAAGCGGACCGTGGCCAACTGCCTCTACCGGCGCGGCCGTATGGTCGAGGAGTGGGTGGTGCGCGACGAACTCGCGGACTGTCTGCAGCGCGGGGTCGATCCCGCCGAGGCGGCCCGTGCGCTGCGGTTCCAGGGTTACACCGGGTCGATGACCGAGGAACCGCCCAAGGACGTGCTCCTGTCCGGCGTCAGCGGACCGCGGCCGGACGAGTTCCGTCCCGAGTGCGAGATGGTCCTGGAGTTCATGGACGAGGTGTGGTCGCAGCGGCGCCTGCACAAGGTCGACGAGTTCATGGTCCGCGACCTCTTCCTGCACACCGTCGGCGACCGTACCGTCATCCGCCCCGAGCGCTACCAGAACGACCTCCTCTCCCTGGTCGGCGCCTTCCCTGATGCCCGGTTCGCGGTGCGGGACGTCCAGACCAACTTCTCGGAGCGCCACGCGGGCCTGCGCGTGGCCGTCCTGTGGACCATGCACGGCAGTTACCGCGGTACAGCCGATTTCGGTCCGCTCACCGGGCAGCCGGTCACCATGCTCGGCGTGTCCCAGTTCCTGATCCAGGGCGGCCGCATCGTCAAGGAGTTCCGCGTCTACGACGAGATCTCCCTGCGCGCGCAGATCAACGCGGCCCGGGGCGACGGGCCCGACGTGGAGGCCAACATCTACTGAGGTACCGAGGACGGTGAAGTACAGAGAAGGGGGGGGGGGGGGGGGGGGGGGGGGGGGGGGGGGGGGGGGGGGGGGGGGGGGGAACAAAGAGGGTGGGGGGGGGGGAATAAGGAAACACACACACACCAC